>JBGAUU010000090.1:0-17891 GCA_044228465.1 Cyclobacteriaceae bacterium
GAACTAACTCTTTCATTCACCGGCCATACCGAAGAAGTGATCATCACGCTTGAAGACGATGGCATGGGCTATGACTTGACCGCCTTTCAAAACAGCACCCAAAGCAATGGCTGGCGCACTATTCAAACGCGATTGAATCTGATCAAAGGTAGCGTTGATTGGGATGTGGTTGCCGGAAGAAAAAATAATACCGTAACCATCCAAGTGCCGATGAACATCACCGCTACTACCGAAGTGAAAAATACCGAGGCCTCGGTATTTTGAGAGGTCTGTGGGCTTCGTTGTTTTGCTGAATAAAATCAGCACGGATGTGATTTGGTTAAGTACACCATTTGGTCGAATTTTACAACGCATGATAAAGCATTCCGTTTTGCTGGTCGATGATCATCCCATCTTGCTGGAGGGAATGAAAAATCTAATTCGCGATCCTTTTGAAGTGACCCACACCGCTACCTCGGGCTTGGCTGCATTAGACTATATTAAATCCAATGAATTTGATTTACTCATCACCGATTATGAAATGCCCGGCATCACGGGGTTAGAGTTAGTAAAAGCCGCTCGCATCGCCCAGCCCGAAATAAAAATTATTGTTCTGAGCATGCACGATGATCCGGCCGTGGTGAAAGAACTGTTGCGCTCAGGTGTTTCCGGATATATTTTGAAAAAAGACACTTACAAAAACCTGACCGATGCATTGCAAAAAGTAATAGAAGGAAAACGCTTTCTGAGCGATGAAGTAGCTGAGTTGCTCATCAACCTGCCCGAAGAAGAAGAGCGTGGAGTGCTTACCAGTCGTGAAATTGAAATCTTGAAACTGATCACCAAAGAATTCAACAGTCGCCAAATTGCCGAAGTGTTGTTCATCAGCGAACGCACGGTAGAAACACATCGCAAAAACATTTTGAAGAAAACCGGAGCAACCAACTTAGTGGGTCTTGTCAAATACGCTTACGCGAATAATCTGGTGTAATCATCCCACCACAATTCCCGATGCGAGGGAACCAGTGGCATACGCACACACCTCACCTTTCTCATTCATCACACGAGCAATTCCAAATATGCGTTTGCCAATTACTTCCGTCTCTTCGGCACGAACCACCACTTTATTAGCCATCAATGGCTTCACATAATTGATGTTCAAATTCGAGGTGGCTGTCATTCCTTCTGCATAATGGCGGATGCCCAGCAGCCCAATCGCCAAATCAACCAACAAAGCAATCACAGCACCATTCACCGCTTCGGTTCCAATGCCCCCTTTGTGAATCTCCAACACCTCGTCAATGCAAACTTGTGGTTGCTTCACATCCGATAAGTCGACACGAATGTGCATTTGCTTCAACTGTGCCGAAGCGTTAAAGAATTTTTCTATCTCGGTAAAGTTGCTGCTGCGGGCCACTTCACGCAGTTTATGCAGTTGACTTAAACTCATCGCAGAAAAAATAAGAGGAAAGCTGAAACAGAGAGAAACAAACAGAGCGGCACATAATAGCGCGTATCATTTTTAGCAAAAGGTGTATTCTTTACTTTTTTGAACAAACCCACCCATTTAAAATCTCCGATCGTGCGAAGTAGAAAAACAATAGCCATAGTCAGTGTAGCGTACTTAATCACTTGCGGAAATTCATTATGCCAAAGACGGGCATTTGCCAAATGAATTGCGGCCATCACGGACAAACCAATTCCTACCACCGTGCTGGCAGTAGCAGATGGGTGCAATATTTTTTCGCCATTCGTATTTGAAGGCACCGCCACATCCAGCGCCCAATTAAACCCCAACGCCCAATAAAAGTGCAGCACTCCTAATATTAAAAAAATAGCGGCATTCAAAATTGCCAGCCACCCCATATTAGTTCAACTTGATTTTCTCAGCCAGAATGACGCGCACCTGATTCTCCAACGCCATTGCCTTCGGAAACAAAATTTCGTTTTCAATGCGGGCATGTACCTGCAAACTTTTTTCAAACTGCTGCAGTTCCGAATAAATCACCTTCACATGCAGTGGCGCATCAGGTGTCAAGTGGTAGTCTTTGGTAATTTTTCGAATGCCTTCCATCTCATCATCATGGCTTTCGTGGTCAATGGCGCAGCGCTGCAACGAGTAGCGCTCCATCTGATAATAAAGCTTAGTGGCGTGATATTGATTTTTCACCGCATTTTGCAATGAGCGGATGTATTTGAACAATCCATCTTCTTCTTCATAGATGTGATGGATAAAATCTTCCAGAAAAAGCGGATACAACATTTTCAAATCGCGCTCCACTTGCAAATAATCTGCATGATTCGCTTTAAAGTTTTCCACCAGCTTGCCGATGTAAGGCAGCTTGTGTTTCACAAACAAAAAGTGAGCATGCTTCAGATACTCAATAATTAAATCGATTGGGTACGAAAATAGCGGAATATCTTCTTCATGAAAGTTGGTGCGGGGCGAAAGCAATTCGCGTTCCATCTGATCTACGCGCAGTCCGCGCAAGCGACAAACCTGCTCCAGTGTTTGATTGGCATGCTCATAAAATCGAATTCCAAAATAGTACAATACTTGAGCCACCTCGTTGTCCTGCTCAACGAGGTCCGAAATACGTCTATTTTTTAGCGATGCCCTTTCCATGAAAAAGTAAATATACAAATTAAATGGCCTGAGCGACCGAAATTATGCGCTGTTAACAATTGCTTTACAAATACTTTGGGGCATGGCTGTGCGAGGCGCTGTCAGCCACCAGGCTATTTGCTACAAGCCAGCCCATTTCGCTTCCGCCTAGGCTGGCTTTCCGCTTCTATCCTTTGCCCGCTGACGCACGAATATCACTTCCACGAGCGAGCTCATCACCGCAAAAACATTCAGAACTTTTTACTCCTGTGTTTATTTGCTTTTTTTGCAGATAACCTTGACGTAAAACAAGCGTTAAGTGCTTAGTTAAACCTTACAATCTTCAATGGAAAACCAAAATTCCAAGCACCAAATCAGTTTGCCTTTAGTTTTATGCGTAGGTCTGGCATTCGGAGTGCTTATCGGGGCTGGCCTCAGCAATAAATCGGGTAGTAGCGAGGTAAACAAAGACCTCCAGAAACTGCGGGAAGTGCTTACCCTCGTCAACAAAGAGTATGTGGACGAAACCAAAACCGATGCGCTCGTTGAAGATGCCATCGCTCACTTGCTCAGCAAACTCGATCCACACTCGGCTTACATCTCCGCGCGCGATCGTATAGCGGCCAACGAAGATCTAAAAGGAAATTTTGAAGGCATTGGTATTGAGTTCAACATATTTCACGACACATTATTTGTAGTTGCCGCCCTCAGCGGTGGGCCTTCTGAAGCCGTGGGCTTGCGCAGTGGCGATAAAATCATCAAAGTAAATGATACTACCATTGCCGGTGTCAACCTCACCAGCCGAGATGTGCAGCGTCATCTCAAAGGTCCCAAAGGCACCGAAGTGAAAATTGAAGTGTTGCGAAAAAATAAAAAGGAGCCCATCATCTTCACCATCATTCGGGACAAAATTCCGCAATTCTCTGTCGATGCCTCGTATATGATTGAGCCAGAAATAGGTTACATCAAAGTCAATCGTTTTTCACAAACCACCCACGAAGAAGTAAAAACCGCCATGAATAAACTGCGCAAAGAAGGCATGAAAAAACTCGTCCTCGACTTGCAAGGCAATCCGGGTGGATACATGGATCAAGCCATTGCGGTAGCCGATGAATTTTTGCCGGCCGGAGAAAAAATTGTTTTCACCAACGGACAAGAAAAAAGGTACAACGAAAATGCAGTAGCTACCAATGAAGGAGATTTTGAGCAAGGTGACTTGATTGTGCTAGTGAATGAAGGCAGCGCTTCTGCATCTGAAATTGTGAGTGGAGCTTTGCAAGATAATGATCGTGCGCTGGTAGTGGGTCGGAGATCATTTGGAAAAGGTTTGGTGCAGCGGCCATTTGATTTAAATGATGGATCCGAAGTGCGTCTGACTATTTCGCGTTACTACACACCGAGCGGTCGCTCTATTCAAAAACCCTATGAAAATTCAGATGACTACGATCGTGATATTGCCAAGCGCTACAAGCATGGCGAATTTTTTACAGCCGACAGTATCAAATTCAATGATTCACTCAAATACAAAACACTGAATGGCCGCACCGTGTATGGAGGTGGTGGCATCATGCCCGACTATTTTGTGCCGCTCGATACCACACTCAGCAGTAAGTACTTTAATGAGTTATCTTTTGCGAATGTTCTACGTGAATATTGCTTCAATTACGCAGAAGCAAATGCTAAAAATTTGCAAGCAAAAGGATTTCAGGACTACCGGCAAAATTTCCTCGTGAGTGATGCTATGCTGAATCAGGTAGTAGAATTGGGAAAGAAAAACAACATTCCTCCGGACTTCAAAGATTTGAACAAAAACAAAAAACTGTTTCAGATTTATATCAAAGCCGAGGTAGCACGCCATGTGTGGGATAACAGTCACTTCTACCCGATTTTCAACGAAACAAACGAAGTACTTCAACAAGCCATCAAGTTGTTTGACCGCATTCCGGATTTAAATCGGGGAAAGATGTAACAGTCACCGTTCATTGGCGATCGCTAGCGTCCGAAATCGAACCTCCCACTTTCACTATTATCAGTTTGGTAGCTGATTTTTATCATTTTTATACTTGGCACGTTCCTTGAGATTTACGAATTAAATCCTGTGTCATGCTATCGAATTATATAGCGGTTTCTATACGCAATCTCGTCAAAGACAAACTTTATACCCTCATCAATGCACTTGGATTGGCGGTAGCCATTGCTACCTGTTACTTTATTTTTAGTTGGGTAAAATTTGAAACAACCTACGACACTTTTCACAACAGCGGTAATTTGTATCGTCTTGCCACGCAGTGGGACAATGAGCCCAGCGAAGGTTATGCGACTGCCTTTCCTATGGTGCGTACCCGAGTGCTTTCCGAGTTTCCCGAAGTAGAAGAAAGTGCTCGCGTATTTAATACGAGCTTTTTAGGATCGAAAACTAGCATCGTGTATCAAACTCATATCAATACCAATTCTGTTTTATACTATGCTGATTCCACTTTTTTTAAAATTTTTCCAGCAAATTTTATTGACGGTGCAGCCACTGTGGCTTTGGCTAAACCCAATGCAATTGTATTGACCTCTTCACTTGCCTTAAAACTTTTTGGCAATGAAAATCCCATCGGAAAATTGGTGACAATTGGTGATCATAAATCTTTTGAAGTTACCGGAATTATCTCCGATTGGCCAGTTAACTCCCACATGCATTTTGATATGATCGCATCGATGGAATCGCATCCGTGGATACAGGAAGCAGAGCAAAGCGTATGGAGCGGTATTTCCTTTCACACCTATGTGCGTTTGAAAAAAGGCGCATCTGCCAAATTATTGCAACAAAAGATAAACAATCTATTCGATCATTTTCCAGATGACCCCAAAGGATTCGGCAAAACCATCAATGCAGTTCTACAACCCGTACAGTCCATTCATCTCACTTCCCATCTAAAATCAGAATTGTTGCCGAATGGAGATAGTAGAATAGTCTATCTCTTTATTACAATTGCCTTGCTTGTGCTGGTTGTGGCCATCGTCAATTATATAAATCTTTCTACTGCGCGTTATACGCAGCGATTCAAAGAGGTGGGTGTTCGAAAAGTGATGGGTGCGAACCGATTACAATTGATGACGCAATTTATAAGTGAATCGTTGACAATTTCGATAGCAGCTCTGTTGCTATCAATCGTATTAATAGAAAGTTTTCGCCCCTTACTAATTTCAATTGCCAGTGAAAAATATTTCTCTTTGAAGCTTTATGACATCACACACATTATTCCCTTCCTGCTTTCGGGTTTAATAATCGGAATAGTCTCAGGGTTTTTCCCGGCACTCCTGTTATCCGGCATTCAGCCTGTAAAATTATTCAAGCCTTCTTTTGACTCTGCATTGAAAGGTACAACGTTGCGCAAAGGCTTAGTCGTTTTTCAATTTGCAATTTCTATTATTCTCACAATTTGCACTGCTACTACGTTTCAACAAATTCAATTTTTAAAGAATGAATCAACCGGTTATAATCGCGAACAAGTGGTAGTTGTGCCGATAGGATACACCGGTGTAAAGGAGAAATATGAATTGCTTAAGTCTACTCTCGAAACATTGCCTACAGTGGATGGGGTAGCCTTTACATCACAGTTGCCAACCAATGTGCAAACGGCCGAAAACATTGACCTTCCCGATTCGCGCCAACTAGGTGTTTATTACCTATCCGTAGACCCACAATTTTTCTCAACACTTGGAATCGATTTGCACACCGACAAATCGCTTCTGAGCAAGGTGGTACCCAATGATTCTATTCATTATTTTGCAATCAATGAAAGTGCGTTGCAATCAATCGGCTGGACCAGTGAACAGGCGCTCAACAGCAAGATTAGCATCCGGCACGGCAATCAACAGCTAGGTGCTATTGTTGCTGTGATTAAAAACTTTCATTTTCAATCTATGCACTCCGCTATACAGCCGCTCGTGATTGAATTTACACCATCGGATTACGAGTATATGTTGGTTAAAGTCAATTCTGGTGACGTGCAACAAACGCTTAAATCAATGGAAACATCATGGAAAAATTTAGCAGGCTCTATTCCATTTGACTATTCATTTCTAGATGAAAACTATCGTGCACTTTACCAGCACGAGCAGCTTACCGGAGATTTGTTTACTGCTTTCTCCATTATTGCATTAAGTATAGCCTTGCTAGGGCTGTTTGGTCTTGCCTCATTTGCTGTAACTAAACGAACAAAAGAGATTGGCATTCGCAAAATTCTGGGAGCTGAGTTTAAGAACATTTTATTGTTGCTAACCAAAGATTTTGGGTTCCTTTTACTTGTAGCTCTTGTTTTATCGGTGCCTGTAGGATATTACTTCCAACGTGAGTGGCTTTCGGGGTTTGCGTATCGGACGGAGATTGGCATCTCGCTTTTTGTGATGGCCGGTTTAGTTAATCTGACTTTAGCATTCATGACCATCGCCTATCATTGCATTCGTGCGTCTAAAGTCAATACCGTAGAAACTCTGCGTAATGAGTGATGATGCCTGGTACCTTTGAGAAAGAACCATAAATCTTTCTTTGTTACAGGTTACTGGTTAAATTTGCCGTCTTAACTCACTTAATAATTCTATGACGGTAGATGCAATGCGCAAGATTGATCAGAATGTGGGCGTGTTGCTCTGTTTGCTCATCATGCCATTTGTCTGGCTGATCGATTTGCTAAGAGGTCGTGCCGTGAAACCTGATATAAGCCGTACACTTTTCATTGAGCTCTCTGAAATGGGTAGCTCCATCATTGTAGATCCCGCATTGCGTAAATTGCAAAAAGAGAGTAATGCTACTCTGTACTTTGCCATCTTTACCAAAAACTACAAAAGCCTTGTTTTGTTGAACACCATTCCATCTGAGAACATTTTCAAAATGAATTCAGATAATCTCTTTCAACTGACGGGAGAGGTCATTCGGTTTATTATCTGGTGCCGGAAAAATAAAATCACCACCGTTATTGATCTTGAATTATTCTCCCGCTTCACGGCATTGCTCAGTTTTTTCAGCGGAGCCCGCGATCGTGTTGGCTTCACCAACTTGCATGATGAAGGTTTGTTTCGTGGAAACATTATTAACAAATCCGTGCGTTACAATCCACATGTGCATATCGCAGTCAACTTTGTTTCGTTGATCAACAAAGCAATGGGGCATTTCGAGAATTCTTATCCCACAGAAGCAGTGCCTTTTGAAAGTTTAAAATTAGAGCGTGCGGTCGTATCAGAGTCAGCCATCACTACTGTGCGTCAAAAAATCAAAAACTTGTATCCTGCCTGGGGTAATGAATCCGTAGTGCTTCTGAATGTCAATGCTTCCGATCTTTTACCGCAGCGGAGATGGATGCAAGAAAACTTTGCAGAAGTAGGAAGAAACCTGCTAGCTGAATTTCCAAATATTCTAATAGTTCTTACCGGCTCACCTGCTGAGCGTGACTACGTAGAAAAAGTGAACAGCCAAATTAATCATGCTCGTTGCGTTAACTCATCGGGCGTCTTTCAATTTGAAGAACTTGTGCCGTTGTACCAAATAAGTACCTTCATGCTGACGAATGATTCGGGCCCCGCCCATTTTGCTGCCGTTACTCCGCTCAAAGTTTTTGTTTTATTCGGCCCGGAGACTCCGGCACTCTATCTACCCATTGGTGGTAATGCCGAGCCTTTTTACCTCGGTTTGCCTTGCTCTCCTTGTGTGAGCGCAGCCAACCATCGAAAAACGAGTTGTGAGGCGAGACCCTGCATAACCGGCATCTCTCCAAAAGTAGTTACCACTCGATTGAAAAATTTTCTTCTCGAAAGTTCTACCTTATCATCAGCTAAGGCATAGTTTTTTACAATAAAAAATAAATCATGATCAAGCGTTTGCAGCAATTATCAGCTATTCAGAAAAAAGTGCTGATGCTAATTGGTGTTGCCACTGCTGTGCGCATCGTTCTAGCGATGGTGCTGGAGTTGGGGATCGATGAAGTGTATTATTGGAACTTTGTTCTCTTCCCGGATTGGAGTCATTTTGATCACCCGTTGATGGTAGGGGTAGTAGGAGACATCTTCTCATTTCATCATTTTTTCAATAATGATTTCTTTTTACGCTTTGGCCCAATCTGTTTATCCGCCATCAGCACTTGGATCATCTATCGAATCGGAGTAAAAGTAAAAGATGAGCGCACAGGCTTGTATGCTGCCTATCTTTATACCGGTTCCATCTATTGTTTTATCATTGCCGGTTTTTCTTTCATCCCCGACTCACCACTGATTTTGTTTTGGCTGCTGGCATTGCATGGCATGATCGATTTTTTGCCGGCTCAACCCATCAATAGACAAAGTCGCAAAAAAATACTCTTGTTTGGTGCTTATGCCGGATTAGCTATGATCTCAAAGTATCAGGGAGCTTTTATATGGATTGGTGTTTTTGTTTACGTTTTTTTGTTCAATCGCGAATGGCTAAAAGAAATTTCGTTTTATCTGTCGGGAATGATTTCAGCTATTTTTCTTCTGCCGATCCTTATCTGGAATATTCAGAATAATTTTATCAGCTTCAACTATCACTCCGGTCGAGTTACACCCGCGTGGGAAATTCGTCCGGATTATTTTCTCACCGAAGTGTTGGGTCAGTTTGCCTACAACAATCCCATAGTTTATGTTTTAATCGTGATTGCCTTAGTGGCCTGGTTTCGTAAAAAAGAATTTATCGAATCTACATACGCAAAAATTCTTCTTTGTCAGGCACTACCACTTTGGGCAGTGTTCACTTCATTTTCGGTATTCCGTTCTACTTTACCGCATTGGTCTGCACCTGCCTTTGTTTCATTGATTATACTTGCAGCTACCTATTGGGCTACGCACGAAAATCAGGCAAAGGCCTGGTATTGGATGAAAGTGGGACCGGTATTTTTGGGTATACTCCTAGTCATTGCAGTGTGGCTCATCAATTATTCGCCCTTGCAACTTGGCAAAACATCCGAGGTCAAAACATTTGGAGAAGATGACTTCACACAGGATATGTACGGGTGGCATCAGGTGAATGAGGCTTTTAAAAAAGTAGCTAATCGCGAGGAAACGCAAGGTCGTATGGCTCCTCAATCGGATATGATTACCTATAAAATGTTTCCGGCTGCACATTTGGACTTTTATGTGGCGCAGTACAATCACCGAAAAGTATTTGGCGTAGGAACCTTAGACGATATTCATATGTATGCGTGGCTGAACAGCAAGCGCGGTGGGCTTGAAAAAGGAAAAGATTACTACCATGTGGCGTTGAGTAATTTTTACCGCGATCCGAATGATCTCTTCGGAAATTATTTTGAACGAATCGAACCGATGGACACGGTAACGATTACACGTGCTAATAAACCGATGCGATATATTTTCTTTTATCGCTTGCGAAATTACCAAGGCAATTTTGTTGATCCTTTACCTGCAAGGTAGTTTAGTGAATTGTTCCAAGTAGTAGTTCATTGACTTTAATCTTCAACTGTGTTGTTATCGTGCTACCACTTGCATTGAATAAGCTAACGATGACTTTACTCCTAAACCGCACTGAACGCGGCTGCCGTTTACCCAGTAGCATGCCACCGGCAACGGTTTAGCTCCTGATGCAGCCGTGTCTAAACTTCCCGCTAAGTAAATGTCATTTCCCTGTACTGAAATATCATACAAATCCACATTTGCCTTTTCATCCAACAATACAGGTTGATTATTCTTCCAATAAATACCTACATGAGTTTTGTCGCTTCTTACTTCTATACCAACTATGTATACATCCCCACCGACAAGTATCATATTCAACGCGTAAGAAAAATCTGTTTCTGTGCCTAAAAGGGTAGGCTGGCCATTCTTCCAATAAACGGCTATATTATTACCAATATAATTACCCACCGATGCTCCTTGTTGCCACCGAGTGATAAACCCGCAGGCATGAACATCCGTTCCTGAAATTTTTACAGAAGTAACAACTGCATTATCATACCAAATTGAAGGATTTAAGGAGACCGGGTACAGCAGCTGCGTGATTACACCGTTTTTCCAAACCACAGGAGTAGTTTTGGTTGAAGCATCTTTACCCAATAGCTCACCTGAAATATATGTATCCGTCCCATCAAATGTGATACCGAGGGCATATCCGAAATTGTAGGGATCTTGATAGAGCCCCGGGAGTTTGTTCAAGTTTCCATTCTTCCAATAAACTGGCTTGGAATTATTTCCGGTGATATAAATATCTCCTGAAGAGATTGCAATGTTGTTGGTATAACCAAATTCTGTTAAAAATATTTGTTGACTGTTTTTCCAATAGAATGGGTATTGACTAGGGTTTTCGCTACCAATAGCATATACATCACCATCCAAAACAAGTATTTTGGTGGCTTTTGCTGACACATTTATTCCATTTCGTACTTGTGTAAAATTAAGCGGAACGGCTACTCCGTTCTTCCAATACAATGGTTTGCCATCTTCAGACCCTGCGACATATATATCAACTAGGTTTTCATCAAATGATATCTTCTCATCGGGTTTACATGACCCAAAAAGCAAATAGATTGGAATTAATAAAAGTAATCTTCTCATGTTTTATGATCGCGTTTAGTGTTTTACTTTTACAAGTAGCTTGATTGTGAGCAATGTCTCAAAATTGAGGAGTGTAATTGGAAATAAGTGATACTAACGTCTCAAAGAATGGTGAAATGGTACCAACCAATGTAATTTTGAGTTTTGTGGCTGCAATGATTTGCTGGTATTATACCAATTGACAGTGTTCTAGGAGCGAATACCACGCGCAACAAAAAAAGAAGTTTGAACACTCTTTTAGCAACCCAAAAAGGATATTCTGGAACTAAGGCTAAGGGTATACAAAATATCAGATATTTTTTACTAGTAATTTTAGTAACTAGCAATGACCCAAATTTTATTTGCCCGAAGCTTATTGTTATGTTCATAACATTATTGATATCTCCACAACTTTATTATTTTCGGATACTAACTTGTCACTTCAAATTTTGATGTTATGTATTACCATCGCTTAGGCAACATTCCGCCCAAAAGACATACCCAATTTCGCCAGCCGGATGGCAGTTTGTACAAAGAAGAATTAGTAAGTTCGGAGGGTTTTTCGGGAATCTATTCCAACTTGTATCACATTCATCCACCTACACGCATCAAATCCATTGGCGAACCTACCCGCTATGGAGCAAAAAAAATCGAAGATTACGCGCTGCGGCAAACTCATTTGAACACTTCGAAAGTTACTGTTACTGGTGAAGACTATTTGTCGGCTCGCAAAGTGCTGATGATGAATAATGATTGTGCTATTTCTATTTGCTCACCCCGCCAGCGGAAGATGGATTACTTCTATAAGAATGCAGAGGGTGATGAAATGATTTTTGTGCACGATGGAAAAGGTGTTTTAATTTCTCCTTTTGGAAAGTTGGATGTGCGACAAGGTGATTACATCATCATTCCACGCACAGTGATTTACAAATTTGAATTTGAAGAAGGTCCGCTTCGTTTATTGATTACAGAATCCGCTTCACCCATTGAAACCGTAAAACGATACCGCAACGATTTGGGCCAGTTGCTGGAACATTCGCCCTACTGTGAGCGCGATATTCGTGCACCGTATGAATTGATTACCGATACCAGTCGTGGCGATTTTTTAGTGAAGATCAAAAAGCAAGGCTTTCTGCACAATTATGTTTATGATTATAGTCCGCTCGATTTGATTGGCTGGGATGGATTTTTGTGGCCGTATGCTTTTTCTATTCACGACTTCGAACCAATCACCGGACGCATTCATCAACCACCACCAGTACATCAAACATTTCAAGCGCGCAATTTTGTAGTGTGTTCTTTTGTACCGCGTCTTTTTGATTATCATCCACAGGCTATTCCAGCTCCGTACAATCACAGCAATATTGATAGTGATGAGGTGCTCTATTATGCCGAAGGAAATTTTATGAGCCGCAGAGGAATTGACCGAGGATCATTTACGTTGCATCCCGGTGGGTTGCCACACGGACCTCATCCGGGCACGGTTGAAAAAAGTATTGGCGCCAAAGAAACACACGAGCTGGCGGTGATGATTGATACGTTTCATCCTCTTCACTTAACAGATCAATCGCTGGAATTTATTGATAAAAATTATCCGATGAGTTGGACAGACAATACCGATGGTGGATTTCATGAAGTGAATACACCTTAAACAAAGATGATGAGTAACATTACTTGAATCTATTTGTTAAAACGATACTTAAAATATTCAAACTATGATCTCCACCAAAGCCTATGCTGCTCTGAGCGCCACTACTCCGCTCGTACCCTTTCAATTTGAGCGAAGAGACCTTCGTCCGGATGATGTGCAAGTAGAAATTCTCTATTGTGGTGTTTGCCACAGCGACTTGCATCAGGCTCGGAACGAATGGGGCGGCTCTATGTACCCGATGGTGCCCGGCCACGAAATTGTAGGAAAAGTAACGCGCATAGGCTCCAATGTAAAAGAATTTAAAGTTGGCGAACTGGCAGGTGTTGGTGTAATGGTAGACTCTTGCCGCACTTGCAAAAATTGTATGAACGACCTGGAGCAATATTGCGAAGAAGGAATGACCGGCACGTACAATGCATATGAGCGCGATGGAAAAACCATTGCACAAGGTGGATACTCCTCGCAAATTGTAGTCGATAAAAAATATGTATTGCACATTTCCGAAAAGCTTGATTTAAAAGCAGTGGCTCCGTTATTGTGTGCGGGCATTACTACATACTCTCCATTGCGCTATGCGAAAGTAGGAAAAGGCATGAAAGTGGGAATCATCGGGTTGGGCGGACTTGGACATATGGGTTTGAAGTTTGCGGCCAGCTTTGGTGCGGAAGTTACGCTCATTAGTTCATCTGCCTCCAAAGAAGCCGATGCTAAACGATTAGGCGCACATCATTTTTTACATTCATCTGATGAAAAACAAATGCGTCAGCATCGCGGGCACTTTGATGTTTTGCTCAACACCGTTTCGGCCAATCATGATTATTCACCTTACTTAAAATTATTAGGACTTGATGGTACGATGTTGATCGTGGGTATCCCGGCTCAAGCTCCGGTAGTGAGACCCTTTGATATTTTAACCAATCGCAGAAGCATCACTGGCTCCTCTATCGGTGGAATTAAAGAAACACAAGAGATGCTAGACTACTGTGCTGAGAAAAATATTGTTGCCGATGTGGAATTGATTCCGATGCAAGAAATCAACAACGCGTATGAGCGAATGGTGAAAAACGATGTTCGCTACCGATTTGTAATTGATATTAAAAGTTTAGGTTAAACGGAATTTGGATTTTAGTGTCTTTGTGATAAAAAAGTAAAACATTTACTGGCCCCAAACTCGCTAGGCTACAATCAGAAATTAATAAATTGGATTACGCCCGTTTAGTTTACAGTTTCCCCTTCTTCACCAAGTACCCAAACAATGCGGCCGTAAAAAACATAAGGATACTATACAAAGCAGCCGGAACACTCATGAGCGAATTGTTTAAAACGGAGAGCGCAATAAAAATAGCGAGTGTGCCATTGTGAATTCCAATTTCCATACCGATCGCTACTGCTTGTCGCTTTTCCACTTTCCAAACCTGCGGTAAATAATATCCTAACCCCATGCTCACTAAATTAAATACCAAGACAGGAAATCCGATCGATGGTAAATGCGTACTGAGCAAAACCCGCTCACGATACACAGCCGCTATGATAATTAGTAATAAAAAAACAGCTGATAGAATTTTTACCGGCTTATCCATCTTAATCGCAAAGGAAGGAGTTTTGCTCTTTATCAACATGCCAATGGTAACCGGCAGCAGAACAATCATAAACACTTCAATTACTTTCGCAAACTGCATGGGCACATACTGATCGGAAGTGAGGAAATGAGCCAGTGAAAAATTGACAACCAACGGCAATGTGAACAGCGTGAGTACGCTATTCACTGCCGTTAAGGTAATATTCAGTGCCACATCTCCATTCGAGAGATGACTGTATAAATTCGCGGTTGCCCCACCGGGCGAAGCAGCTAGCAACATCAAACCCACCGCAAGCGCTGGCTCCAGTCCAAAAACTTTCGCTATGAAAAAACAAACCATCGGAAGCAGCACCATCTGGCAGATTAACGCGATGGCAACTGCCTTCGGATATTTGATTACTCGCTTAAAGTCTTCGAGCGAAAGTGACAAACCCAGCCCCAGCATAATGATGCCAAGAGCGATGGGCAGTAGCGTAGTAGTTAAGATGTTGCCTTGCATCACTTTTAATTCTTCTTCTCTTTGCCTAATTCCGGTAAAACGAAATTATCTAATGGGCTCGGCAACTTCATAGCTGCTTCAATATCTTTCACAGTGCGTGGAGCCAATGCTGATAAATGTTCGTATCCATCTTTGGTAATCAAGTAGTCATCTTCAATACGCACCGCAATACCCCACCATTTTTTATCACATGGTGCTCCTTCCGGAATATAAATACCAGGCTCGATAGTGATAATCATGTTCTCTTGCAACTTGTCATAGGTGCCACGATCGTGTACATCTAAGCCAATGTGATGGCAGCATCCATGTGGATAGTAGGTATTGCGCTCATCCGGATTTTTAATGATACCCAATTCAGCCAATCCCTTGTTGACTGTGATACGTGTTGCGGCTGTTAACTCGCGGAAGGTAGCACCCGGCTTACAGATTTTCATGGCTTCCTCTTGTGCTTTTAACACCAATTCATAAATCAGTTTTTGTTCTGGTGAGAATTTTCCGTTTACCGGAATGGTTCGGGTGATATCTGCAGTGTAGCCACGATACTCCGCGCCAAGGTCCATCAGAATTAATTCTTTGTTCGAGATATTGGGTTTGTAGTTGTCGATGTAGTGAAGGATGCAACCATTGTGTCCGGCACCGACAATCGAAGGATAACCTAAATCTTCTGCCTGATATTTTTTAAAGACAAACTCATGAATACCTTGAATTTCGCGCTCGCTCATGCCGGGCTTCATTGCCTTCATTACTTCCAGTTGACCCATACATGAAATTTGAACGGCACGTTTCACCATACTCAATTCTTCCGGTGCTTTGATGCCACGTAAGTCATCCATGATCGGATCAAGTCCAGCCATATCCAAATTATTTTTAGATGGTTCCACGGCTAGCGTCACTCCTTTTTTATCTGGGTAATTTACCTTGGCTTTGAATTGCGCCTGAAGGTCGAAAAGGTCGGATGAATCGCGCGGATCGTTGCGCACGTCATTGAAAAAATCCGTGAAGAGAATTTTATCAAATTTTGAAAAGTTCACATCATAGCGTTTAAACTCTGTGTTGTTAAAAGCTTGTGCAAAGCCAAGCACATCTTTCACACCTTTTTCACCCAACCTGCGGCCCGTCCACATTTCTTGTTGCTCGTTGCGAGGTTGTACAAACAAGATCTCATTGTATTGGGTGCCGTTATTGGCGGTTTGCATGTCCTTAAAAATAAAGAGGACGGCATCCGGTTCTTTGTAGCCGGTGAGATAGAAAAAATCAGGGTCCTGATGATACACATAGTCTACATCATTAGCGCGGTTTCGAACGGGGTTGGCAAAAAATACGGCTACAGAATTGGCTGGTAGCTTCGCACGAAGTTTTTCCCTGCGATCTTTGTGAAATTCTTTCGTAAGAAAATCTGAAGGAAGGTCTGGGTTTTGTGAAAAAAGTGGCAATGAAAGAATCATCGCACATAGAATAAACAAATATTTCATACGGGTAGATTTATTAGTATTCGAAAAATAGGGAATTAGATGGATACTTCCAGTAGAAATTACATGAATGCTGATCGTATTAATTGTTAATTTTTCTCTAAAATTTTTGAAAACCATCCTACCTAAAATCTCACCGTCTGCCATTTCATCGTTGTTTAGGTGAATTAGTTTGCAGTAATTGGAATGTTTAAATCCAATTACTTATGAAACGTGTGGTGTGTTTTCTAATTTGTTTAAACTCAATCGCAGTGCTGGCTCAATCACCAACCCTCGTGCGCTATCCGGCTATCAGCCCGAATGGCTCATTATTGAGTTTCTCTTTTCAGGGAGACATCTGGACGGTGCCTGCCACAGGCGGCAAAGCTACTCGCCTTACCGTACACGATGCTTACGAAAGCACACCTATCTTCAGCCCGGATGGAAAAAGCATTGGCTTCACGGGGTCTCGCTATGGCAACAACGATATTTTTGTGATGCCTGCAGAAGGTGGTATGCCCAAGCGATTAACTTATCATTCCAATGGTGATCAGATTTCCAGCTGGAGCAATAACAACCAGGTCTTCTTTTCTACCTCTCGCGAGTTTCAACAAATTGAACGGCCGTTAGAAGTTTATTCCATTTCCGCAGAGGGTGGCACCGAATCTCGAGCAATGGACGCAGTTGGTTTTGATCCGGCACCTTCACCGGATGGTCGCTTCATTGCCTTTACACGTGGCGATCTCAATCCAATCTTTCGTGAAGATTATCGCGGACCTTCCAACCGGGATATTTGGTTGTTCGATACAAAAAACAAAACGTACACACGCATTACCACTTTCGATGCCAATGATATTTTGCCACGCTGGGGGAATAATCAAACACTCTACTTTCTTTCTACACAAGGCGGTCGTAACAATCTCTACAGAATAAAAATAAGCGAGGCCGGCAAGCCGAATGGTGTTGCCGAACAACTCACCGACTTCAATGATCATTCTATTCGTTACTTTTCAATTTCTGCCGATGGAAAAATGATCGTGTTCGAACGCGAAAAAAATATTTACACTTTCAACACGGAAAACAAATCCACACAAAAGGTAAACATTCAAATTGGTGCCGATGTGCGCTTCGATCCTGTCGTGAACAAAACGGTTTCTGCAGATGCCAACGAATACGCGGTTTCGCCAAACGGAAAATTGATGATTCTTGGCATTCGTGGAGACGTGTATGTAAAAGAAATCAATAAAGAAAAGAATTCCACAATCAATCTTTCCAATCATGCTTACCGCGATATGAACTTTGATTGGCTGGGCGATTCTGTGGTCGTATTTACCTCCGATCGTGAAGATGGAAATTTTGACTTATACTTAGGGAAGTCAGGCGATAAACAATCGATCGTAAAATCATTGAAACAGCGTGTGACTCGGCTCACACAAACTCCTGAGGATGAATCGGGGATTTCTATTTCAAATGATGGAAAGAAAATCGCCTATGTCCGGGGACGTGGCACGCTCGTGGTTAGCGATATTACTTCAGATGGAAAACTGAGCAACGAAAAAATACTACTCACCGGTTGGGCAGTACCTTCC
>JBGAUU010000091.1:0-18063 GCA_044228465.1 Cyclobacteriaceae bacterium
AAACCATTTCAGGCGGATGACATCAGGCGCGTTTGGAAAGACTATGCCGAATTGCGAAAAGATCAGGTAGCCGAATATCATTTGCTGAATCAACAATTCGATATACAAGGGAATGAGGTGCTGATTTACATGACCAATCCCATTGAGGAACCCTTGCTAGCCAATATAAAAGCGGATTTGGTGGGATACCTTCGTGAGAGGCTTGGCAATAGCACTATTCAGGTAAAAGGTGAGTTGCGAATGGCCGAAGGAAAACAACGCGTTGCTTATACCAACAAGGAAAAATTCGAAGTTATGCTCGATCGAAATCCGCTGCTCCGTGAACTGAAAGATCGCTTTACTTTGGATGCCGATTTCTAAAGCGATTGCTAAACTATCAAATCAATTTTGCGTTTAACATGTAATTGAATTGACTTATCAAGTGCTTTCCCAATCAACTTATTTTAAACAGATTCTTCTCCTTATAATTGGAACCTTTGTAACGCTTCAAGGCATTGATGCAGAGCTATTTACTTCAAGTGAGAAGGAATTGTCAGAGAAGACAGAGGAAGTTTGCGATCCATTTGAGTACAGTATAGTTGAATCCAAAAAAACGAATGTATCTCGGATAAAAAGACCATTCAATGGATTTCTTTATCAGAAAATTGCCACTTCCGAGCTCATCAAAAATATCGTTGATGAATCGAATTCCTGGAATTATCCAGAGATTCATCTTCGCAATCGGGTCTTTCTCATTTAGACCATACTAAGAAATTCTATGGCTTAACCTCCCATGTTAAGCTCCCTGACATATGCGATTCTGTCGCTGGGCATTCTTAGTTTTTAATTTAAATCAATTTTACTATGCACACTAAATTGTCGATGCTCGACTATTGCAAGAAAATATTACGCTGCGTAAGCTTTGATAGACGCCTGTTCAAAAAGGAGTATCGTAAATCAATCTTGTGGCTTAATCCTATTGAAATTAAACAATTGAAGCAATGGATTCGAAGCAATTCATTCGCGCTGAAATCAACGGGTAGTAAAAACTAAAACCACCCGATGGCTTTTATTACTAGGAGCCATCGGGATACCTAAACCAACCTCTCCATTATTTTATTTATGAAAAAACGTCATTTTCTCACGCTGCAAGCTATTATTTTAGCTACCTCATTCAGCATTGCCCAGCAAAACCTATTCAATATCCCTTCCGGGGATATCACCCGAAAGGGAAAATTCTTTTACCAACACCAGTTTAATGTTTACTCCACTGATCAATTTGAATCGAAGTCTCATTGGGTGTATGGTTTAGGAAAAAACTGGGATGTAGGTATGAATCTTGTTGACTTACCCATTTCGTTAAAGAAGGGCACTTCACTCTTTTCGGCAAATGATGCAGCCGGGGTTTACCCATTTTATCCTTTGCTGATGGTTACGGCTCAGAAGCAATTTGATATCGGTCATCACTTTCAAGTAAATGTGGGTACTCAAATCGGGGGCAATGTGCCGGCCAATGGCGGGCAATACAATTGGGTGTATATGAACTATGCTTTGGGGCGTTATAATTTACCTGAACACAAAGGGTACTTCATTGCAGGTCCGTATCATGCCAATGACGTTTACTTTGGCCCGAGTTCGAGCGGTCAGCATATCGGTTGGATGTTTGGTTATGAGATTCCGCTATCAAACCGAATTTCTTTAATGGGAGATTTTGTGTCCGGTCAAAACAAGAAATCGGCAAGCACGGTGGGCGGTGTGTATAACATAAGCAAACGATTACAGCTTTGTGTAGCTGCCTTGCTGGCGTATCCAAACCAAGACTTATCAAAGGGTGCAGTGATCGAGATCAACTGGTATGGTTATGACTTTAAGGATTAGTCAAACACTTGGTTTACATCACTATAGGTTGCGCTGCAATGGCATATGTTCCAATTCTATCCGGCTCATTCAACAAACACGCGATAGCCAACCAAACGGGAGCTGGCTTTCATCTAAAAATGAGGCCAACTTTGGTAAAATAAAAAGCAGAACAGTTTATTGGATAGAAAAAATGTGTTAAAATTGAACGTTAAACCTTAAAACCATGAAATTGACCCGTCTTATTTACTATCTACTTGCGCTGACAACGGCCTGCTTTTTGGGCTCTTGCGGCTCTTCCTCCAAAGATTCAAGCCAAAACGCTGATGAGTTTAAACAAGCAGAAGAATCATTAAAAGACCAAATCCAGGATGTGGTCTATAACATACCATCTCCATCTGAAATACCTTATTTACTCCAACAAACAGGTGCTGAGTTCAACCAAAGCCTTTTGAACGATCGTAAAAAAGTAGATCAATACCTGACTCGCAACGACAAGGCTGCCCTTAACTTGGGAGTGTATGCTGCAGATATCGGTTATCTGAGCTCGTATGACAAGACGCAAGAAGCGATTGACTACCTGAATTCAGCAAAGAAATTAGCTGACAATCTGGGAATTATCGGATCATTTGACGGTGACGTTTTAAAGCAATTTGAAGCCAACATTTCTAACAAAGATTCACTCGCTTCTTTATTGAATAAGTCGGTTCAAAAAACTGACAAGTACTTGAAAGATGACAGCCGTAACAAGTTGGCTGCGCTGATGATTACCGGTTCATTTGTTGAAGGTTTATCGATTTCTACCGGCCTGATCAAAAGCTACCCTAAAGATCTGTTGAAAGACAACGAACGCAATCTGGTTCTTACTCCATTGATCAGAGTGATTTTGGAACAAGAAAAGTCAGTAGATGAATTGGTGAAAATGTTGGGTACAGTAGAGCAGTCTGAACCGATTACTACTATTCAATCAGACTTAACTGCCCTCCAAGCCAGCTACCGCGCATTGAACATTGAGGAGCAAATCAAAAACAACCGTTCTGACTTGGTTCTTTCTGACAAAAATCTGATTGAAATCACGAAGATTGTCGATAAGCTGAGAAAAAGCATCGTAGAATAATCTTCTTGAAAAAGACATTTAAAAGGGATTGGCAAAAACCGATCCCTTTTTTATTTTAACAAGCGTGGGTTGTTTACTACATTTAGATTCAAACCGAAAACCCTATGAGTGAACCTGTACTGAAAGCCATCATGCGTTTGTTTGCACTGGTTGCCAAAGAAGACAACGTAACCGAACAAGAGCGCAATCACATCAAACACTTTCTGGCCGACCACCTCAGTCAAAAAGCAATGGAAAGCCATCTGCGATTATTTGACGAATACGCTCAGGAAACATCGGATGCACTTTCAGCCGCCCAGCAACAGGAATCTATTCAACGTATCTGTTCGGCCATCAACAAAGAAGTGGAGCAAAAGCAGAAAACGGTTATTATGCTTGAGTTGCTCAGTTTAATTTTAGCTGACGGAACGATCTCTTCTAACGAAAAGAATCTCTCCAACTCCATCGCCAAGGCCTTCAATGTAAGCGATGAAGATGTATCGCTCATGCAGCAGTTCATCGAAGCAAAATCGCCACAAGGCAATAGTGGCCTTCCCATTTTGTATATCCATTCAGGGCAGGCCCAACCTTCTGTTAAATCCATTATCCGCAGCGAATTAGATGGATTCATAACCGTATTATACCTGAAGAACTCCAACATCTTCTTCTTCAAATACCTGGGCAAGTCGGATGTTTACCTCAACGGAGTGCCCCAGAAGTCGGGCAATATTAATGTATTGGCTACGGGCAGTATTTTGCGATGGGGCGCAGCAGACCCTGTTTATTATGGAGAATTGCTCAACCACTTTAAGCAGCAATCTACCGGCACGCGAACGAGCTTTCAGGCGCATAAAATCTCTTACAAATTCAAGACGGGCAAACTGGGATTGCGGGAAGTAACAGTGATGGAAGAATCCGGCAATCTGGTGGCTTTAATGGGGGCTAGTGGTGCCGGAAAGTCTACTCTTTTGCACGTTCTAAACGGCACTGAAAAACCTTCTAGCGGGAAAGTATTAATTAACGGAATTGATATTCATAACAATCCAGAAAAGATTGAAGGAGTTATTGGCTTTGTGCCTCAAGATGACTTGCTAATTGAAGACCTTACCGTCTATCAGAACCTCTATTTTGCAGCCAAGCTTTGCTTTAGTCATCTTTCAGAAGTCGAAATTGATCAGTTGGTGGTGCACACGCTGGATGACTTGGGATTAACACAAACCAAAGACCTCAAAGTAGGATCGCCTCTTCAAAAGACCATCAGCGGTGGCCAGCGAAAGCGACTTAACATCGGCTTGGAATTACTGCGCGAGCCGGCCGTTCTATTTGTGGATGAGCCGACCTCGGGCTTGTCATCTCGCGATTCAGAAAACATTATCGATTTATTGAAAGAGCTTTCGCTGAAAGGCAAATTGGTGTTTGCTGTTATTCACCAACCATCATCCGACATTTTTAAGATGTTTGACAAGCTGGTGATTTTGGACACCGGTGGTTACCAGATTTACTATGGCAATCCGGTGGATGCGATCACCTACTTCCGAAAGAATATCAATCTGGTCAACAGCGATCAAGGCGAATGCCATGCCTGCGGCAATGTGAATCCAGAGCAGATCTTCAACATTATTGAAACGAAGGTAATCAATGAGTTTGGCGATTTTACCAACGAACGGAAATTTACTCCCGAGCAATGGAATGAGATCTTTGTAAATAAGATAAGGTTGCCCGAGGTTGCTACTTCTAAAGATCAACCACATTCCACCTTACGTATTCCGAAATGGATCAAGCAAACACATTTGTTTTCCATGCGCGACTTGCTTTCAAAACTAAGCAACAAGCAATACCTCTTCATCAATTTACTGGAAGCTCCCCTTCTGGCGTTCATTCTGGCCTTTATCGTGCGTTATTACAATGTCGATGATCCATTCAAGGAAGGTTATATCTTCAGCAAAAACCTCAACATGCCCGCGCACTTGTTTATGAGTGTGATCGTGGCTTTGTTTATGGGACTTACGGTGAGTGCGGAAGAAATTATCCGCGACCGAAAGATACTCAAGCGCGAAAAGTTTCTGCACCTCAATCGCAGCAGCTACATCATCTCCAAGATTTCAATTTTGTTTATGATCTCAGCTATTCAAACTGCGTTATTCGTGGTGGTCGCTAATTTCATTTTGGAAATCCATGGCATGTTTCTGATCCATTGGGCTATCCTTTTCACCGTATCTTGTTTTGCCAATTTATTAGGCCTTAATATTTCATCTGCTTTCAACTCAGCCGTTACAATCTATATACTCATTCCAATTTTGCTCATTCCCCAATTGATTTTGAGTGGTGTGGTGGTGAAGTTTGATAAGCTAAATCCCATTATTGGCAATACCGCCACGGTGCCGTTAGTTGGTGACTTGATGGCTTCGCGGTGGGCGTTTGAAGCCGCCATGGTCAGTCAGTACAAAGACAATGAATTCGAGCAGCAGTTTTATATGTATGACAAGGTCATGGCCGAGGCCGACTATAAAAAGATCTACTTCATTCCTGAACTGGAAACCCGATTGGATTTCATCAATCTTCATTTCAAAAACACCGATCCAACCATTCGCAAAGAAGTATCAGATAAAATTAGCTTATTGCGCAATGCCATTCAATCCGAGCAAGTTGAAAACAAAATATCGTTTGACGCCATTGAAAGCGTAAAGCCCGATAAATTCGATTCGGTTACTTACAATAAGGTTCTCACTTTTTTGGAAGCCTTAAAAAAGTTCTACATCAATCGCTATAACAAAGCCGATCAGCAAAAAGATGATTTGATTTCGAAGATGACCAGTACAGCCGAAAAAGAAAAGGCATTCGAGAAATTCAGAAACTCTTACCAGAATGAAGCCATTACAGAACTGGTTCGAAATACGATGGAGACCAACCGGGTAATTGAAAAGGATGGTAAACTCATTCAAAAGATTTACCCTATTTACAAAGACCCCGACCCGGATCATATGGTGGACTTTGATGCACAGTTTTATATGCCGGCCAAGCATTTCTTAAATCAAAATATCGACACCCTGTTATTCAATATTTGTGTAATCTGGTCGATGACTTTAGTCCTTGCCATCACACTATATTGGGAAGTGCTCCGTAAAATCATTGAAGGTATCAGTAATATCTCGAGCCCGCTGGAAAAGAGAATGTAAAGTATGTTTTTTATACTTTCAAAAACACTGAGCTACCTCACCGTACCGATTGTAGTCATTTCGCTTTTACTGATTCTCGGGGTTACGCTGCGGAATAAGGTGTGGCGGAAGCGTTGCCGGATTGCTTCTCTGGTTCTGCTCCTATTAATGAGCAATGGATTTATTGTAAATGAAGTGGCCCGACTTTGGGAACTTCCGGCTACACCCTTGGAAAGCATCCATAAAAAGTACGCATTCGGAATTGTATTAACGGGAGTTACCAAAATGAATATCGAACCGTATGACCGGGTCTATTTTGGCAGAGGAGCCGATCGGTTTACACACACCGTGCAACTTTACAATGCCGGCATCATTCAAAAAATCATTATTTCCGGAGGCAGCGGGCACCTGATGAACATTCACAGGCAAGAGGCCGATGATTTGGCAAGCGCATTTCAAATGGTCGGTGTTCCACTATCGGATATCTTAATTGAGAATCAATCCAAAAACACACACGAATCTGCACAGGAAGTAAAACGGTTGTTTGGCAACCAACTCCAGCCGGGCAATGCATTGTTGATCACATCGGCCTACCACATGAGGCGGTCGCGTGCCTGCTTTGCCAAGGCGGGTATAGATGTCGATACATTCAGTGCTGACTTTATTTCGCAAGGCCGAAGATTTACACCAGATGCCTTGATCATTCCCAGTGCAGAGGCGCTTGTAAATTGGCAAACACTCATTCATGAGTGGATGGGAATGATTGCCTACCGATTGGCCGGATATATTTAAACTCAAAAATTAATTCTGATAATCTGAAACTTTAATCGTAATTTTACGATTAATAAGATATGGGACTTACCAAGACCAAAGAATTTACGAAAACACAAAACGAGATTGCTGCGATGGCAAAAGCGCTGGCACATCCTGCCCGCATCGCCATCTTACAATTTCTTTCTAAACAACAATCATGTGTGTGTGGTGATATTGTAGAGGAACTTCCTTTGGCGCAATCCACTGTATCTCAACATTTGAAAGAATTAAAAAACGTAGGGCTTATCAAAGGAGAAATCGAAGGCCCAGCGGTTTGCTATTGCATCGACAAAAAGGCATTAAGCAAGATCAAATCTGCATTGGGCGATCTATTTACTGAAGTGGAAGAAAATACTTGTTGCTAAAATTTTTTGCCTAATCCTATCGCAATAATACGATAAAACAATTAACTTTAAATTATATGGAAACGATCAAAACAAATGAAGAACTGAAAGAGATTGTTAAAGCCACTTACACGAAAGTAGCTTCACAAACTAAAAGTGCTAATGCCGCCAGTTGTTGTGGCGCCACAGGCTGTTCTACCATCGATGCGGCTGTAATGGCTGAAGACTATACCGACCTGAAGGGCTACGCACCCGAAGCAGATTTAGGCTTGGGCTGTGGTTTACCAACAGAGTTTGCCTTGCTGAAAGAAGGTCAGACTGTTTTAGATCTTGGCTCAGGAGCCGGAAATGATGCCTTCGTAGCGAGATCAGTCGTGGGCAATAGCGGCCGGGTAATTGGTCTTGATTTTACAGAGGCGATGATTCGCAAGGCACGAGCCAATGCGGACAAATTGGGCTACAACAATGTGGAGTTTCGGCAAGGCGATATTGAGGAGATGCCCATTACGGACAATACAGTTGATGTGATTGTCAGCAACTGCGTTTTAAATCTAGTACCCGATAAAGCAAAGGCATTTCAGGAGATGTTTCGCGTAATGAAACAAGGTGGCCATTTCAGCGTTTCGGATATTGTGCTGGTTGGCCCGCTGCCTAAAAGCTTACAACATCAAGCTGAACTTTATGCCGGTTGTGTTTCAGGCGCCATTCAAAAAGAGGAATACATTCAGCTGGTGCAACAAGCCGGATTTACAGAAGTATCTGTTCAACGTGAAAAGAAAATTAACCTTCCGGATGATCTGTTAACGGAATACCTAAGCGCAGATGAAATCGCAGTTTTGAAAAAGGTAAATGGCGGTATCTTCAGTATAACACTTTTCGGAAAGAAGCCGGGAGCCGTAGCTGCTCAATCAAAAACCGAAACAAAAACAAAAACCTGCTGCGGCCCGGAATGCTGCAATTAAAATTCTTCTGAGAAACCATCATGCAATCCCAACCTGTAAACAACCCAGAAATGTTATTGCAACTGCAATCATTTCTAAAAGAGAATCGGCTTCCATTTTCAGATGTTCAATTGGAGAATAGCCATTATTTGCTATTCTATGAGAACGAAGAATTAATCGGCAGCATTGGTTTAGAATGGTATCAGTCATACGCGCTCTTACGCTCGGTTGCCATTGCGGAAAAGTGGCGCGGAAAAGGATTGGGAAAGATGATGGTTGCTGAAATTTTAAAAGAAGCAAAAGAAGCAAAAAAAGCAAAGATGGACGGAGTGTTTCTATTAACAGAAACAGCCGCTCCATTCTTTCTTCAAATCGGCTTTACGGACTTTGATCGTCAACAAACACCAGAGGCGATTCGATCGTCCAGCGAATTCAGTCATGTTTGCCCGGCTTCTGCTCGATTAATGTATGCTTCGATATAATTTACTTCAATTGACGACATTTACGTTCTAACACTCTTATTTCTATGAAGAAAAAAGTACTCGTACTCTGCACCGGCAATTCGTGCCGCAGTCAAATTGCCCACGGCTACCTTGCCCACTTCGGCCAAGACAAAGTTGAAGTCTACAGTGCCGGCATCGAGACACATGGGGTAAACCCGCGCGCTATTGCCACTATGAAAGAAGATGGAATTGATATTTCGAATCATACCTCCAACAATGTGAATGAATATGCGAACATGGAGTTTGATTTTGTCATCACCGTTTGCGATAATGCAAAAGAAAACTGTCCTTATTTTCCCGCCAAGGTAAAAATGCTGCATCACAATTTCCCCGATCCGGCCAAAGCCAAAGGAACGGAAGAAGAAATTACAGCCGAGTTCAAGCGGGTGCGCCAAATGATTAAAGAATACAGTCAAAATTTTATTCAACAGTACATCTCCTAAAGCATAGGAGGCAATATCCATAGTTGTTAACTTGCAGGTGATATTAGCCTGTAATGAAAACAAATAAGTACTTCGTAATCGATTTCGATAGCACTTTTACAAAAGTAGAGGCCTTTGATGTATTGGCCGAAATCATCGTTAAAGAACATCCCCACGCAGAATCGATCAAAAAACAAATCGTAGAAATCACTAATCTGGGCATGGAGGGCAAGCTCTCCCTGCGCGAATCCATCGAAAAAAGACTCGACATACTCAGACCTGAAAAGCGTCATCTACCTGCCTTAATTAAGCAATTAAAAACCGTTGTTTCGGAGTCCTTCAAACGCAACAAAGAGTTTTTTACCACCTATGCCGATAACATCTTTATCGTATCCAATGGGTTCAAAGAATTTATCGAGCCCGTGGTGACGGAATTTGGCATTAAGAAAGAAAACATATTTGCTAATGAGTTTGTGTTTGATGAGGCTGACAAAGTAGTTGGCTTCGACCTAGATAATCCACTTTCTTCTAACAATGGAAAAGTAGAACAACTCAAGCGCCTCAACCTCACTGGCGATGTGTATGTGATTGGCGATGGGTACACAGACTACGAAATAAAACATGCGGGCCTGGCGAACAAGTTTTTTGCTTTTACCGAAAACGTAGAACGCGAAAGTGTTCTTTCCCGTGCGGACCACGTAGCGCCCAGCCTCGATGAATTTTTATATCTGAATAAACTGAACACTGCGATCTCCTACCCTAAAAACAGAATTCATGTTTTACTGCTCGAAGGCGTTCATCCGGTAGCGATTGAATTGATGAAGGCCGAAGGCTTTCAGGTAGAGACCTACCCTGCCGGGTTGGATGAAGACGAACTTTGTGAGAAAATCAAAAATGTATCCGTTCTCGGAATCCGATCTAAAACGCAAGTCACCGCTAAAGTATTGGAGAATGCCAATCGCCTGATGGTGATCGGAGCATTTTGTATTGGTACCAACCAAATTGATTTGAAGGCAGCTACAAAAAAAGGAGTTGCTGTATTCAATGCACCCTTCAGCAACACCCGCTCAGTGGTAGAGCTAGCTATTGCGGAAATGATTTTGTTGATGCGCAACATTCCGGATAAGTCTAACAAAATGCATCAGGGCAAGTGGGACAAATCTGCGAAAGGAAGTTTTGAAATCCGTGGAAAGAAATTGGGTATTATCGGCTATGGAAACATTGGAGCCCAGCTTTCGGTGCTGGCCGAAAACATGGGAATGAAAATCTTCTACTACGACAAAGAAGAAAAACTTGCTTTAGGAAATGCTACGAAATGCAAATCACTGAAAGAACTATTATCGCTGGCGGATGTCATTACCCTGCACGTGGATGGTAAAGAATCCAACACGAATTTAATAGGCAGTGACGAGTTTAAGCTGATGAAGAAGGGAGTTATATTCCTCAATCTCAGTCGTGGCCATGTGGTAGATGTAAAAGCGCTGCGCGAAAACATTTTAAATGGAACGGTAGCCGGTTGCTCGGTAGATGTATTTCCTTACGAGCCCATCAGCAACGATGAAGAATTTGTATCGGAATTACGTGGATTGCCCAACACCATTTTGACCCCGCACATTGGCGGCAGCACCTTAGAGGCACAGGAAAATATCGGGAATTTCGTTCCCGGCAAAATGATGGACTACATCAATACCGGCAGCACCAGCAACAGTGTCAATTTCCCTAACCTGACGTTGCCCACATTAGAGAATGCGCATCGCCTGATTCACATTCACAACAACGTGCCGGGCATTCTAGCCAAGATTAACCGCGTGTTGGCTGAAAATGAAATCAACATTGCAGGGCAATACTTAAAAACCAACGAGCAAATTGGTTATGTCATCACCGACATCAACAAGGAATATAACAAAGAAGTGATCAAACAACTACGCGCCATCGAAAACACAATTAAGTTCAGAATTTTGTATTGATCTGATCTTTTTTATAATTGCAAGGAGTTTTGATTCATGTTCCTTTCGAAAGGCGATTTTTGGTTTTCTTTCATGCGGGTTGCCCACCGCACCCCTACCCTTCGGGTAATGGCTTTGAGTGTGGGCATGATCGCCACCTATTACATGGTGCTTTATTATTCCCGCCAATACCTTTTTGACTTCGAGTTTAAAATCCCTGATTTTATTATCTATTCGCTCGGCTATGTCATCGCCATTTTGTTTTATTTCCGCTTAGGTAATTCCTACTACCGGTGGTTTGACGGATTGAAGTCGCTGGCCTACCTGCGATCCAATTCGGATAGCTTCGCCATGAAAGTCCGCACGTATCTTTCAGAACATCGCACAGAGGTAAAATACCTGATCAGCATGATGATGAACTACTACCGCTCCACGCGCGATACAGTACGGGGGTTTCAAAACCCCCATGCCTTGATGGTACCGGAAGCAAACATGAAGCAAGCATTTAATGGCAAGTATCATTTGCCCAGCCATGTCAATTCGATGCTGGAAGCACGTATCAACAGTCTTTATCAGGAAGGCAAAATTTCGAAACACCAGTTTCTGGATCTGAACCGCTGTATCATCAAAAACTCTGAACATCTTTCTGCTTGCGAAGCCCTGAAAGGCACACCGCCACCACCAACTTATATTATTCACATTCGCGGGTTTATTTTACTCTATGCACTGATGATTCCATTTGGATTTATCCATGACTTCCAAGCGTGGATGTTGTTGTTTCTGGTGGTTTTCTTTTACTTCTATGCCGGGTTGGAAATTGTGAGTGACGAAGTGGAAGATCCCTTTGGTTTTGATGAAGATGATTTGCCCGTAGAGGCAATGACAACCGATACTGAAAAACGAGCCGCACAAATTGCAAATACCTAATCAATTATGAGTCAGTACAAAGATGATGGAGGAAAAGACAAATCGCTATGGTTTGCCGTGCTCTTTGACTTCCACCGTACCAAAACACTTAAACGCCTGTTGGTGAGTATGATCATCGTGGGCATCTACGCATTCGTCATCGATTATGTAGAAGAAGACTTGCTCCACATCGATTTCAAACCACCATCCTATGTCTATTCCATGCTGGGAATAGTGTTGGGTATTTTGTTGGTGTTTCGCACGAATACAGCGTACGATCGCTGGTGGGAAGGGCGAAAAATGCTGAGCAAGTTGGGATACACCTGGAAAAACGTTTCTATCAAACTCAATGCCTTTCTGAATGAAGAAGACGAAACCAATCGAAAATACTTCGCGGCATTAATCAGCAACCACAGCTACTCTTTGAAAGAACACCTTCGCGATGGTATTAAAGTAGAGGAACTGACAGAAGCTGAGCCGGGCATGCTTCGCAACATAGACAAGCTATATCATGTACCCAACTATTTTTTAACCCGCTTTTGCGAAAAGGTAAACCATCTGTACAAACAAGGCACACTTACCGATATGCAGTTTCTGGAGTTAACCAAACACGTAGACGAAATCTCGGAAGTAGTGAGTTCATGCGAGCGCATTCACACCACCCCCATTCCCTTTTCGTATGCAATCCATTTGAAAAAATTCCTGTTTGCATTCGTGTTGATTTTGCCTTTCGGATTTATTCATGACTTAGGCTACTGGTGTGTGTTGATTGTGATGTTGATATTTTATGCAATGGTGGGGCTCGATGTAATTGGCGAAGAAATTGAAGACCCGTTCGGTCAGGATGAAAACGACTTGCCGTTTGATTCCATCTGTGCATCGCTCAAAAAAAATGTAAACGAAATATTAAAAGTGTAGCACCATCGCATGGTCAAAACAAATTACGCTATGAAAACAACTATTCAAATATGTGGATTCATCGCCCTGCTGGCATTAGCCGCTTGCAGCAATCCATTGGACAAAGAGTTTAAGCGCGAAACAGCAGAGTCTGATTTTATTCGAATTGTAAAGTTGAAAAAAATCGATTCTACGGATGCTTCCATGATGGCACATTTTATGGTCGAACACGATTTAATCGGCACCCAAGCCTTGGAAATTGGAGCTACTTATCGCGACATTCTGGAAGAATCGAGAAAATTTTGGCATACTTCCAAAGGTGAAAAGGCAAATGAAAATAAAGCCGATGCACGTATGGCCGAGTTAGATCAATCCATCAAAGTAACGCTGACACCGTTGGCAGGAGGCATAGAAAAATCAGCTTGGTCACATTCGGTTAAGTACCACTTGGCATTGGAAAATATTTCCGGCAAAAAAATAAAAGCACTCAAAGGCAATTTTCTGTTTTTCGATGCCTTTGGCGAACAGGTTTACTCCATCGAATACAAATACCTGGATTTGTTGGACGTGAATGAAAAGGTGGAAAAAGATATTACCCTGCGGATTGAAAATATTACCTCGGCACGCAAGATGGTAGAATACAATCAGGTCAATCCTTTCATGGTGAAATGGGAGCCTGCCAATCTTATTTTCGAATAATTGGAAAATATAAAACCCACTGAATTTGGTGGTGGTTTCTGAACCCCATAAAAGACAAGTTTTGGGCTGCCTTCTGGCCGCGATCTTCCACTGTTAACCTGCTTTTTGGGCGAGGTCACGCGTAAACGCGTGATGAGGCCTGATTTTGTCCTAAAGCTTTACCCGGTATTGTATAATTGTTAGGTTCAGCAAACGTGTCCCAAATCCAAGTGGGAATTATGATACAAACGTACTAAATGTTGGCGGCTATCAAACCATAATCCAAAAAATTTACAAAGCCGAAACAATCGAATGCATTGGCTGTTAACGATTGACTAGCCGGAGCTGCTGAAAATATAAGGTAGAAATACAGCGAATTGTATGCTTTGCCAATGTTTGAATTTATCTTGCTGCAAATTTGAATGGCATGAACGTGAATTTTACACCCGGACCTTCTCAGCTTTTTTATACCGTGGCGGATCACGCCCGAGTAGCATTTAAAGAAGGCATTCCGTCCATCTCACATCGCAGTAAAAAGTTTGAAAGCATTTTTCAAAAAGCGACCGATGGATTGAAAGAATTACTCGGTGTTCCGAATGACTATGCTATTTTCTTTACTTCCTCCGCCACTGAAATCTGGGAGAAGTCCATCCAGAATTTAGTAGAAACCTCCAGTGTGCATTTTGTGAATGGTGCATTTTCGAATCGTTATTTTGAAATCGCCACACAACTGGGTAAGAAGGCAGTTAAAATTGAAGCCGCCCTTGGCCACGATTTCTCTCACGTATCGATCGAAAACTATCCCACTGAACTGATCGCACTCACGCAAAACGAAACCAGCACCGGAGTTTCGATTAGCAATGCATTTATTCAGGAAGTGCGCAGCAAAAATCCGGAAGCCATTCTGGCCATCGATGCGGTCTCTTCTCTTCCCTACCCTGCCCTCGACTACAATCAGGTAGATACTGTTTTCTTTTCTGTACAAAAAGGATTTGGTTTACCTGCAGGCTTAGGTGTGTGGATGGTGAACCCGAAATGTATTGCCAAAGCAGAAAGCCTGCAGAAAAAAGGAATTTCCATCGGCTCTTACCACAACATTCCAACATTGCTGTTGAATGCAAAGAAAAATCAAACCACCGAAACACCCAATGTACTCGGCATTTATTTGCTCAGTTGTGTGGTCGAAGATTTTCTGCGAATCGGTGTCAAGAAAATCCGTCAGGAGACAGATTACAAGGCAGCCATTCTTTATCATGCGCTGAATAATCACGCGTTGTTAAAGCCTTTCGTAACAAATGCATCTGCACAATCCAAAACAGTGATTGTAGCCAATTGTGGCGAACATGCTTCTCGCCTCAGCAGCTATTTAGCTACCCATGGATTGCATGCCGGAGATGGCTATGGAGAGTTAAAGAAATCACAACTGCGCTTTGCCAACTTCCCCGCTCATTCCAAAGAGCAATTTGAATTGCTGGTAGATTTGATTGGGCAGTTTCAGTAGTAGCCTAACTTAATCTTTGAGCAGCTCTAATTATTACAAATTCGTACAACAGCACAAGTCAATATTTTTTCGATTAAACGACTAAAGCCAGAGTGAGATTAGTACGTACATATATTATCGTCACTTCCCCAATGCCTGAAGTGCAATGTGTGCTTGAAATTCGCAATTAAACATATCAGGCACAAAGCTGCCATTCCCTCTTTTGATTGCACCCGAATAATACCGGTCCGCAAACCCTGTCCCCAACAAACCTATTAAAACTATTTTTCCTTCAATAACCTTCTGTTCAACTTTACCGCTTACGATATCTTCAAGAGTAACTACTTTGAATGTTTCCTTTCGTTTAGCTTCTCCCATGATGAGATTTTTTTTACAGTACCAAAGACATCTACCTCTTCAATCAAATTGGAATAGGTTATGCTCGATGAAAAGGAGTCAAATTCTAAGATTTCATCATCAACAAACCCTGAATTTTCATCTACTAATTCTTCGTAATAATGAATATCATTACGCAAAACGAAACGACTTTTGCACGTATTCAACGCTGCCAACAATGGTTTTTGATTATCTAAAATAGTATCTTTTGATAGATTCAGGTCAATGCCAATTACTTTTGTCTTCAATGAATCCAACACCATTATTGATCTTGGCAATTTTTCAATAGCTGAATCCAGTTTTTCAACACTAACCAGCACTATCAAATCTTCATCTTGAATCGATTTACAACCAACTACAATAAATAGGATAATCAATAGGACACATCTCATGATATTAAGTTAAAGATAAAACCCTACTGTCACAAACTTTCCTTATCATTTACAACGAAAAACATGTACTCTGCTAGCCTTGAATTCTTAGAGTATCTAACACGCCAAATTCCACTTGACAAGCAATGCGGACTTAGTTCCTCACTTGCTTCTTCTTCATCGGAAATTCAAACCCAATGCGAACCATCAGGCGGTCGGGATACGGTGCCTTGTCGTGATCACTCCAAAGGCGGTACATGGTTTGCACATTGCCCATCACTGATTTGTAAACTTTAAAATCTTTCTTCAAACCAACAATGATTGTCCACTCCCAGTCGCGCTTGGCAAACTCGGTCTGACTGAGCAACAAGGGTGGTATCAAAGCATTGACAAATTCAATGTCACCACGTACCTGAAAGCCTTTGGGCAGCGACACTTCATTGTAGGTGCGGAAACCATACACGCGCTCCAATACTTTCGGTGTCCATTTATCAAACGTAATGCGTTCCACCCAACCAAGTCCGGCTTTCCATTTGGGATAAATTTTATAAGCGATGGATGGATTGATATCCAACAAAATACTTTTTTCATTCACAATCTGAAATGTAAGAGCTGGTACCAATCGCTCAATAAATGGTTTGCCTTTAATCGCTTAGGAGCTCTTTACTTCTGGTACCAATCGCTCAATAAATGGAGGGCCCAATGGGTTTTGCTTAGGTAAATCGGCCATGCTCTTTACTTCGCTGTAGCGACTCTTTAGCTTTGCCATTTTTTCCATCGCACCTTTTAGTACTTCTTCTTTGCCGGCAAAGTGATTCACCGCCTCGGTCTTTACCTGATCTTTGGCCATGTTGAGCATGGCACTATCCGGGCGACTGCCTAATTGCTTTTTGTATTTATCTAACTCGGTGTTTTGCCCGGTGATTTCTTTCATCTGCCCCGACTTATTCAACTCTTTCTCGGCTGCATTCTCTACGCTTTTGGCATCCGGCAATTCGCCTTTGGAAATAGCCTGCACATCCTTGCCATACTCACCCAACTGTTGCGATGGATTGATGGCCTGATTCACATTCGGAATGGATTGCCCTGCCGGAGAACCGGGTAGGTTCACCGGATTCACTCCTACTCCACTGACACCGGGAATACTTGGTGCGCCTGAGGGCAATCCACTTAGGCCCGGCAGTTGAACTCCCGGTATCGGATTGTTGATTCCGACATCCGGAATTTTTCCATTCACCATCGGGATATTGAATTTGCTGATGGCCTGCTCAAGCGGTGCGATTTGTCCTTGCAGTTCAGAGGGCATCTGCAAGTTCTTTAAGTTTTTGGTGGCCTTGTCTTTGAGTGCGTTTACTTTTTGGGTGAGCTCGGCAGTCTTGGCGGTACTCAGGCGACTGACACTATCGAGTTTGGAAGTGTATTTATCCGTAGGCAATTGCAAGCGATTTAAGCTATCAATCTTTTGTTGAAGACTCGCCTTGCGTTCGTTCAGTTGATTGATGGGTTGTTGGTAGACGCGTTGCAAGCTATCCGTCTTGGTTTGAAAATCAGTTCGTATGGCTTCGGCTTTGCGGGCTGCCGCACGGGCGGTACTATCCGCGGGGAGTTGCAAACTATCCAGCTTTGTTTTTAGCTGGTTTTGCGCTGAATCGACACGTTGGAGTTTCTCCTTAGCTGCTTGTGTTGAAATTTGCACGCTGTCCTTTACCTGCGCTACGGCACCAATGCCGAGCAATAAAATCAGGAAAGAAAGCAATGCAGTTTTCATTGGGTAAAGATAGGGGTTTGGCAGGAGATTCGAGAGAAAGTAATAGGTCTATATTGCTAAAACAGTCTGTACGCGATTGTTAAATCGATGCATTCGCCATAGGATAGCTGAGGGACGTTCGGACAAATTCAAACTACAGATAGCTGGGGGGAGATTGGATACGGAATAAAAAAAGCCCAACCGCTTTTTCGATTAGGCTTTCTCCTTCTTGACTGCACGGATGACCTCCACACATTCCATCTCACAACATCCGCGCTAGTGGGGGTTTGTTGTATTCGCTTCTTAAAAATGATCACTTTTTTTGGGCGGCTTGCGGGCTATCCGTTGCAAGTCCTCCCCGCCTTATATCGCTCCTGAATAAGAAGGCGGGTGCGGGCTTTTCACTGCTATCCCTGACGCTAGAGCTCCGATAATAAGTTGAGTTGCAAATAACTAAATCTTAGCAATGTTTATCTTATGTAACTCATAAGTTGCAAACTCATCAGAGCAATACAGACTAAGGATAGCTGGG
>JBGAUU010000092.1:0-17734 GCA_044228465.1 Cyclobacteriaceae bacterium
TGGGTAGGCTTGGGAATAGTGATTTTATTAATCAATCATTTTGCGTTTAGTTTTAATGTCGTTCGTGGATCGTTTTTCAGAACTAAAGCCATAAAAGATAAAGCAGTCCAAATTAAGCCAGAGGAAATAAAAATTCCGGTGGCTAGGCAATACACGAATTTCTCAACACATATAGGGCAACTTATCAAACTCACTGTTTTCTACTTCAAAATGGTGTTTAAAGAGATTCCATTCTTAGCCATCGTGATTGCGGGAATTCTATTGCTGTTAGTGAACGCTATAAACCTGAATGAACTATTTGGCACGAGTTCGTATCCTACCACGTATACGATACTGGGCTTACTGGGTAGTTTCAATTTATTTTTTCTAATTATAGCCGTTTTATATTCAGGCGAATTAGTATGGAAAGAAAGATCAGTCAATCTGAATCTAATCATCGATGCAATGCCGATGCCCGACTTTATTAGTTTGATTTCTAAATTTTTGGGATTGCTTCTGGTTTACATCGTTCTGATAGCTGGCCTGATTGTTAGTGGCATTTTCATTCAGATGAGTTATGGCTATTATAAATTTGAATTGGGCATTTACATCGGAACAATGTACACTGAAACATTAGCATTCTTAGTTTTGTACACACTACTTTCCATGTTTATTCATGTGATGGTGAACAATAAGTTTCTTGGATTTGCTGTAGCCGTAGCGTTCTTCGTTTTAGTATCTTTCTTTGGACAAATGGGGCTGGAGCATCCGCTGTTCCAATTCGGTAACGGCAGCTTAGGCACATATTCTGACATGAATGTGTATGGTCACTTTGTGACACCTTTCAGTTGGTTTCAAATTTACTGGCTTGCCTTTGTAGCATTTCTATTTGCTATTGCTGTTATCTTTTCATCGCGTGGATCAGAAGATGTAATCAATATGCGCTGGAAAGCCGGAAAGCTACGACTGACACGTCCATTGATGGCATTGATTATTTCATCGGTAGCTATTTTCGTTTCAAGTGGATTCTATATTTTCTACAATACGAATGTGGTAAATGAATATACGAATAAAAAAGAACGAGAAGCACTGCAAGTGGAATATGAAAATACGCTGAAGAAATTTGAATTCACTCCGCAGCCACGCATTACTCATATCAATTTAAAAGTGGATGTTTTTCCGAGCACTCGTGATTTTACGGCTGAAGGATATTTCTACTTGAAAAACAAAACGAATGCACCTATTTCTGACATTCACATTCAGGAAAACGCATCCAGCTTAGTTAAAACAGAAAAGTTAGAGTTCAATCGTAAAAATGGTGTTAAAGAAAAGTTTGATAGATTCAAATACACGATTTATCATTTAGCCGATGCACTGCAGCCGGGCGATAGCGTAAGAATGGACTTCAAAACTGTTTTTAAAACAAACGGCTTCACCGAAACAAATGCATCGAATACCAACGTTGTTTACAATGGAACCTTTTTCAACAACTTGTATTTCCCTACTCTTGGATACAACGAAGGGTATGAAATGAGTGACGACAATGATCGCAAGAAGAAAAAGCTGCCAGCTAAAGAGCGTATGATGGAGCGCAACGATCCACGTGGCTTATCACAAAGTTTGTTTGGCGATGATGCCGACCACGTTCAGTTTGAAATTGTGCTCAGCACCGATAAAGATCAGGTGGCCATTGCGCCCGGATACCTCCAAAAAGAATGGGAAGAAGGGAATCGCAAGTATTTTCATTATAAGATGGATGCACCGATGTGCAATTTCTTTTCCATTATTTCCGCTCGCTATGAAGTAAAACGAGATAAATGGAACGATATCAACTTAGAAGTGTATCATCATAAAGGGCATGAATACAATATTGATAAGATGATGGAGGGTATGAAAGATGCGCTTGCCTATTACTCCAAAAACTTCAGTCCTTACCAATATCGTCAGGTGCGCATTCTGGAGTTTCCTCGCTATTCAACTTTCGCCCAATCCTTTGCCAATACCATTCCCTTTAGTGAAGGCATCGGTTTTATTGCGAAGATTGATGACCCGGATAAAGATATTGACTATGTGTATTACGTAACAGCGCATGAGGTCGCCCATCAGTGGTGGGGCCATCAGGTAATGGAAGCTGGTGTAAAAGGAAACGCCATGTTGAGCGAAAGCATGTCGCAATATTCGGCACTGATGGTATTGAAACATAAATTCACACCCGAGATTATTGAGCGCTATCTCAAATATGAATTAGACCGATACCTTTCGGGTAGAGCAGGTGAACGTAAAAAAGAACAACCCCTTGAATTGGTGGAAGGTCAAGGGTACATTCATTATCAAAAAGCTTCATTGATTTTCTATGCTTTGCAAGATTATATTAGTGAAGACAGTGTAAATGCTGCTTTCCGGAGATTTAATAATCAATGGCGTTTCAAAGATTCACCGTATCCAACTTCAGCAGATTTATTGAAAGAAATCAGAAAAGTAACACCCGATAGTTTGAAGTATCTGATCAAAGATATGTTTGAAACAATCACTCTTTTCGAAAACAAAACCGATTCAGCATTCTATAAAGAAAAAGGCAAAGATGTTTACGAAGTAACGCTCTATACATCTGCCGAAAAAGTGCGTGCCGACAGTGCCGGAATCGAATCACCCATTGCCATCAACGATTGGATCGATATTGGTGTGTATGGGAAAAATAAAGCTGGCAAAGACAGTCTGATCTATCTGAAAAAACATAAGATCACCAAAAAGGAAAACCAGTTTAAAATTACTGTCAATTCAAAACCAAGAAAAGCAGGTATCGATCCTTTACATAAGTTGATCGACCGTCATTCGAACGACAACAGCAAAGGATTGGTGAAGAAGGAAAAATAATCACCATCCAATTCAAATGAAGAGGTTGCCACAAACTGGCAGCCTCTTTTTTTTAATGCTCCCACCTGATCTGAGATTCATCACAATCAACAGTGATGACTTATATACGGTCAATTTTCAAATGAATGATACTTCGTATACTGCAGATATACCCATATCGAGCGGTTACCTCAGCCCCAAAAAATTTTATTTAAAGAGGGTAGAGGCGGTATCGACATCATGCAATTTGATCGCATTCAACTTTTTTTTGTAAATTTTACAATTGAAATTAAACGAAGACCTAAGAATTTAATCAGAACTCCCAAAATACTACTCCCCATGAAAGCGTCTCCCCACATTTTTCGAATGTTGGCATTATGCCTCTTTTTTATTTCTCATATTAATTTTGGTCAATCTGTTGGTGTAGGAACGAATAATCCGAACTCCTTTGCCATTCTGGATATCACTGCTCCGAATAAAAACCAAGGTATGCTGATGCCTCGCCTCACAACCGCTGAGCGAACTGCTTTAGGCACATCTATTGCCGGAAGCGCAAGCCCTAACGCGAGTAATTCATTGCTTGTTTATGATACCGATTTACAAAAATATTTTTATTGGGACAGCGGTGTTTGGAGTTCGTTAACCGGTGGAACTAATGCATATGTGTATGTTGGCTATGCGCAAGACAATGCCGGAACGGGCTTTAGTACCTCACCATCTTCTACCCTTGACTTTGTCTCTTTCGTAACAACTACTTCTCCTACCGCTCCGGGTGTTGCAGCCTTTAATGCTGCCGGTTGGAAATTGTATAGAGGACCACAAGGTATTCAAGGTATACAAGGACTTACTGGTCCTGCAGGAGCAACCGGACCACAAGGGCCAATTGGTCCCACCGGACCGCAAGGGCCGATTGGGCCAACCGGAGCTACAGGACCGCAAGGACCTATTGGTCTCACGGGAGCAACGGGCCCACAGGGACCAACTGGTTTAACTGGAGCTACAGGAGGAGCAACAGGGCCCGCAGGGCCACAAGGTCCTATTGGTCTCACCGGGCCTGCCGGACCTACAGGAGCAACAGGATTAACTGGAGCGACAGGTGCCACCGGACCAGCTGGACCAACAGGTCCTCAGGGAATTCAAGGACCGAAAGGAGATCCAGGAACCTACACTGCCGGCTCCGGCATCAGCATTACTGGGGCCGTTATTACCAATACAGGTGACAACGATAATGATGCCACCAATGAATTAATCAGCAGTGCAACACTTACCGGAAAAAATCTATCCATTGTGCAAGGCGCTAGTACGAAAACCGTAGACCTATCTTCCTTATCAACGATCTACACGGCTGGTACCGGAATCAATCTTACCGGAAATGTTATTACCAATACTGGCGATAGCGACAATGATGCCACCAATGAATTAATTAGTAGCGCAACTCTTACCGGAAAAAATCTGTCCATTGCGCAGGGCGCTAATACAAAAACCGTAGACCTATCTTCCTTATCAACTATCTACACGGCTGGTAGTGGAATCAATATTACCGGAAATGTTATTACCAACACTGGCGATAGCGATAATGACGCCACCAATGAATTAATCAGCAGTGCAACCTTAACAGGAAAAAATCTAACTATAGCACAAGGGGCCAATTCAAAAACTGTTGACTTAAGTTCGATCACCGGACTCACAGGAACAATCTCACCTGATTTTATTCCTAAAATGAATAATGCAGGAACCGCACTTCAAAACTCAGTCATATTTCAAAACAACACTACCAATAATGTGGGCATTGGAACGAACACTCCATCCAACACATTGGATGTGAAAGGCGGAGTGGCCATCGGTGGAATTTTTGCCGGATCAAGTGCAGCTCCGGTAAATGGTTTAATTGTAGAGGGCAACACTGGATTAGGTGCACTCAACACTTACAATGACCGACTGTATGTGAAGCATTCATTAGGAAATCCGGGCAGTGGAATTCGCAGTGAAACGGTAGCAAGCGGCCCAGGCACCAACCCGGCAATCAACGGACAGATGAGTGGATCAGGCAGCGGTTCTTACTTCGGTCTGTTGGGTAATAGTGATCTCACTTCTGCTGTAAGTCCGGTGGCTACTGCGATTGGTGTAGGTTCGGTAGTAGGTGGTGGTGGTAACGGCACATTGAAAGGTTTTGATGCGCAAGTAACAGGCACTGGCTTTGGAAATAAAACCGGTGCTGAATTAGTGGTCACCGGCACAGGTGGAACCAATACAGGTTTGCACGTAATGGTAAAAGGTGGTTCCACCAATTATGCAGCCATATTCGAGGCCGGAAATCCCAATGAAGGGTTCGTTGGTATCGGCACGAACTCACCGGCCTATATGCTAGATGTGGCCGGAACTATTCGCTCCGGATGGTCCGGTGGTGCGCTTCCTGCCATTCCCGGCAAATTAGTTTTAACTGCAGGTAACTTCGATTATGTCATCAAACCTTCTGCAAGTCCTACGACCAACGTCACGTGGACACTTCCTCCTGACAATGGTGCAGCAGGCAATGTGCTTTCAACCAACGGCACCGGTACGTTGTTTTGGTCAACTCCTGCCGGAAGTTCCGTAACAGGTGCTACCAACGGATTAACACTTTTGTCGCCCAACATCAAATTAGGAGGTCCGCTCATTGAAGACACTTGGGTAGATGTAAAAAATTTCAAGATGTCATTTCAAAAAGATGAACCGAATGCACAATCTACACCGCTTCGGTTGCTGAATGCCGCTCCTGCTGCCAACGGGCAAGGATCAAGGCTAGCGTTTATGGCCAACGCAACCATTGGCGTAAATGAGATGGCCGCAGTAGGTGCGCGATTTACAGATGCAACTGCTGCAAGCGCCAAGGGCGTGCTCACATTTGAAACACGCTTGGGTGCCAACATTCGAGAGACCATGCGGTTGGATGAACTTGGTCATTTAGGAATCGGAACACCTGACCCGAGTGCACATTTACAGGTGAATGGAAGCATTGCAAACACATTGTTTCAAGAGGGTGTTTATGCGGACATCTCCAATCAAAATTCTGCTCTGAATACGCACGCAGGCTTACGCTTTAGCACCCACTATGATGGGGCAACATTGCAAGCTGTTTACAAAGCCGGTATTTTCTATCGTAGAAAAGGTGCGCGCGGAATTGGAGATATTGTCTTCTCTACGAACACCGATGTGGGTACGAATACTTCTGTAGATGCAACCGACTCATACGTAAAGATGATGCTTACTTCTCAGGGATTATTGGGTGTGGGGACAACTACACCTGATCGTACAATTGAATTAGAAGGCGCGAATGATCAATTCATGAGAGTAACCACTACAACTTCCGGTATCGCAGGTATTGAATTGAAACGCGGAGGTGGTGCCGATTATCGCATTCAGGCTAACTCAGGGCTTCTTCAATTTAGATATGGAGATGTTGATGGTGCGATTACTACACTTTACAATTTCTCGGATGTGGCATTTGCTCCGGGAGCTACATCGCTCAATCTTTCTTTGGGTGGCCCTTCCTTCAGGTGGAAGGATTTATATCTAAACAGCTACACGCTAAATGCCGGAAGCATTGCCCCTACGTTAGATAATACTTCTGATCTGGGAACATCCACACTTCGCTTCAGAGATATTTACGCCACCAATGCAGTCATTCAAACTTCTGACTTACGTCTGAAGAAAAATGTCAAAGCATTGCCGTATGGATTACACGAAGTACTTCAACTACGTCCGGTAACTTTTGAATGGAAGAATTCAAAAGACGAGTCGACCAAATTAGGTTTGATCGCACAAGAAATTCAAACAGTCATTCCGGAAGTGGTAAACGTAGGGAATGACGAACAGAAAATGCTGGGCGTAAAATATGCAGATTTGATTCCGGTATTAATCAAAGCTATTCAAGAGCAAAACAAGATTATTGCTGATCAGAAAAAAGAAAATGGTGAGTTGAAAGCTGCCCTTGAAAAGTTGGAAACTCAGAACTCCAACATACAAGCTGATTTGGAACAGATCAAAAAAATCATTGGACTAGAAGCAAAGAAGCCATAATCTCAATCAACGATGAAACAGTTAATAATTATCTGTAGCGTGTTGCTTGGCTCGTGGCATTATTCGCCAGCACAAACGCTTCTCAACCAAAGTGAGTTGATCTATATCAAAGATGCTGTCTTCACCGTGAAAGGTGATTTTCAAAATCAAGGTAAAATAATCAATCAGGGAACAATCACCGTTTCGGGTAGTTGGGTTAATGAAAATAAATACTTCGCTTCTACCGGAAAATTTATTTTGAATGGCGATGTTGCTCAAACGGTTCGTCATAACAAAGATTCATTTCACATCTTAATCCTTTCCGGAAATGGAGAAAAAATATGGCAAGAAGAAGCAGCAGTAGTTAAAGATGTTTCTTTCAGCAACGCGTTGCTCACTACGCAGGCAGTCGGAGCATTGATCGTTCGAAAAGGTGGAACAATTACCGGAGCTTCAGCCAATGGTTACGTCAACGGCCTTCTATTCAGAGAAGGAACCGGCCAACAAGATTTTCCCATTGGCAAAGGGGGAAAATATTTACCCGTTTCGTTGACCAATGTCGCTGGTTCAAATGATGTGATGCTGGGGCTTGAAATCAAAGAACCCAATACAGGTGCTCAAGTCGGCTCGGCAGTAAAATCCGTTTCACAAATTCGCTATGCCGAGCTAACCAAACGAACAGGCACGTTTGATGGCTCTCCGATTAGTCTTACCATAGCTAGCGATGAAGCCCAAACCCCCACACAAGATCTAATAGTCGCAGAATCAACCACACAAAATGGCGTGTATCGCAATTTAGGACAAGGCAGTCTTTCAGGAACTACCATTACCAGTAGTTTTTCGGTAACAGGTAGTTTTTTTGCATTGGCGCTCAGCGAGCCACTGGACGAAAATGCGGTGTTTATTCCCAATGCATTTTCACCTGCTTCAACCAATGCCGAAGAACAAGTGATTAAAATATACAGCAACCAACTGGCACCTGAAGAATTTGAATTCCTCATCTTCAGCAAATGGGGCAATGTCATATTTCAATCAAACTCCCTAGCGGATATGAAAACCACAGGATGGAACGGCATCAACAAAGAAAATGGTGAATTAGTGAGCCTTGGAGTGTACACCTATACCGCCAGAGGAAAATTCATCAACGGCAAAACATTTGAAAAAACAGGCAATATCACTTTAATCAGGTAAACCCCATTTTTGAATGAAGCCTCATTGTATCTTCCAAATCAAAAAAAGCCTGTGGGCCGCCAGCTTGTTACTTAGTGTAATATTCTGTGAGCAAAGTAAGGCACAAGACCCGATGTTCTCACAATTTTATTCTGCACCACTATACCTCAATCCGGCTATGGCCGGAGCAGAAACAAATATGATTGTCGGTGTAAACTACCGCACGCAGTGGACGAGTTTGCAATTTCCTTATCAAACCGGACAAGTTTCATTCACTTACCCACTCATTACAAACGCTTCCACCCGAAAACATATTGGTGGTATCGGTGCTTCTGTATTCAACGAAATGGCCGGGCAAAATCATAACTTCAAAACGTATGGTGTTTTGCTGGGTGGTGCCTATAACCTGCAGTTTGATAAGTGGAGAAACACGTTCATCTCATTTGGGCTTCAAGGAGGCCTGATTCAAAAAAGATTAGACAACGGTGAACTTACGTGGGGGTCGCAATACGATCCATTCTTTGGTTACAATTCTGCCATCGCTCCTACTATCAATAACATCACTCAAACAACCATGTATCCCGTGGTGAATGCCGGCATTACTATTTTTCACAATAGTCAAAAAATTCATCATGGAGTGAGCTCGTACGTAGGATTCGCAGTATCGAATCTTAATCGCCCCAACGAGTCGATGATTCAAAACGCCCGAGCCGAATTACCATTTCTTTTCAAGATCAATGGAGGGCTGGATATCGCTATCTCCGAACGATTCACCATCTCTCCAAATGTATTGTGGATGCAACAAAACAGCATCAACCAGATCAATGCAGGCTTGTATGCGTCATACTCGCTAAGCGCTGATGAGAAACCGTTCATTGCAACCATAGGCACGTGGTATCGCTTACAAGATTCATTTATTGGAATGATTGGTTTATCGAAAGACAAACTTACTTTTGGATTTAGCTACGATGTCAACTCTTCTACTCTGCGCTATGCCACACACGGGCAAGGCGCATACGAAGTATCGCTGACATATCGTGTTCCAAAAATTAAAGGGCTCAGGCGTTTCGCTACTCCGTTAATTTGATTATTTTCGTATATATACCTTTATCCCCTTGAAGAAAGTTATTCTATTTTTTGCTTTTCTTCTTGCTTCACTGACTCACATCGAAGCCCAAACTATTAAGAAACTTCGGGCGCTGGGTGACGAGGCTTTTAAAGCGAAGCATTATCAATCTGCTATTGAGTATTTTCAATTGGCTGATCTTAAAGACCCGAAAAGCAGTGAGTTTAAGTACAAGCTCGCAGAAAGTTATCGCCTGAGTTTTAAATACAAAGAAGCAGAAAAAAGTTATGAGTCAGTTGCCGACTCAAAAGATCATCCCCTCGCCAAATTCTATCTGGCGCTCACGCAGAAAATAGAATTTGCATCGAAGCAAAAATTCACTGACAGAGATCTTTTTGTAGAACAAGCTGCTATTGAAAAAGCCGGATGCTTGTTAGCAATTGAGCGCTCGGCACTTCCGTTCCGTCAGCACAATTTTAAGATTTTGCCAGCACCCGTTAATAGTACTTTTAATGATTACGCAGCCTTCCCCTACGATCAAGATAAAAAAGTAGTGATCACGTCTGGGCGGGTGGAATCGAAAGGGGAAAAAGAGGATACGCAATTGGGAGAAAATTACACCGATTGTTTTCGTTTTGAAACCGACAGCATCAACTGGACAGAGGTAAAAACGGAAGATAATTTTGATAAGACCAACGAGAGTTTTCATGAAGGCACGGGTTGTTTCAATTTCAGCAATACAAAATATTATTTCACGCGCTGTGACGGCCCAGACTGTGCGATTTATTACACAAAAATCACCAATGGAAAATGGGGCGACCCCATACGCTTAAATGATTTGATCAATCCCAAAGGAACCGAATCCAAGCATCCTTCTTTGAGTATCTCAGGCGACACTTTGTTTTTTGTATCCAATCGTGCCGGTGGACATGGAATGAATGATCTGTATCTCAGCATCGCTGTGGGAGAAGATCAGTGGAGTGCTCCTAAAAATTTGGGCACGCAGATAAATACAAAATTTAATGAAAGCTCTCCTTTCTTTCTTTCGAAAGAAAAGTTACTTGTGTTTGCATCGCAAGGTCATGCGGGCTATGGTGGGTTTGATATCTTCCTCGCAAAAGATTTTAATTCAAAACCCGAAAACATTGGCAAGCCATTTAATTCAGAAGTGGATGATATGTATTTTTCATTGGGAAAAAAGAAAGGCTTCATCACCTCCAACCGCCCGGGTGGACAAGGAAATTTTGATATCTATTCTTTTGACATTGAATCCGAGAAATCAATCATTGCCGATTTAGAAAATGCAAAGCCTGTTGATTCTGTTCAGGCGCAGCCAACTACAACTGTAATACCAAGCACCACTGCCGGTGGAACTATCGCGCCCACCATTGCTGCGCCATCCGTTCTTTCCGATAAAGAACTTGGGAAGGTGACTACATTTAACATGAGTGAATTCAATAATCTCACCATTAGCGGAACATTGTATGATTGTATTACCGGCAAACCGCAAGAAGGAGTTGAAGTGCTTTTGATAAACGAACAAGGAGAAACCGTAAAAATTACAAGTAGCAATGCCAGCGGTTTCTTTCGCTACACAAATATCTTGATGGATCAGCGCTATCGTGTTATCGTGAAAGGTAAGTCGACCACACTGCTCGATGTACAAAAATTGTGTGTGAAGGATTTGAAAGTAGATGGCTTCAAAGAAAAAGCTATAACAACCAAGTTTGAAAGTATTTATTTTGATTTTGACCAATCTGTTATTCGGCCAGAAGCCGCTAAAGTTATTGATGCCTTGGCTCAATTATGCAAGTCGAATCCTGCCATTCAGGTGGAGATTGATGCATACACTGATTTTCTTGGCACGGATCAATACAATCAGACGCTCAGCAAAAAACGAGGCGAAGCCACATTCGCTTCTCTGTTAGAGAAAGGTGTAGATCGCTCTTCGTTGGTTGTGATTGCCAAAGGTGAACAAAACCCGATTGCTCCTAATGAAACAGAAGCCGGGCGCCAACTAAACCGAAGAGTAGAATTTATTATTAAAGGTGCTCACGTGAAAGCCGATGCTGCTACCTACATCATTGAATCAAAAATGACCTTATACAGTTTGGCTAAAAAATATGGAACCACGGTAGAAGAGTTAAAAAGGCTGAATGGTCTTACTTCTGATCATATTGAAACCAACAGACCACTGCGTATACCATCATCTGCGGAAGCGGAAGTAAAAAGCCCGTCTAGTCAAGCTCAAGCAGTCGCACCACAGAAGTTTATCTACACCGTAAAGAAGGGAGAAACAATTTTTTCGATTGCCGTAAAAAATAATATGACGGTCGAGCGATTAATTGAACTCAATAATCTGAATAATGCAAAGATTAAAGAGGGCCAGCGCTTAAACATCGAGCCACGTCAAAATCCATAGATCAATTACTATTTTCATTTTGTGTTGTAGAAAAGAAGTGTTTGCTTCGTGCAACTAATTGCTTCAGGCTCACACCACTTTTATGACTGCAACGAAAGAACGCATTTTTAGCTCCTACCAAATATTTATCATCGCGGTTTTAGCGATTCTTCAATTCACCATCATTCTCGATTTTATGGTGCTGTCTCCATTGGGTGCCATTCTGATTCCAACCTTAAAGATTACCACCCGACAATTTGGGTTGGTGGTATCAGCTTACGCATTCAGTGCAGGTGCATCAGGCTTACTGGCGGCTGGCTTTGCCGATCAATTCGATCGTAAAAAATTTCTGCTCTTCTTTTACACCGGGTTCCTGATTGGCACTTTGCTTTGTGCGATGGCCCCTACCTACGAATCACTTTTGGCCGCACGAATCATTACCGGAATTTTTGGTGGCGTAATCGGTTCTGTTTCATTCGCTATTATCACAGACCTCTTCGCAGTTGAAGTGCGTGGCCGTGTGATGGGCTTTGCACAAATTGCCTTCTCTGCGAGTCAGGTGCTCGGTTTACCAATCGGGCTTTTGCTCGCGAATCGTTTTGAATGGCATGCGCCATTTTGGATGATCGTTATTTTTGGCGCATTGCTTGGAGCTGCCATACTCCTTTATATGAAGCCGGTAACTCAGCATTTGGAGGCAGCTAAGAAAAATCAAAATGCGTATATGCACTTGTTTAGCAATCTTTCGAACAAACTCTACATACGCGCTTATCTCAGCACGATTTTGCTGGCTACCGGAGGATTTATGCTCATGCCTTTCGGTAGTGCATTTAGTACAAACAACTTAGGATTGACAACAGCGCAATTGCCAACACTGTATATGATCACAGGCATTTTTGGAATTGCTTTTGGTCCAGTAATTGGTAAGCTGGCCGATACGATCAGCAAGTTCAAGGTATTCGCAATTGGTTCATTAGTTAGCGCAGCCATGGTAGCCATTTACACGCGTATGGGCATTACTCCCTTGTGGATTTGCAGTCTACTCAGTGTGATTATGTTTGCCGGAATCAATGCACGAATGATTTCCGCCTCCGCACTTACCTCTGCAATTCCGTCCATGCCCGATCGTGGAGCATTTATGAGTATCAACTCTTCGATCCAACAAATTTCCGGTGGCATTGCATCCTTTATTGCCGGATTGATTGTGATTCAATCACCCGGAGGAAATCTTGAGCGCTACGATATTCTCGGGTATGTTGTGATTGGAAGCATGGTGGTTGCCACTGCCATGATTTACTGGCTAGATAATTTCGTGAGTAAAAAATTGGCTCGCGAGAAAAGTAATCCATAAAAAAAGGGAGCTTTCGGCCCCCTCATTTTTGAAACTCAAATCAACTAGTTATCCAATCGCTACACGTTTGAATTCCACCACGGTTAATCCTTTGGTGATGCTATCCAAATATTGAGCCACTGTTTTTGAATTGTCTTTCACGAAAGGTTGAGGCAACAACGTGTTGTCCTTGAAGAACTTGTTCAACTTGCCTTGCGCAATTTTCTCAACCATGTGCTCCGGCTTGCCTTCTGCTAGAATCTGAGCCTTCGCAATTTCAAGTTCTTTTTCAATCAAGGTTTTATCAACTTCAGTTTCGTTTACAGCTACCGGATTCATAGCCGCAATTTGCATACCTACATCCTTACCGGCTTCGGTTACATCTTTGCCATTCACACCTTTCAATGAAACCAACACACCCAATTTGCTACCTGCGTGGATGTAAGGAACCACCGCTTCACCTTTCATGTGAACGAAAGAGCTTACTTCTAATTTCTCACCGATTTTTCCTACCAACTCAGTGATCTTGTCATTCAAAGTCAATCCACCCACTTGTTCAGCCAACAACGCTTCTTTCGTAGCGGGTTTCTTTGTGAAAGCAGTTTCTGCAATCAGTTTACCCAAATTTTGGAACTCATCATTTTTCGCTACAAAGTCTGTTTCGCAATTCAAAGCAATCAACACAGCTTCCGTTTTGTTATCAGATACTTTGATAAAAACAGAACCTTCTTTCGCGTCTTTATCAGAGCGGGAAGCAGAAACTTTCTGTCCCTTCTTTCTTAATATTTCAATCGCTTTTTCGAAATCGCCTTCGGCCTCGGTCAAAGCTTTTTTACAATCCATCATACCCGCGCCAGTCATAGTGCGGAGTTTGTTCACGTCTTGTGCGCTAATCATATTATTTATCTATTAAATTTTACGTTACTACTTATTCTAAAAAAGAAAACATCGACTTTTTGAGCCGATGTCTTAATGTTTTCAATCGGCAATTGATCCCGATAGAAACATCGGGATCAATTGACTCTTAATTTGATTCTACTGTTTCGTCTACTTTTTTCTTATCCTCCTCCTCTTTCTTCAAGCCAGCCTCTTCTTTGTCTTTCTTACGCTCCATCAAAGCTTCTTCAATGGCTTTACCTAAATGTCCGGTGATGATTGAGATCGACTTGAAAGCATCATCATTGGCAGGAATCGGGAAATCGATATTCGAAGGATCTGAGTTGGTATCTACCATTGCAAACACCGGAATATTTAATTTCTGTGCTTCTGCTACGGCAATATGTTCACGCTTTACATCAATCACGAAAAGAGCTGCAGGAAGACGGTTTAAGTCCGTGATACCACCTAACAATTTCTCCAATTTCGCTTTCTCACGAGTAACCATCAAACGCTCACGCTTTGCTAAGTTGTTGAAAGCTTCATCTTTCATCAACTTCTCGATTTGCGCCAATTTTTTCAACGACTTGCGGATCGTAGCGAAGTTGGTAAGCATACCACCCAACCAACGCTCTGTTACGTAAGGCATGTTCAGGCGGGTAGCCTCTTGATTGATGATGTCTTTCGCCTGCTTCTTAGTTGCTACGAACATGATCTTGCGACCTGAACGTACGATATTTTTAATCGCAAACGTGGCCTCTTCCAAGCACTTGAGTGTCTTGTTCAAGTCAATGATATGAATACCATTGTTCTCCATGTAGATGTACTCGGCCATCTTTGGATTCCACTTTCTGGTCAAGTGTCCAAAATGAACACCTGCATCCATCAAACTCTGAGTTGTTATTTTCTCTGCCATGCTTATCGATTAACGCTTGCTGAATTGGAATCTTCTTCTTGCTTTTCTACGACCTGGTTTCTTACGTTCTACCATGCGTGAATCGCGGGTCATCAATCCTTCTTTTTTCAAAGCCGGACGATTTTCGTTGTTGATTGTAACCAATGCTCTGGCAATAGCCAAACGAATAGCTTCTGCCTGCCCTTTGGTTCCACCACCTTCTACATTTACATCTACATCGTAGTTAGCTTCTTGCTTCACGATAGTAAGTGCTTGCTTTACAGTAGTTTGAAGAATTTCTGAAGGGAAATAATCTTTTAACTCTCTCTCGTTAACAATGATTTGACCTTTGCCCGGCTTCACATAAACACGTGCTACTGAGGTCTTTCTTCTTCCGATGGTGTTGATTATCTCCATGTATTAGAACTTTAATTCTTTTGGTTGTTGTGCAGCATGAGGATGCTCAGTACCTGCATATACATGCAAGCTTCTGAATAATTGGCGTCCCATGGTATTTTTTGGTAGCATACCGCGAACGCTGTGCTCGATCAAGCGCGCAGGGTGCTTTTCAGTCATCATCTTAGGTGATACTTGCTTTTGGCCACCTGGATATCCTGAATAGAAAAACATGAGACGATCGTTCCATTTTTTTCCAGTCATGCGGATTTTTTCCGCATTGATAACCACCACATGGTCACCCATGTCGGTGTTGGGGGTGTAGCTGGCTTTGTGCTTTCCGCGTAAAACACGGGCAATCTGGCTTGCCACACGACCTAAAATTTGATCTTTTGCATCAACAATAACCCATTGCTTATCAGCAGTTGCGTTGTTGGCGTTGACCGTTTTGTAACTATTGTGATCCACTTTATTAGCTTTAAAACCTATTGAATAACTCTTTGCCTTTTAAAAAGGGACACAAAAGTAGGTTCAAGAAACTGAATATCCAACACCGAGCTATTTGATTTTTCTTATTTCGTTGACCAAGAGCCGGTTTTACCGTGTATTTTCTGCCAATTGCTTCACCAAAGCCTGAAAATCTTTGGGATAAGGCGCCACAATTTTGATGGTTTGGCCATTTAAAAGGGCAAATTCGAGCGAAAAGGCATGTAAAGCCATTCTTTTCATTAATGGCTTCTCTTCAGTCTCTTTTTTTAAATTAAATCCTCTTTTTACCGAAGAAACATAAAAAGGTTTTCCTCCATACACCTCATCTCCGGTAATTGGGGCCTTCAGCAAGCGTAAATGAATGCGAATCTGGTGCATGCGGCCTGTAATGGGCCTGCACTCAATTAAAGTATGGTTTTTATAAGCTACTTGCGTGGTAAAGTAAGTTTGAGCCGATTTTCCCTCACGGGAAATTTTAACCGTACCATCATTTAACTTCAAAATCGAAGCATCGACCAACTTATCATCGAAAGCGTGCACTCCATCCGCGACAGCGTGATAAACCTTGGAAACCTCGCGGTTCTCAAACTGCATGCTCAAATGGTGATAGGCCTCGGGATTTTTGGCGATTGCCAACACTCCGCTGGTATCCTTATCCAATCGGTGACAAACCTGCGCATCCGGCTCCATTTCTTTGGCTAAGGCCAGAATATTGACGTTTTCATGCCGATCGTCCAGCGTAGAGATAAATGGTGGTTTGCTGATCAGAATATAATCTGATCCTCAAAAAGAATGGACTCCTTAAATTGAATTTGGGTGACTTCACGCGGCAAATCGACGATCCTCTGCCGAATCTGCGTCATCTCCCTTGGATCGGGGCAGTTTAAAACTGAGCTCGCTCTTTGCTAACCGTGCTTTGCACTTCGGCTTTGGTATTATGTCCTTCTAAAATGTGCTTTACGATGGCCAAGCCTAAACCTGTATCCTTTTTCGCGGCCTATATTTTTATCCACTGATAGAAACGTTCAAAAATACGGGTAAATGGCTGGCCGGAATCCCCTCGCCTGTATCCGCCGCTAAATGTGGTCACGTTCTTTTTGCCAACATCAAAGGTGATGGTCACCTCTCCGTTTTCAAGACTGTATTTAATGGCATTCGAAACCAAATTGGTAACGACCTGCGAAATACGCTTCCAATCGGCAAACACGAGAATCTTGGCATGCTGATCGGCCAACACGCGCACCTGAATGTTCTTTTTCTCAGCTTTCTCTTCAAATTGTTCCACTACCTCCTCGCACAGCTTGCGCAAATCCATTTGCTCGATGTGCATTTTGATATCACCTGTTTCCAAATGCGAGGGTGAGTAAGTCTTGCACCAGATCATCCAATCCATCTAAGCTTTTGGCGGCTTTTTTAAAAACTTGGTGCGGACGTTTTATCGTTGACGGCACCATCTAATAAGGTGTGCACAAAACCCTGTGCTGCAAAAATGGGTGTCTTCAATTCGTGCGAAACATCGGCAATAAATTCTCTGCGAAAGGCTTCCAGTTTTTTAAGCTCGTCAATCTCTTTCTGCTTGAGGGTGGCAAACGAAAATATCTCGTCATTGATTTTCTGGAGCGGATTAAGCTGGAAGGCCCGATTTTTCTTTATGCGATGCCGGACAATTCTTTTTTTCGGAGCTTACCCAGCATTTTGTAAATCTTATTAATCTCACGAAAGACCAGAAACTCCAGAATGACAAATGTGAGCAAATAAGAAGCAGAAAAACTGATAATACCGGCTACTACCAGCGCACTGCGATCGACATTCTCTACTAACGAAAGAAATAAAGCGGTAACCAGTGCTATCGAAACAGCCAGAAGCAGAGCTAATGTACGTGCGCTGTAAACCATCTAATACACGAAGTGGCGTGCAAAGTACAAAATGTAAACAATAATCAGCTTGATTCGCTGAGCTATGCGAGGTTGAATTTGTAGCCTGACACCTTTTACAGTAGTGATATAATCCTCTCCTATTTTTTCGCGCACTGCGGATGTGGACGTCTACGTACGTGCGAGCACATATACATCCGAACCTCAGATATTTTGCAAAAAAGCTCTTCTCGTGATTGAATACTTTATTGGGATTTTGAGCCAGAAAAAACAACTCAAATTCTTTTTTGGGAAGGCTCACTTCACGGCCATTCACTTTCACTGTGTAACTGGTTCTGTCTACTATCAAATCACCAATTTTAATTTG
>JBGAUU010000005.1:0-90285 GCA_044228465.1 Cyclobacteriaceae bacterium
CTGGAACAATATCAGGCGAAAGCCACTTTTTTTTGCATTGGCGATAACATCCGCAAGCATCCCGATGTGTTTCAAAAAATCTTAGAAGCAGGTCACGGTGTAGGCAATCACACGTTTCATCACTTACGTGGATGGGGTACATCTACCGAGAAGTATGTCGATAATGTGAAGCAATGTGCTTTAGAAATGACAAAACATCTACTGGATCATCAGTCGCTCTTTCGGCCTCCGTATGGCCGAATTCGCAGTAAGCAAATCCAGCATTTGAAAGACGACTACCAAATCATCATGTGGGATGTTTTGACCTCTGATTATTCGCCATCACTTTCACCGCAAGATTGCCTGAAAGGTTCGATTCGTGCCAGCAGGCCGGGTTCGATTGTAGTATTTCACGATAGCCTGAAAGCGGAACAAAACATGACATTCGCTCTCCCTCGTTACCTGGATCATTTTTCCAAACTTGGATACCAGTTTAAAGCACTTCCGGTCAGCTTGAACTCAAGAGAAAAATTTTGAGTAGCGATAGTCCGTAATTACTTCCGATCTTTGTCCGTGTGGAACAAAAGCAAATTCACGTATTGGTAACACCGTTGGATTGGGGCCTGGGCCATGCCACGCGTTGTATTCCGATTATTCAGGAATTGCTCGCTCGCAATTGCAGGGTTTCAATCGCAACATGTGGTTATCCGCTGCACTTGCTCCAGGAAGAATTCCCGCAACTTACTTTTTTTGAATTGGCCTCGTACCAGCCAAAGTATGTGACGTCAGGATCACTCATTCAAAGTTTGATTACGCAGATTCCTAAATTTTATAAGGCTATTCGAATTGAAAAGCGACAGATAAATAAAATCATCCGCGAGCATCGGATTGATGTGATCATTTCAGACAATCGATATGGTTGCTACGACCGATCCGTTAAAAGCATTTTTATTACGCACCAGCGATCAATTCTATTGACTTCCCGTTTTGGATGGTTGGCCGGAGTTGCCAATCAATTGAACCGGTTTATGATCAACCGGTTTGATCAATGCTGGATTCCCGATTTACCAGGAAGCATTCTTTCGGGCGAGTTGAGTAAACCGCTCAATGAAAAATGCCGAATGGTGGGAGTTTTATCTCGGTTCGAAAAAAGGGAAGTCTCGATTCATGACAGAAGGAAGTGGAAAGTTCTTGCGGTTGTTTCCGGTCCCGAACCACAGCGAAGTTTGTTTGAAACAATCTTGCGAAATCAGTTGATGGAAATCCATGAATCAACGATGTTGGTGAAAGGTTTACCGGGCGATTCATTGATCACCCAAACAAATGAATACTTGCACGAGGTCAATCATTTAAATGCCGAACAATTACAAGCCGCGTTGCAATCAGCAGAGTTTGTGGTTTGCCGATCAGGTTATAGTTCGGTGATGGATTTGGCTACCTTAGGCCAACAAAACTGTATCTTGGTACCCACACCCGGACAACCGGAGCAAGAATATTTGTCCGATAAATTGTATGCAGAGGGATTTGCTTTTTCTGTCACACAAAATGAATTCAATTTAATGAAGGCCATGCAAGAAGTGATTTCCCGTAAGGGCTTTGTTTTGCCCGCGCATCAACCACTTCTTCAAGTTGCCCTGGATGACTTAATAAACGCAATTCGTCATGGGTAAATTTTTAAAAAGCCTTCGAGCCGCGTGGAGTGGAATTAAGTACGCCATTCGCTCTCAACGCAACATCCGTATACAACTGTTTGTTGGTACACTTGTAATTGTCGCGGCATCCATCTTCCGCGTAAGCGCGATTGAATGGGGCTTACTTTTATTTTGTATCGCCTTGGTGATGGGGTTAGAACTGATCAATACCTCCATGGAAGAGTTAGTCAATCTGGTTCACCCGGAGTGGAGCGAAAAGGCCGGTCGTATCAAAGATATTGCAGCAGGTGCTGTCACGCTCGCTTCGCTCTTTTCGATCGTAATCGGTCTTCTTATTTTTGCACATTATTTATTTCACTAAGATGAATCATTGGATCGACACACACGCTCATATTTATAATGAAGAATTCAAGGCAGATCGCGAAGATACCATCGTGCGTGCGAAGGAGGCCGGCCTTTCGGCTATTTACATGCCCAATGTTGATCACGCTTCGATTGATGGCATGCTGGAGATGGAAGCCAAACATCCGGATTTTTGTATTCCGATGATGGGCTTGCATCCGTGTTCGGTCAAAAAAGATTTTGAAAAGGAGTTGTATCAGGTGGAAGCATGGCTATCGAAAAGAAAGTTTGCAGCCGTGGGTGAAATGGGAACGGATTTGTATTGGGATAAAACCTTTTGGGAACAACAGAAAGAAGCTTTTCACATTCAGGTGCGATGGGCCATTCAATACGATTTGCCAATTGTATTACACAGTCGCGAATCGATTGATGAAACCATTCAGTTGCTGGAGATGCACACGAGCAACAAACTAAGAGGTGTCTTTCACTGCTTTTCCGGCACGGCCGAGCAAGCTAAAAAAATTACCGCTATGGGATTTTACCTCGGTTTGGGTGGTGTATCGACTTTTAAGAAAAGCGGCATGGATGAAGTGATCCCCACGATTGAGTTAGAGAATATTGTATTAGAAACCGATTGCCCGTACCTGGCACCGGTGCCACATCGCGGTAAGCGAAATGAGCCTGCCTACATTCCGTTGATCGCACAGAAGATTGTTGAGTTAAAAAAAATAACTTTACCGGAACTAGCTAATATTACTACAGCAAACGCCAACCGATTGTTTAGCAAACCCAGCGCATGAACTACAGGAAGATTAACATCAATACCGCATCACCCGATCAGGCCAAATCAAGGGTGATGATCATCTATACCGGAGGTACATTTGGTATGGCCTACGATGCGCAAGGCGTTTTGATTCCATTCGATTTCTCTTTGATTTTGCATCATTTGCCGACTTTGCGGAGTTTGTTACTTGATTTAACGGTGGTTTCGTTCGAGCAGCCCATCGACTCATCCAATATGGGCCCGGAGCATTGGAAAACCATCGGGCAAATTATTTTCGATCATTATCATCAACAAGATGGTTTTGTGGTATTGCACGGCACCGACACCATGTCGTTTACAGCATCGGCACTCAGTTTTATGTTGCAAGGTTTAGCAAAGCCGGTGGTGCTTACCGGAGCCCAATTGCCCATCAGCGAGCCACGATCAGATGCGCGCGAAAATCTGATTACTTCCTTAGAAATAGCTTCGGCTAAAAAAGAGGGAAAGGCAATAGTGCCGGAAGTTTGCCTGTATTTTGATGATGCCTTGTTGCGTGGCAACCGATCTAAAAAAGTGGAAAGCATGCACTTTGATGCATTTGAGTCTGGAAACTACCCACCATTGGCCAAAGCGGGTGTGGCCATCGACTATAATTATTCAGCCATACACAAAGCCAATCCTGCCAAAGAATTTAAACTAAGAAACCATTTTGATACGCACATTTCCATTCTTAAACTATTTCCCGGCATTTCTGAAGCAACTGTACAATCCATCTTACAAACTCCCGGACTAAAAGCATTGATCATTGAAACATACGGTGCAGGTAATGCACCATCTGCCGGGTGGTTGATTCGCATTTTGAAAGAATCCATAGAGAAAGGAATCATTATTTTAAATGTTTCCCAATGTCCCGGAGGTATGGTTGATCAGGGGAGATATGAAACCAGCCATCACTTAAAAGAAATTGGTGTGTTGAGCGGAAGAGATATGACCACCGAGGCGGCAGTTGCAAAGCTCATGATCTTGTTGGGTGAACATGGCATAGAAAAGACCAAAGAGTTGCTTTCTATTCCGTTGGCCGGAGAAATAACTACGTAGATTTCATTTAATTAGCTCAGGGCATTTGCATTCAGCATGATTAATGCATTTCTTTGAGGCCCTTTTTGGAGAGGTGTCCGAGTGGTTGAAGGAGCACGCCTGGAAAGTGTGTATACTCGAAAGGGTATCGCGGGTTCGAATCCCGCCCTCTCCGCATTCATCCTCCGTAGCTTTAGCGAAGGAGGATTATTAAATTCAGCGCTGTTAGCTTCAGCGAAGGATAATTCCCAACTAAAGTGCATTTAAAACGAAGAAAGAAATTATCCTGGCTCAAGCTAAGGAGAAAGCATCAATGGAAGAGGCCTAATCACCGTTCGCTTCGCCCAAATAATTTATGGCATTTCGGGTGACTTCCATGGCTTGTTGGTATTCTAAACCCAAAAGCAGAATAAAATTCCACAGAAATGCAGTTTTTTTTCAAAAATCTTGTTGAGAAATCGGCAAAACCTTTAATTTTGGCCACTTCAAGTTTTATCATAAACCTTAAACCATGAAAAAATTAGTAACTATTCTTGCTTTCATCGGAGTGCTAGCTTTTGGCGCCTCCAAAACAATGGCCCAAGATGCCAAACCTGCAGATTCATCGGCACAAGCTGCTGCACCTGCTGAATCTTCAGTAACCCAAGCTGCGGATGCCGCTGCTCCAGCTGAAGAGCCAACATTCCACCAACAACTAAAAGAGCAATTCATTGCGGGTGGTGCTGCCTTCATGTGGCCTATCTTAATCGTTTTCATTCTTGGTTTGGCAATTGCTATTGAGCGTATCATTACCCTCAACCTGGCTACAACCAACACCAAAAAATTGTTGACTCAAATTGAAGATGCACTGGCTAAAGGTGGCGTAGAAGCAGCAAAAGATGTTACTAAAAATACCAGAGGTCCTGTAGCTTCTATCTTTACTCAAGGTCTGATGCGTTCGGGCGAAGGTATTGACATGGTAGAGAAGTCTATCGTTTCTTATGGTGGCGTTGAAATGGGTAGATTAGAATCTGGTTTGATCTGGATTTCATTGTGTATCTCACTGGGACCTATGTTAGGTTTCTTCGGTACGGTGGTGGGTATGGTGCAAGCGTTTGATGCGATCGAAGCTGCCGGTGATATTTCTCCTTCAGTTGTTGCGGGTGGTATGAAAGTGGCCTTGATTACAACAGTAGGTGGTCTTATCGTAGGTATGGTGCTTCAAGTTTTGTATAACTATTGCGTATCTAAAATTGATAGCTTGGTTAACAAAATGGAAGATGCTTCTATCTCTTTGATCGACATTTTGGTTAAGCATAAAAAATAATTTGTATGGAAGAAAATACAGGATTGCTTTATTCACTCATATCACCTGGTTTGATTGTTTGCTACATCTGTATGGGTTTAGCAGCTGTAGCCAGTATTGGTATGCCTATGATCAACGCGATCAAAAATCCCAAAGATTTAATTAAAGCATTGATTGGAGTAGTTGGCTTGATAGTTCTTTTTGGACTTTCATACTCACTTTCAGGTTCAGAAGTATCTGTCAAGGCAGCAGCTCTTGGCACTACTGCCGACAGTTCAAAGCTGATTGGCGCAGGCTTAATACTATTCTACATCGTCCTTTTAACATCTGCGGTATTGGCGATCTACTCATTAGTTAAAGATATTATTACCGGATAAACATTTAAAAAATGGCAAGATCGACACCAGAGATACCGAATGCTTCCATGGCCGATATTGCATTCTTGTTGTTAACCTTCTTCTTGGTGACGACAACGATCAATAACGACAAGGGATTGAGCATCGGTTTGCCTCCGCCACCAGACCCAAATAGAAATGAGGAGGTCAAAATGCAGGAGAAGAACATCTTTAAAATTCAGGTTAACTCATCCGATGCGTTATTGGTGGAAGGTGAACCAATGGAAGATGTGAGTGGCTTAAAGGATATGATCATCAAATTCATTAAGAATAAAGGTGTAGATCCTGCTAGCTCAGAGAACCCTGAAAAGGCCATCGTTTCATTTAAAACCGACCGCGGAACCAGTCACAAACGTTTCGTTGAGATTTTGGATATTATTCAAGGAGCTTACTATGATATCTATGCCGAGCAGGCAGGAGTATCCAATAAAGAGTTTCGTGAAGCAGCTTCTCAATTAGCCGACCCTGAAAAGAAGGCAATTTACGAGCGAGGCAAGAAAGATTATCCAATGAACATTTCAATTGCTGAACCAACGAGAGTAGGTAACTAAAACATTCGGATTATGTCAAAATTTAAGAAGAAAGCAGAGGTAAAGCAGGAGATTCCTACTTCCTCAATGCCCGATGTGGTTTTCATGTTGTTGTTCTTTTTCATGGTGACAACAGAGATGCGTAAATCATCGATCGATGTAAAGCAACAAATTCCGAAAGCGTCTCAACTTCGTAAGTTGGAACGCAAAACCTTGGTGGCCAATCTTTATATTGGTCAACCAACTGAAATAAAGTTTGGAACAGAAGAGAAAATTCAGGCCAACGATGTATTCATTAGCACAGATGATATCATTCGCTGGGTAAACGAAGAGAAATCTAAGTTAGCGGAAGCCGAACGCGAGCAATTAACCATTGCGATAAAAGGCGACAAAGATGCGAAACGTGGTATCATTGCCGATGTGGAAACAGAGTTACGGAAGGGCAATGCTCGAAAAGTACTTTATACTGCCGGTGATAATGCTGCAGCTTCTAAAAGGAATTAATCTTCTTTATTGATTTAAAAAAGCCTTCCACTAAAATGGAAGGCTTTTTATTTTATGACAAATACAGCTGTAACGCTAAATAATCCGAAGATCGAAAATGCCTGGTGCATGTATGATTGGGCGAACTCTGTTTATTCGTTGGTGATTACCAGTGCCCTATTTCCGGTTTATTATCAGGCGGTAACTACTTCAAAGGCCGGCAGTGATCAGGTGCAATTTTTGGGATTTACAATCACCAATTCAGTTTTGTATTCATACGCACTTTCTTTTTCATTTCTGATCATTACACCGCTATTGCCATTGTTATCCGGCATTGCCGATTATGTCGGGAATAAAAAAGCATTTATGCGATTCTTCTGTTATCTGGGCGGATTGGCATGCATGGGAATGTATTTCTTTACAGAACAAACATTAGAATGGGGAATTCTTTGCGTGATCTTGGCAAGTATTGGTTACTCAGGAAGTTTAGTTTTTTACGATGCCTTCCTTCCAGAAATCGTGAGTCAGGATCAATTCAATCGTGTAAGCGCGAAAGGGTATTCGATGGGCTATTATGGCGGTGTTGTACTCCTCGTAATCAATCTGGCGATGATCATGAATTTCCCGGTATTTCATTTTGATTCAGATGGCGATGCAACACGGTTCTCTTTTTTGTTGGTAGGAATCTGGTGGATCGGCTTTGCGCAGATACCCCTCGCCAAATTACCTGACAGTCGTAAAAACGCTGGCAAAGGAAAGCTCCTTCGGGGTTACGAGGAGTTAGCAAAAGTTTGGAAAGCACTTAGCGCGAATCCGGATTTGAAGAAATACATCTTGGCTTATTTTTTCTTTAATATGGGCGTGCAGACGGTTATGTACATGGCGGCCACTTTCGGGTCGAAGGAGTTAGCCTTAGATGATTCCAAGCTTATCGCGACTGTTCTGATAATACAGTTGGTAGCCGCTGTGGGCGCACACGCTTTTTCACGCATAGCAGGAAAAGTGGGTGATCGAAATACTTTATTGGGAATGATTTGTTTCTGGATAGTTATTTGCTTTGCAGCATATCTGGTAACAACAGAAGTGCAATTTTACTTTTTAGCTACGGCTGTTGGATTGGTAATGGGAGGGATTCAATCTTTGTCACGTGCCACTTATTCCAAACTCATCCCCAGCAACTCCATCGACTATGCATCGTACTTTAGTTTTTTTGACTGTACCTTTAACTTGTCGATTGTAGCCGGTACATTTAGTTATGGATTAGCTGAACATCTGACCGGCAGCATGCGCAATGGCGTATTATCCATTGCTACCTTTTTTGTTATTGGATTTGTTTTGCTTCGAACAGTAAAGTCATCTCGAATTCAGAAACTTGCCAATGGTTGAAGTAAAAAACGTTCAATATTCGTATCCGGGTGCCGCTCTTCGTGTAATGCACTTTCCCGATTTCTCCATTCAACCCGGTGAGCATAGTTTACTCTTGGGTGAATCGGGTGGAGGAAAGACAACACTCTTACATCTGGTGGGAGGACTACTTCAATCGCAACGAGGAAAGATTGAATTGGCAGGAGTCGATATTACCAAGCTATCGCCCGCTGCGTTGGATCAATTTAGAGGAAAGAAGATTGGCTTTATCTTTCAAAAGAATCATTTGATCAACACACTCACAGTCAAACAAAATCTTATGGCTGCATCTTTTTTTGCTGGCAACCCCGCTGATCCGGATCGGGCAGTTGAGATTTTGGAAGAGTTGGGATTAGCAGATAAGCTCCATTCGAAAGTTACAGAATTAAGCGTTGGGCAGGCGCAACGCGTGGCGATTGCACGTGCCGTGATGAACAAACCGGCACTCATTTTAGCCGATGAACCCACTTCTGCCTTGGATGATAAAAATTGTGAGAAAGTCATTTCGCTTTTGTTAAAGCTCGCCAACCATAGCTGGGCAACCTTGCTGGTGGCTACACACGACCAACGTCTGAAAGAGCGCATGAGCCGTCAGATTGAATTGAACTCTACAACCAACCACCAATAAGCTATGTCTATTTTGTCTTTGGTGTGGAGCTATCTGAAAGCAAAGCCGCTGAATACAGCTTTGAATATTTTCCTGCTTTCGTTGGGAGTTTCTGTGATTACATTGTTGCTGGTAGTCAGTCAGCAACTAGAGGAACGCGTAGCCGACAACACGAAAGGTATTGATTTGGTGGTAGGAGCGAAGGGGAGTCCGCTTCAATTAATTCTTTGTAATATTTTTCATATCGATTTTCCAACAGGAAATATCAATCTGCGCGAAGCGGAGAAGTTGGCCAATCATCGCCTTGTGAAAAATGCAATTCCGCTGGCGTTGGGTGATAGTTATATGAACTTCCGGATCATCGGCACTTCACCGTCTTATGCAGAGTTATATCAGGCCGAACTTCAAGCCGGAGATTGGTGGAACGAGGAACTTGAGGTAACGCTGGGAGCGAATGTAGCCGCCATGACAAAACTATCCTTGGCCAGTACTTTTGAAAGTGCCCATGGACTGACGAAAGAGGGACACGCACACGAGGAAAGTAAGTATAAAGTAGTGGGCATTTTGAAACCCACCGGAAGCGTGATCGACAATCTAATATTAACGCAAGTGACGAGCGTGTGGCATGTACATGAAGAAGGAGAAGAGAAAATCAATATGAATCAACCGCTCGATTTAAAACTAATTCCGGGTTATCAATTAAAAGACTCGACCAAAGAAATTACCGCGCTGTTGATTAAATACAAAAACCCGATTGCTGCGATTCAATTGCCTCGCCTGATTAATACCCAAACAAACATGCAAGCGGCTTCGCCTGCTTTTGAATCAGCAAGGTTGTTTACCATTTTAGGATCAGCAAAGACAGTGCTAATGAGTTTGGCTTATTTGCTGGTCTTTATTTCAGCGCTCAGTATCTTCATTGCGCTTTATAATTCGCTGAAGGAAAGAAAATATGATCTTGCCATCATGCGTAGCATGGGTGCTTCACGCTTCAAACTGTGGAGCAGCATGGTACTCGAAGGAGTAAGTCTGACGTTTTTAGGAACCATCAGTGGATTATTCCTTGCGCATATCATGCTGTTTGTCTTTATTCAAAGCATTGGTGACAAAACCGGTTTGATTGCTTTTCAATTTTACGTTGAAGAATTGTATTTGCTAGTCAGCGGAGTATTGCTCGGATTGATTTGTTCGTTGCTACCCGCCTGGCAAGCTTACCGCACCGACATTCACAAAGTCTTGGCAGGAAATTGAAGTTAACAAGTTGACAGATATGAAAACGGATCTATTCAAAAGCATTACAATCGGAATCTTACTTCTGACTTCTTCCTATGCTTGGGCGCAGCCCGAAGGATGGTCGCTATTTGCCAAGACCAAGTTTGAAACGAAGTACAACGAGAAAGCAGCGGAGTATTTTCTCGTTCCTGTTTTTACGCCTGAACTCAAGGCGATGGTTGGCAAAGAGATTAGTTTAGAGGGCTATTACATGCCAATAGACGTAGAAGGAAATGCCTACATCATCTTGTCCAAATTTCCTTATAGTCAATGTTTCTTTTGCGGAGCGGCCGGCCCCGAGTCGATTGCCGAGGTTACATTTAAAGTAAAGCCTACCGCAAAATTTGAAGCAGATCAATTTATCCGAATCAAAGGAAAAGTAAAATTGAATGAATCGGATTTAGAGCACGGCAACTTTCTGGTCACCGATGCCGTGTTGATTTCAAAGTAGCGAATCGGGTTTAGATTAATACATTCGATCCATAACCGACTACTTATTCGTATTCAGCTTGGCTTTGCTGAATAGCATATAATTCTGCTTCTTCGTGCTCCAGTGGTAGCCTAGCGAAAAAGGCAAATCTTTTTTGCCACCTGCTTTGTAGGCTGAATCCAAATCCGCCTGATACAACTCCGAACTAAAGTCGCTGACAGGTTTGATGTATTCACCATAAAACAATCCCGACCATTCCAGCTTATTCTTAAAATTCTTGTAGGGTATGCCGGTGTCATCCTGAAATACATGATTACTATTCGCGATAATCAATTTTTTGATTTCGGTGAACACATCTTTGTGCATCAAGTAAGAGGCAGACTTCACGAACGTATTGAAAGGTGCCCGATTATTTACGAACGAAATGAAGTTAGGTCGTTCTTTCAGCCCGCCATTGGAGATGCTCACAGAGAAATAATACAGCGTCTTCACTTCTTGCGTAGCCCTGTCTCTGAAAACCAACTTTACCGCAGGCGTTTTTTTCCAATGAATCTGACTTCCTTTTATCTCCACTTCATTACCGGCATCATCCAGCGTGATGAACTTCTGACTCAACAATTCATGTCCCGAACGCTCAATGAAAAAATAGAGCGGAGGCAACACGCCCTTCACCTGCTTCAAGTCTTTCTCCATGTGCGTAGTGATGAAATAACTCTTATTAAAAATGTCTCTGAGCGATACCCCTAGACTATCTAAAAAAGCATCGCGGTTCTTTTCTGAAATAGTATCCAATGGTACCACTTCCCGAATCGGTTCCAGCGCTGCCAGCACATACGTTTTAGCTCTCGGAAACAAATAGAAGGCATGTAGAAAGTCCGGACCTGAAAATGGATAAAATAACGTCAGGGAATCATGAATCGATTTTGAGAACGTGTTTTCCTCCCATGCCTTCATTTTACTCAGGCGAGAGTCGAACATTTTTTTCCAGTTGGCATCCATGGAAGCCTGATACTCCTTCCAATATTTATCCTCCTCTAATTTTTTGAAAGAACTTTCAGATAGCTGAGGCAAGCCGGCAATAAAGCGAGCAGCATTATCCAGCACTGTATCTTTTTCTATCACTACAGCAGGTGCAACCACACTGTCTTTCACAGGAGGCGCTTCTGTCAGGGTGTCTACACGAATGGTATCTATCCCGGAATCTTCGGTGGCCTCTTTTCCACCACCGCACGACCACATAAAACTTGCGCCAACAACGAGTACAAAAAGGATCTTTTTCACAATTATTACTTTTTAGAAACTACAAAATAAATGATTATTCCCGGAACCACCGTGCCGAGTGAATACAGGATAATTTTCGGATCGTTTACAGTCACGTAATAAATCATCCAGCACGTACACACCGTAAACAGAATGGGAGGGAGCGGATAAAATGGAACTTGAAACGGTCGCTTTTCCTTTGGATATTTTCTTCGCAGAACAAAAATGCCCAACACCGTAGCCATCGAAAAAATCGACAAGCTGATGGAGATGTATTGAATGATCTCTTTAAAGGAACTCACCAGCACTAAAAAAATCGACCAGGCTGCCTGCACCAATATCGCCAGATAAGGCATATCGTAGGAGTTCTTTTTAGCCATTACTTTCAGACGCGGATAGTCATCGCCCATGGCTTCCAATACACGCGGACCGGCAATTGTCATGGCGCTTAGCGTAGATAGTAAGGCCACGCTAAACAAAGTAGAAAACACAAGCCCCACCTTCTCACCAAACAATTTAAAGGCCACTACATTTCCAATATCATTTTTCCCGTTCAGTTCTTCCATCGGAGCTGAATACAAAAACATCGCATTCAACGAAAGATAAACGATCGTTACCGTCAGAGTGCCAAGAATCAGTGAGCGAGGTAGATTTTTGGTGGGGTTTTCTAAATTACCGGCAATGTATGCCACTGCATTCCAGCCGGTATACGCATACACCACATAAACGAGCGACACGGCAAAGCTCGCACTCAAAATCAAATCCCAATCACTTGCCTTGGGCATAAAACTAATTCCCGAAGTATTTCCTTCTGCTACAAAAAAGGGAGCAATGCAGAAGAATAAAATCAATAAGAGCTTGAGCGATGTCAGCAGGTTTTGCACACGCCCTCCTGTTTTCACACCAAACCAATGCACAGCTGATACCAGCACAATTGCGGCAATGGCCACTACTTTATTTGAGATGCCTAAAAACGTAGAAGAGTACTCGCCAATCGCAAGTGCTACGGCAGAAATAGCTCCGGCAAATCCTACCAGCAAACTCATCCAACCTCCGGCAAAACCAAAAGCCGGGTGAAAAATCTTACCTAAATAATTGTACTCACCACCCGATCTTTGCAGTGTAGTCGAAATTTCAGCATACGTAAAAGCACCCGACAGCGCTACCACTCCGCCCACCGCCCACAACACCAGAATGGCGAAGCCGGAAGGAATCGGCCCCACCTGATACCCCAGTGAAGTAAAAACACCGGTGCCAATCATATTGGCAATCACCAGCGTGATGCCCACCGTGAGCGTATATTTCTTTTGATCCGTCATGCGCAATTAATCAACCCGAAAGATGAACATATTTTATTGGATCGGCAACGACCCACCGATGAGTTGAATTTCTTTTTGGGGGCATGGCTCGTGCCTCGCCACCAGGCTTTTCGTTCCAATCCCGCTAGCTATCGGATAGCTAGCGGGATTTCCACTTCAATCCTTTGCCCACGCCCGCACCAAGCTTATCTATATTCTGCCATTCAGAGGTTCGAGGAATCTTTCCGTTCATTTCATTCAAAGTTGCCACGTATCTTGGCATGACACAGGTATCAGAGAGGAATATCTTATCGATACAAATTAAAATCTAGCACATATTCCGCATACGGTGCTTTCGCCAAACCACGCGCTTGCATGGTTACTTTTGGCTCTTTGCCCGACCAATTGATTTTAAGAATTCCGAACGTTTTTTGAATGACCAAGTCACCCACCCGATGTTTGTTACTTTCCTCCCACGATTCAGACCAGGTATGTGTAATGCCGCTCGAGGTAAAATCGATCAAAGGGTATTTCAATCCGGGCAATTCAATCTTTGAAAACTCAGCAATGTGCCTGTCGCCACTAATGATCACCACTTTCTTTTTAGATGCTGCAATCAGATCCAGCAATCGCTTACGTGCAGTGGGTAAGTTCGCCCACTTCTCAAAGCGGTGCTCGGCCGCAATTACCTGAATGCTGGAATTGATGATAAACAATGCTACGCTCTCATCACCTAATTCCTCATTCAGCCATTGCCATTGCGCTTCGCCCAACACATCTCCGGTCAGGTTTTTTTCAAAGTGAGTCATTTTTTTCTTCGATAGCGAATCGATATAGGAGACTTTAAAAATAGTATCACGAAAATAGCGCGTATCCAAGTTGATGATTTTTACTTTTTGTTTGCCCTTGCCAATGGTAAGCGAATTATACACCCCTTCATGTTCATATACCGGGCTTGGTTCGGCAATACCTAAAAAATCCAGCAAGTATTTTTTGCTGTCGTTTTTCTTGCTGTTCAGTTTGCCGCCATCATTCACACCATAATCGTGATCATCCCACGTGCCCGTGATGGTACTCATGCGCATCAGCTTTTGATAATCCGGATTTGATTTTTGTTTATCGTATTTGGCTTTCAGCAAATTCATGTCATGCGTATCGGCATACACATTATCTCCTCCCCAAATCCACACGCTGGGCTTTTGGGCAATCACTTCTTTCCACATCTCCTGAGGTTCATCTTCATCATCGCATGAGCCAAAAGCAATGATGGTTTCTTTTGATTGTGCCCACAAGCCCGAGGCACACCAAAAGAGTGTGAGGGTAATCCAAATCGATTTCATAGCTGTTGGAATAGGTATTACAAGTATAGCACGATTCCTTCACCTATCCATCCGCATCCGATTAAATTTTGACAACGCACCGCTGAAATACGCCTTTTGCCATTGCCCTACAAAGGGCAGGAGCTTGTCATTGCCATTCGTTATTCTTACTTTTCTAATCGTTCACTTAATTCAATTACTATGAAGTACTTTGTTTGCCTCTGGATGCTTTTCAGCGTTGGTTTGGCTTCGGCACAACTCACCGACTCGGCTTATGTGCGCCAATACTATGATAAAACTGAAGCGCAGATACCCATGCGCGATGGGATCAAATTATTTACCACCATTTACACGCCCAAAGACAAGACTAAAGTGTATCCCATTTTGATGCAGCGCACGTGCTACAGTGTGGAGCCCTATGGAAAAGATAAATTTGAACGAACACTCGGCCCTTCCAAATACCTGATGCGCGATGGATACATCTTCGTGTATCAGGATGTGCGCGGCCGCTGGATGAGCGAAGGTGTATTCAATAACATGACTCCCAATATTCCCGGCAACGACCGCAAAAACAAAACAGATATTGATGAAGCATCCGATACCTGGGACACGATCGATTGGCTGATCAAAAATGTGAAAGGCAACAACGGACGGGTAGGGCAGTGGGGAATTTCATATCCCGGCTTCTACACCGCAGCCGCCATTCCCGATGCACACCCGGCACTCAAAGCATCTTCACCACAAGCACCCATCTCTGATTTTTTCTTTGACGACTTCCATCATCAAGGTGCTTTTCTTCAAAGTTATTTAGCAGCATTTGCTGTCTTTGGATATCAGCATGAAGGCCCCACGGACAAAAGCTGGTATGATGACAAAATTCAACGCTTCTATTCGCAACAGCCGAAAGATGGTTATGATTTTAATTTGCGTATCGGCTCACTGAAAAATGCGACCGAAAAGTACCACAAAGACAATTTCTTCTGGCAACAGATAATCGATCATCCGAACTACGATGAGTTCTGGCAAAAACGGAATTTGTTGCCGCACCTTACCAACGTGAAGCACGCGATAATGACAGTCGGGGGCTGGTACGATGCCGAAGATTTGTATGGCCCTTTAAATATTTATAAGAAAATTGAAAGCAGCAGCCCGGCCACGTACAATACCATTGTGATGGGCCCTTGGAGTCATGGCGACTGGGCGCGTGAGCGTGGCTATCAGCAAATCAATCACATTTATTTTGGCGACAGTATTTCTACATTTTATCAGCGCGAAATTGAACGTAGATTTTTCACCGCCACACTGAAAGATGGAGCGCAGCCCAAGTTACCGGAAGCCTACATGTACGACTGCGGTTTGAAAACATGGAAGCAGTTTAGCGAGTGGCCTCCACGCGAAATTCAGCCGTTCAAATTATACTTTGGCGAGAATGGAAAACTTTCCGTCAACCAGCCTACGAAAACAGAAGCTGTATTTGAATATATCAGCGATCCTGCGAAGCCGGTTCCCTATACTTCTCAAACCGAAGGCTTAGTTTTTACGCCCCGCAGATTTATGACAGACGATCAGCGTCATGCAGCCCATCGCCCGGATGTAATTACGTTTGAGAGCGATGTGTTGACGGAGGATGTGACCTTGGCCGGTGAAATCATGGCGAAATTGAAAGTGAGTATGACCGGCACCGATGCTGACTTTATTGTGAAGTTGATAGATGTTTATCCGGATAACGAACCCAACGACACCAAACATAATCCTGCGAATATCATTATGGGCGGCTACCAACAATTGGTGCGCCACGAAACATTTCGCGGACGCTTCCGCAACAGCTATGAAAAGCCGGAAGCCTTCAAACCGAATGAGGTAACCGATGTGAATGTTCAACTGCAGGATATTTTACATACGTTCAAGAAGGGACATCGCGTGATGGTGCAAATACACAGCACCTGGTTTCCGTACATCGACCGCAATCCGCAGAAGTATGTAGATAATATTTACAAAGCCAACGATGAAGATTTTATTAAGTCGACCATCCGTGTGTATGGATCTTCCGTGATTGAAATTGGCGGTGGCCCGAAGGCAAAAGTGGAGTTGAAGAAATAGCTTAACCACGAAGACACACAGGCACTGAGTTACATGAAGGTTTTCTTTGTGCTCTTATGTAAAACTTTGGTGAAGTGAATTCACTTTGTGCCTCTGTGCCTTAGTGGTGATAATATTCTGCAAGAAAAAATCCGTACCTTGTTACATCGCTTTAGCCCACGATTTATGTTTCCACGCTTTTTGGTTGTCTTGCTTTTCATGATCAGTATGAACGCTCATCTTTCGGCACAGACAAAAACGTACGACACCCTTCCCAACGTGCCCGATCATTATGTAAAACGCTATGCGCTATTTAAAGCGGAGCCGGTGAAAACGGGTGCTATTGTCATGGTGGGCAACAGTATTACCGAAGGAGGAAACTGGAAAAAATTATTTGGCGACAGCTCCGTGCTGAATCGTGGCATCTCCGGAGATGTTACGTTTGGGGTGCTCAACCGCCTCGAAGAAGTATTGCGCCACAAGCCTTCCAAAATCTTCTTACTGATTGGTATCAACGACTTATCACGTAATACACCCGATGAAGTAATTATCGAAAACTTATTTACGATTGCGAAGCGAATCAAAACGGCTTCACCCAAAACAGAATTATTCATTCAAAGCATTTTGCCAACCAACGAGTCGTTCAAGAATTTTCCCAATGCATTTCGAGACAAGGGAGCGCACATTACCACCATCAATACGCAACTGGCACGCTATGCTGATAAGATGAACTATCACTTTGTTGATTTGTATACGTCATTTTTAGGAACTGATGGATTGATGGATACGAAATACGCTACCGATGGCTTGCACTTGAATGCTTTGGGTTATCAGCATTGGGTTCGTATTTTACGCACCGATTCAAAAGTAAAATTTAAATGATCAACGTTCCATTATCTGCATTCACCCTGAAAGAAGAGGTGATGAAATCGGTACAGAATTATCTGGCCGAAGTAAACCTTTCTATCGCGTCTTACGATTTCTCGCGCCCGTGGGGTGGGTTCTTTGTGATCGATGAAAACCAAGCCGATCGTTTTATTCAACTATACTTTCCACACCTGAAAAAGGAAGACCTGAGTATATCCGGAAAATTGAGTCCGAAGATATTAATCGTTGCACCCGGCCAGCGATTGTCGTGGCAGTATCACCACAGACGTGCGGAGATATGGAAACATATTGCCGGAGTAGCCGGAGTCATCACCAGCGACACAGATGTGGAAGGCCCCCTACATCCATTTACCATTGGCGAGATTATCCAGTTGAAGCAAGGTCAGCGTCATCGGCTGGTGGGTTTGCCGGAAGGGTGGGGGATGATTGCAGAGATCTGGCGCCACACCGATGCACAACATCCCTCTGATGAAAATGACATCGTGCGCGTGCAAGATGATTTTGGGAGGTGAGACTGTAAGTTAACTTTCAGTTCTCGTCAAACCGATTCCTACTTTTTTAAATCATTCAACCAAGAAATTTAATCCATCTCAAAATACAACCCATAATGCTTTGCGCAATTCGGGTTGAAGGAAGCGTGACAGGAGGGGCAAGTGTTCTCACTGGATAGATACTCAGTTATGGTTAATTCGTGGCCACACGCTCCACAGAGTATTGCCTTTGTGTGGCGCTCGGCAATGGGCCATGCGATGGCAGGATGATCAGCCTCTTCCTCGTGGCAGGAATAACAGGGAAAGTACGTACCGCAGCATTTAAATTTGATGGCGATGATATCCAGCGTAGAGTGGTAGTGCGAACAGCGAGTTTGTTCGTCTATCACTTTACCTTTTACCGGTATTCCGAAAATCACTCGTTCCCGAGGAAGGTTATCATTGGCTTTGATCTCCATTAACTTTTAACTATTCACTTTCAACTTCGGACTTTCAACTTTCAACTTTCAACTTCTAACTATTGACTATTAACTATTAACTATCGACTATTGACCATTGACTATCGACTATTAACAGCCCACTCAATTCGCATTCCGCTTATAATATTCCTTAATCACTACCTTTTGCAACACCCGCTTGATGATTAGTTCAGCAATGGTAGTCAGGTGATTTTCGTGGGGGTGACTGGTTAAGTATTTCTTCAATTGCGCTTCGCCAATGTCGATGCGGTAAAGCAAGTTCATCAGCTGCGCATCTGCTTTGGCTTCGGAGCGGTGCAGTTCACTGATTATTTTTTCGAGAATGAAGGTGTAATCGGGTGGTAAGTCTTTGATGAACGAGGAAGAGAAGTTACTCTGCTCAAAGTCTTTGGTCAGTTGCAACTTAAAGGCTTCAAACAGATTGCTGCTACTGAGCTGATCGTTCACAAACGCAAGACTTTCCATTCGTCAAAGTACGTTTATTTCCCAATTACTTCATAGATCGATGCGCTTCATACCAGAACAACGCAACATTAGTCAAATTTAATTTATCTTTAAGGAATCCTGGTAACTGATCTGAAATTGGGTTAGTCTGAACAAGACATATGAAGCAAGCAATTATTCTAGCGATAACTCTAATTCTACTATCGTGTGAGGGTGAAAAAATTGATAAGAACGAAAAGTGCCCTTTAGTAAAAACGAATGGAATAAATGGTTTAAAGTTTACTCAAACTGTGAGTCAAGATAGCCTTACAATTAATTTCCAAAATTCAAAGCACGAATGGAAGGGGTATACGGCTGCAATTATATCGAAGTACTACGACTATCAACTTAATAGACGAACCATCAGTTTTGGAAACGGGGTCGATAATCGGGTATGTGCTATTACTCTCTACTATCCGGGCGATAGCTCGTATTTTAACAATCATTCGTACATAGGAAGATTTCAAATCAGGGATAGCGACACACCAAATGACCCGAAGATTGATAGTTTGGTTTTTGTCAAGCAATGCTCGTTCAATTTTTATTTAGAACTAATTGAATTAAATGGAGAGAAGTATAAATCAATTGATAGAAACAGCAGTGCGTCTGATTTTTTTCAGATAGACTCCATCAAATATATTAAACGTGACAAATTTGAATTTGCGCAGTATAAAGCCTATGGACATTTTAAGACGCTACTTGTCGATGCTAATAACAAACAAGAATTGATAACCGGAGAATTAAAAATGCAATTTGAAACCGATAAGCGGTAGTTAGTGCATCAACGAATAAACACCTAAGCAATTTTACACGGCATTCGATCGCATAGGTAAAGGTGTCGGACGGCTTGTTACGCATCTTCATAGCCGTCTGACACTAGCTCTTGTTTCATCACACAAAACACATGTAATCTTTCTAAACTGTTGGTAATTGGAAGCACTTGGATAAGTTGACAAATGGCAATTGACAATAGACAACACGAAGCGTTTCGAAACGCCAGCAACCATTCTGACTTCTGGTTTAATTCCACGCAGATTCACCTTTATGCAGCGCTACTTTGTTTGTATAACCTCACCCCGACACACTTAGCGTAACGATACGTTTGGATTTACCCCTACAAGAGAGGGGGACGAGATGGGGTTTGGTGATGTGGGATGAAAACCGCACGGTGTCTTTTACGCGCAAGCACCATGCCGTCAGACCATAAAAAAACCTCTGCAGTCTGACCGCAGAGGTTTTTATATGGGATGTTGTTGCATCACGATTTGGGTTTAGTGAATTTAATTTTTCGTACTTCCTGATACTGATCGCTGGTCGGCCCAAAAGCTGAGCGCACGTATTGTTTGGCTTGTAGGCCAATCGCTACCAAGTTGCTATCTGTATCATACAATAGCTGGTTGCGCTTGTTGCGTGCACTGCTCAGTTTTGCCGTGGCTGCGTTCACCGAATCATTCAGGCTAACCAAAGCCAACCACTGCGCGTTCAGTCCTGCCACGGAAAACTTTTCTTCATTGGGGCAATAGCTTGGCGTGGCCGAAACTGTTTGTACCAATGCCGCAAAGTGATTGCTCATCGATGCGTAATCCATGCCACGTGCTCTTCGTGTCTTTGGCTTCACTGCTTCACCGGAAGTTGAGGCTGCTGCCGGCTGATCGCTTGGCGCTTTACTGCCTGCCATTTTTCGGATGCTTGTTTGTGCATCTTCGATGGTAAGCTTGCCAGCACCGCTGGATTTCAACGCGCTGATGATGCGCGTACCGAGTCGCTTGATATCTTTGAACATAAGTTCGCGTGCATTGGTGGTGTTGTCGTACTCGGTTTTTGCTGCGTGTACTTCACTCATCACTTGACGTGCGTTGTTCATTAAGGCCGACATCACATTAGCCTGGAGGTTAGGGTTTCCGGGGTTATAACTTCCTCCATACCCGGTGCAGATGCCCGTGAGCTTCCCAAAGGCTTCTACATTTTTGATGTGTGACATATAAGTAGTACGTTATTGTGTACTTGTGAATGGATACGCACTCTGTCACAGTGCCGGTTGCTCTTTTTTTACCTTTTTTTGAAACTTTATTTTTCCGTTTTAAAGCAACCCTTTCCGGATTGGCACGTTCGTTCACCTTTTTTTTACGCGTGCACTAAAATATTTTATGGATACTACTTGAGCGGGTACGAATCCAAATTGTGCGGGTGCGTTGTCCAACCGTACCGATACGAATTCAAGCCGTGCGGGTGCGCTGTCAAACCGTGCGGGTACGATTTCAAATCGTGCGGGCGCGCTGTCAAGTGGTTCGGGTGCGCTATCAAATGGTTCGGGTGCTCTCTCAAACAGAATGGATAAGATTTTTAACGGTGCGGGTGTGTTGTCTAACCGTACGGGTACGATTTCAAGCTGTGCGGGTAAGCTGTCAAATCGAGTGGGTGCGTTGTCAAACCGAACCGGTGCGAATTCAAACCGAGCGGGTGCGTTGTCATAATAGTGAATGTATGTATTCCAGCGACTTTCATTCTATAGGGGTCTGTTCAACGAACTGTGTCAGTTGATTAAATTTGTTCTGTTGAGCGAAGCGGACATCGGCTCTGCTGGGGAGCACCCGATGAAGGAATAACTCAACTGACTGGAATGGTCCAAACGTGCTATCAAAAGTAGCACGTTTATTTTTAACAGTCCATTCCAAGAATTTATGCCTCATAAAACCCAAGTTTGTTAATGTTGACTCATTCGTTCCTCAAAGAGAATCATCATTTGGGCGTGAGTAAGTTTCCATCCACTAATGGGACCAATCCAATGCTTTTTAAGGTTGCCCTGCACTAGATACAGGAGTTTAAATAAGGACATATCAGAGCTGAACACCCGCTTGCTCTTAGTGACTTTTCGGAGTTGACTGTGGAAGGACTCGATGATGTTGGTAGTATAGATGATGCGTCTGATTTCCTTGGGGTATTTAAAATAATTGCTCAGCCTCTCCCAGTTGTTAAACCAGCTTTTGATCATGGCCGGATACTTTGTTCCCCATTCTTCTTCGAGGATTGCCAATCCTTTTTCAGCTTGTTCTTTGGAGGGGGCTTCATATACTTCTTTAAGGGTTTTCATACACTGCCTTGGTTTTGATGGCACCATCTTCTTTTACTTTGTAATGAATCGCATCTAACCAAACAAATGGATAGACACTCTCCAAAGGACGGCTCTGCCAAGACTTTACCTCTTCAATGATTTTGTCGGTGATCGTGCTGAGTGTAGCCGGTGAAACCGTGAGTCCGTACAATTCTTCTAAGTGTTTACAGATATCCTTATAACTCATGCCCAGGCCGTAAAGCGCTATTACTTTATGATCTAAACCATCACCCAAAGTGGTTTGCCGTTTGGGAAGTAGTTGAGGTTCAAAACTACTGTTACGATCGCGTGGGGTCTCTATCTCAACACTACCAAAGGCCGTTTTTACCTGTTTCCCTGTTTTGCCATTGCGCCTGTTTATTTTGGGTGATCCTTCGAGATGGACGTCCATCTCTCCGTTTAATCCCGCTTCAACGAGGCGTTTAATCAGGGGAGCCAGAACGCCATCTTTGCCTTCTAGAGAATGCCCTTCGCGTAATCGCTTAACTGCTTGCTCTTCAAATTCCTTGAAGTTGAAGTCGCCTTTTTCTTCTTCCATATACTGTATCAATTTAGTGTTTTTCTATTTTGACACAGTTTGTTGAATAGACTCTTCTATAGCCCGTTATGGTTACAAGGCATCGCTTGCCATCTTTTAAGAAATCGCGGTAGGAGGCCTTCAACAACCTACAAGAATTAAAGGATTACAAACCCCGGTTAGAAGAGTATAGCATGGAGATGGTTACGGCAGCGAAGAACAAAATAGATTTGGCGTTGCGCAACATGGAACAGACAGAAAAACGGTTGAAGGAATCCCGACAGATGCACATTGCGGCCGAGTGGGAATTTCACAATATGATCCTCGGTTGTAAAGAGCAGGTGATCGGGCAGTATGGCTCTGACAGTAACGAAATTCAGGCGCTGGGTTTGAAGAAAAAATCAGACTATAAGGCGCCCAAGCGCAAGTCTTCCGGCAAGTCGAAGACGGCCTAAGAACATAAGCGCTTGCAGTTTAGAGAATCCCGAGACATGAGCTCGGGATTTTTTTATGTAGTTTAACGATTCTCCAATGAAACTTGCGCATACTCCACGATGTTGGAAGTAAAAGCGCAACAGATTTAGTTACTGGATGCACTAGTTCGACAAAATACAATCGGTAAAGACAGTTGTTTATAAAATTTCTGAACAATTCGATCCATTGCCGATCAGTTCAAGAAGATAACCCTTTGCCAATGGAGCACCGACTTGCTTTACACCTTGAACTTGCAGGGCATGGCAAGTAGCAAAACCTCAGAATTTAACACCCATGTAACCATCAAAGCCCCTTAGCGGGTTAAAAAAGCCTGTTAGATAACTTGGATAGTCAGGCATGAATGTGTAAATTGGGGAAAGCAACGTTAGAAAAGGCATTTTTAGTTTGGAAAGTGAGGTTCACCTCCTTACAGATATATGTGAAGTATGCGCAAGTTTTGGGTAAAAGATGCGTATATTCTAGTGTGTGTGTAATACCCGCCCGACAAAGTAGAGTTCATTTCGCACAGTCAGGCACATTTGCATTGCCGCACATCCGACACTCAAACCAAAGCAATGCAAAAGAGCCTGCCTCTCCCACCCGTGAGCCAAGACGACAAATTAACGACTGACGAAAAGCAAACCGACAGCATAGCGGACTCACATTACTTCGGGACCTCGAACAATTCAGATTATAAATTGACAGACTCCAAAAAAACTAAAATTAACTGGTCAAAATTCTGTAAATTGTCGCTAGATAATTTATAAAAAAAAGGATGGAGATTTTAGGCACTGACAACCACAAAATTATTCATGGTGACTCGTTAATAGCCCTTAAGGCAATTCCAGACAATTCCGTTGACCTAATTTTTGCTGACCCTCCATATAACATCGGCAAGAACTTTAATGGACACAAAGACAAGTGGGCGACAGAAGACGACTACTTAAACTGGTGTTATGTTTGGCTAGACCTCTGTATTCAAAAACTAAAGCCTAATGGTGCTTTTTATGTAATGACCGCAACTCAATTCATGCCGTTCTTCGACATTTACCTTCGCAAAAAGTTAGACATCCTATCACGGCTTGTGTGGTATTACGACAGTTCTGGAGTTCAAGCAAAGAAGTATTTTGGTTCAATGTACGAGCCAATATTGTTTTGCGTAAAAGACAAGAATAACTATACGTTTAATACAAATGACATCTTAGTCGAGGCTAAGACTGGTGCAAAGCGAAAACTCATTGACTATCGCAAGGCTGTTCCAACTGTTTATAGCTCTGAAAAAGTACCAGGAAATGTTTGGGAGTTTGCGCGAGTTCGTTATAGAATGGATGAATACGAGAACCATCCTACTCAAAAGCCAATTGCCTTGCTTGAGAGAATTATAAAGGCAAGTTCAAATGTTGGAGATCTTGTAATGGATCCATTTTCAGGAACTTTCACTACTTCATTCGTTTCAAAAGAACTTGGTCGCAATTCAATTGGTATTGAGTTACAAGAAGAATATGTAAAAATTGGCCTTCGTAGGTTACAACTTGTCAAAGAGTTTAAAGGTGAAAAACTTGAAAAGGAGGTAAGAACTTTTGAAACGGAGAAAATATCGACTGCTAACAATTTAAAGTTATTCGAGGAGCCAAATGGAACATATATTCACAGCCAACATTAAGACTATTTTAAAAAAGCATTTCGGAAGCGATGCAGAAGATATTTTTAAACACAGCCCTTTAATACAATATTTAAATCGAAAGACAAAGTCCGCGAGCAAGGGTTCTAAGGCCAGAGGAAGTTTTGCCAACATCTACGCCATATTCGTTTTAGTTGAAGACTATATATCACACAACTTTCATAAGGCTGGAGACTATACGGCTTATGAAGGTGCTATTTACAATAAGCTATTTCAAAGGCAACGCGAGTTACCGTTTGGTTCAAATCTTCAAAATCATGCTTTAAATAATCGACTAAACTCAGAGTTTGAAAATCTTTTTCCTACCCTAGATTACGCTCCAATATCGAGAGTAGCTGAATCTGAAAGATATTGGTTCAATCAAAATTTATTGAAGATCAAAATAGGCAAAAGCAATTTTGATTTAGCTGAATCAGTAATTGAAATAATTAACGATTATATCAAAGCAAAGATGGAGTCGTTTGACAGATTCATCATTACATGTCAAGAATTACAGACGCTATCTCCAAAAGAACACAATAAAGTAGAAGAGTTTATTCTCGGACAGTTAGCTCCGAATGTAGATGCTCGCCTATTTGAAATCATTAGTTATTCAATTCTTAGATACTTTTATCACGATCAAAAAATCTATTGGGGATTTGAACTAAAGCTTGAATCGTTAAAGCAGGAGAATTTGACGCTTTATAAAACTGGAAGAACCAATGCAAATGACGGAGGAATTGATTTTGTAATGAAACCTTTGGGGAGATTTTTTCAAGTAACAGAAACACTCGATTTTAAAAAGTATTTTTTGGATATTCATAAGCTTGAGAAATACCCAATAACATTTGTAATCAAGTCAGTCGAGTCTAATGACGACTTGTTAAAGAAAATTGAAGAAAATGCTTTAAAAATTTATACCTCTAAAATTATTGTTTCTAAATACATGAACTGCATTGAGGAGATAATAAACATTCCGACTCTCAATAGCAGGTTCAATGAGGCGGTTAAGCAAGGATACTTAAACAAAATTCTTGACGAAATTATCACTCAAAGTAAGGTTGAGTACAACTATGACGATTCTGACGATGAAGGTGACGACTGAAGCGCAGGGGCAGTGAACGGCAAAACAATTTCAGAGAATTGTCAGACGCTTTGAATGGACGACAGCAAAAGTAAGTCCGGCAAATAGAATCGCACCAATGCAAAGGCCGCACTTGCCGACACGCAAACCCAAGCCTTTGCATCCGTGCTCAGAGTTCCCATTGGCGGGTACTACACACAACATATAACGCTTAAACGAAGCACAGCCACACACGAAACCCACTACGAAGCATTTCGCATTTTTGGCTGGGGTTCGTTGTAAGCCTCTGTTGAACGGAAGCTTTGGTAGTTTCCCTCTATGGAATTTTAATTGAGATGAGCGTGGATTTGTAACGGAATGATTTACTCATTTTACTTAAGGATCACGTATTTTTCGAAGGGAGATTGATTGCCAAAAGAGCAGATGCTATGCATGGAATAAAAAATCATCTTGATTTTGCGTGTATTTTTAATTGTTGAGCAATAGGTTATAGTTCCCATCATTTTAGCGGTAGCGATTTTACGAACTAAGCAACAGGTAGTAGAGTAGAAGAAATGTTACTACCACTTGGAGGAGCGTTGGCAGCAAAGAATCGGATGGTGTGCATGCGTCCGGAGAGGCAACACGGACAGGCATCGACATCAAAGTTCATCGCTTCCCCCAGCTCTCATTAGTTTATGTTACTCTAAACTGCTGTACTTAGTTTGCAACTAAGTACTTGTGTCCCTTGAGAGCATTCAGCCCCGTCAGGTGTTATCTTTAACAGCTTATACTTGAGTAATTCGCAGCATCTTGTAAATTTGAAGAATACAAAGCCACTGTTGTTGAAAGTTTACGGTATTTAGTAACTAATAACAGCGCTAGATAAAGGAAACGAAGAAAATGCAAAACGTGAAAGGCAATGAATAAATTGAAATTGAAACTATCTCACAACGGGAAAAACCTATTATTAAACAAATTATTCGATCTCATCATTGTTATTTGTGGTGTGACAATTGCCTTTCAACTGAGTAACCTAAAACAAAAATCTGACCAAGAATCTTTGGAGAGCTTTTATTTAGAAAACCTGGCAATCGACATTGATAAGGACATTAATAGCATCAATCGTATTTTAATTGAGCTTCAATCTGATAGTTCAATGACGAGTATCTGCCTTTCCAGACATACACATGCAAAAGTATCATCCGATACGTTAAGTAAAGCAGTTCTGGGTGTATTGTCTTTTGAAACCTTCAGTTACAGAAATGACAATACGTACAGCACCCTAGTTAATAGTCAAGGTTTGAGCATAATCAACAATAAAAGAACGCGAACTTTGGTATCGGAATATTATAAGTGTTATAAGTCAATTGACCGATTTGAATACGTATACACCGAGTTTTTGCTCAATGATTTTAATTCATACTTTTCTCCTTATGTTGATTACGCAACAGGAAAAATTAATAATCCGACAATGCTAAATGATGTTAGAACAAACAATAACTTATTGATAGCGGGTGGTCAGTTGAATGACGGTATAGAAACATATAAAAACGCTCTGGTGAAGGCAGTCGCATTGAAAGAAGCTCTGCTAAAGCCATGATGATTTAACGAAGCTCTCAAGTATATCATAGAGTGCAACAAGAGTGGTGATTTCGATGATCTTGACAGTTCCTATGCAAAAAATTCTCTCCCTTGGTATGTTTGATTTAAGAACAGAGCTATATCTGGACTCTGTTGCAAGACTACCTGACAATGGGCAACACATCATTGGATATCAGGATGAGACCACGCTTGTAGTTTATCAAGCTTATAAAAAGAGCATTGTAGAATTTCTGCCTGTCAGGTGTTATCACCTGACAGCTCTTACTTCGGTAATTCGCAGCATCTTGTAAATTTGAAAAATTTAATACTGTAGTTATTGTAATGGATAACAAGGGTAGGTTTTGGATGATTAATGAAGACCAGTTTGATTTAATAACATAATACCCGGCATAAATTAAGATGTCATCAGGTGATAACACCTGACAGGGCGCAATATATAATTGATAAACGACTAAGAGTTCCCTATTTGAAAGCCAATAGATTAAATTTTAGTTGTAATTGACTCGAACTAATACCATGGCATCTGACGATAAGAATTTATGGCGGGAAAGGTGGCTTGCTTGCATAAACGAATTAACTTCGTTTGATCTTCAAAAAAGATCTTGGCTTGACAAGACAAATACAAATCCGCATTGGTCTTTTGTTGAATTTCTGAGTAATTATTTTGATGACTTAGGTATTGAAGACAGTTATGAATATCCGCTTGAAAAGGGTTGGCTAACCAGTCAGGAGTTTGAAATAATCAAAGACTGGCACGAAACTTTGATTAACTACCGCTCACCACGATTTGAAGACTATAACCATGACGCAATCTTGAACGACCCTTCTTGGCTAGCTATTCTACAAAAAGGACTTGACGTAAAAAATAGATTAGCTTTAACCTTAACTGAAATAGAAGGGAAGATATTGACTAGGGATATTCAGCTAAAGAGTAATCCTGCTCCATAGCTTCATCGCCTATTGACCGTTTAGAAGTCTAAATTCTTTGGTACTTGCCCTCATAATAGAATGCTTTGATTAAATTAGCCTGATAGAATAAACTAAGAGCTTATGAAAGGAATTATTTACCTAATGGCATTTCTGCTGCTAGTAGCTTGCGGAAAGGAAAAGCAAGATAATCGGCTTGAGCAAATAGATCAGTTTATGCAAGGGCAGGCTGCCTATTTTAAGTTCAATGGAAATGTGCTGGTAGCCGAAAAGGGAAAAGTCATTTACCGGAAATCCTTTGGTGTTCGAAACTTCTATACACAAGAACTACTCAACGACACTACTGTCTTTGAACTGGCATCGGTCAGTAAGCAATTCACCGCGATGGGCATTTTGCTTCTCGAGAAACAAGGTAAATTAAAATTAACCGATTCACTGCGATACTATTTCCCCGAACTGCCTTACCGGAATATATCCGTGCATCAAATGTTGACGCATACTTCCGGTTTGCCCGATTATGAATCAGCTATGTATGCCAAATGGGATCACAAAAAAATTGCTTTCAATAGTGATATGATTCGCGTTCTGTCACAAGAAAAACCGGCCGCACATTTTAAACCCGGCACGAAGTGGGAATACAGCAACACCGCTTACGCCATCTTAGCCAGTATCATCGAGAAAGTTTCAGGCAGCACGTATAAAGATTTTCTCGCTGCAAACATTTTTGGGCCATTGGGCATGAAGCACACCCGCGTTTATAATACAAGAAGGAGTGGGGAGCGTTTAGAGAATTATGCGTATGGTTTTGTCTGGTCCGATAGCTTGAAGCAACAAGTATTGCCTGATTCTTTGCCAGGCTATGACTTTGTGTATTTTCTGGATGGAATCCAGGGGGATGGTGTGGTCAATTCAACCGTGGATGATTTGTTGAAGTGGGACAGAGGATTGAAAAATAAAACGCTGATCGGTGAGGCAACAGATGCAAAAATGATTTTTCCGCAGGCGTTGTCAGATACAGTATCGAAAGTTCATTATGGATATGGAGTGTTCGTAGGGAAGAACGAACTTGGAAACTTTGTGACTCATTCAGGCGGGTGGCCAGGGTATGGTACTAACTTAGCTCGCTACATTGATGATGACCGAACCATTATTGTTCTGTCTAATAATGAATCACCGTCCAGTGCAATTCAAACTTCGCTTGCTCATATTTTGGCAGGTCACCCGGTTGAAATGCCTGTGCAACATCAGTTTGTGAAGCAAGACAGTTCGGTGTTAAACAACTTCACCGGTTCATTTTCATTGAAAGGCCGTGAATTTGAATTAGTCCGTCAGGGAGATACCATCGTGCAAGTGTATAGATCAGGCCAGAAGAATAAATTTCTACCGGAATCGGATTCTAAAGTATTTTCTGCGGATGGATTGGATGTTCAATTGGAAGTGATTCAAAATGGAGATAACGAGCCGAAGTATTACCGGGTACTCTATGGCGTAAAGGAGGAAATAGCGAAACGAAAAAAGTAATAGTATGAGGGTTTTGGAATCAATAGCATGTTCCTATTTTTTCTTCTTATCTTTCAATACCAAAACTTACTTATGAAAAAAATTGTTACCCTCGCGCTGACATTGTGTGCATTGGTCAGCATGGCACAACCACTTGTACCAGGCAATCACAAAGACAATGGATTTTCTTCCGAGCGGCTCGCACGCATCGATCAACTCTGCAACGACTATATTTCTAAAAACTATATTCCAGGTGCGGTCGTGCTTATTGTGCGTAATGGTAAAATAGTTTACCACAAAGCGTATGGGTACAGCGATGTGGAAACCAAAGCAGCCTTGAAGAAAGATGACATCTTCCGGATTGCATCACAAACCAAAGCAATTACCAGTCTGGCCGTGATGATGCTCTTTGAGGAAGGTAAATTATTATTGGATGATCCTATCTCAAAATATATTCCTGAATTTAAGAATCCCAAAGTTTTGGGTTCCATCAATTGGAGCGACACCACGTATTCTACGGTGCCTGCCAAAAGTGAAATCACCATTCGTCAATTGTTGACACACACATCAGGTTTAGACTATGCGGAAATCGGTAGTCAGGATTTTAAAGCCATCTATGCCAAATCAAAAATCCCAAGTGGCATTGGTATGCATTCTGCGAATCAACTGTTGGCAGACAAAATTAAATTGCTCGGTTCGCTTCCGCTGAAACATCATCCCGGTGAGCAATACACCTATGGACTAAACACCGATGTGCTTGGTTATTTAGTAGAAGTACTTTCAGGGCAATCGCTCGATCAGTTTTTTAAGACACGCATCTTTCAACCGCTGGGCATGAACGACACGTATTTTTATTTACCTTCTGAAAAGCACAATCGGTTAGTAGCATTGCATCAGTCCAAAGCGGGCGCGTTGAAGCGAGTGGAAATACCGGCAGGGAAGGGACTCAACCCCAATTATCCCAACACGGCAGGCACCTATTTTTCCGGTGGTGCTGGACTCAGTTCTACTATCGAAGATTACGCAAAGTTTTTGCAACTGTTTTTAAACAAAGGTGAATACAATGGCGTGCGCTTGGTAAGTCGCAAAACCATTGAGTTGATGCTGACGAATCAAACACAGCCACCCATTACGGTGCAGTTTGGTCTAGGATTTGGTTTGGAAACAGCGAGTAACGATTACCAATCGATTTATTCACTCGGTTCGTTTTCGTGGGGCGGTGCATTCAATACTGCTTATTGGGCCGATCCGAAGGAAAAATTAATCGGGCTGATCTACACGAACATGTATGCAACTAATACCTATCAGGTGAATGATAAGTTTAAAGTGCTCACGTATCAGGCAATTGTGGATTGAAAGGGAAATGCAGAGCTAATAGAAAAACTGCTCCTTCACGATCAGTCCATCTAAAACTTCGTAGACAATGATTTCATCCAGCATTACTTTTTGGTTGTTGATGAGTTCTACTTCAGTATACATACGAATGCTAAAGTGACGCTGACTGACAACAGGATCAGATACTTCAAAGTGGATCCATTCTTTTATTCCTTTCAGGAATCGTTTTTCTTTAAGAATGATGTTTTCTTTTCCTTGAACTGATCTTTCTTTGAACTTTTCAGGTTCCTGGGCGATTGCATCGGAAGAGAATAATTGTTGCTGCGCTTCAACAAATTTCTTTTCTCTCAGCAGCGCCACCAATTGATTTGCTAAGTCAGTAAGGCCATTCATATTCTTTATGGATTTATAACGACACCTTCTTTAAACGATATTTTTCCATCCGTGGCTATATTTGAGCCATAATCGATGGTGAATGTTTTCGGATTGGCATCGGGTAGTAATACGTTTTTATAGAACACGTGATCTTTGTCTTTGGAATAATACTCGCTGATCACTTCAAATGAAGACGCATCCGCATTCGGTACCAACTCCTTATCATAGTACACTGCGTTTTTATCTTTCAGAAAGTCGCGATCGATAATTTGCAAGCTATTCACATCTACAGTGGACATCAGCTTTCCATCGCTCACCAATTGGGTATTGACAATAATATTACGCTCGTCAACCACTTGAATCGTGTCAATCGCACCAAACGAAAGCATCACAAAATCTGTTTTCCAATTCGACAGCAACACCGCGGTTCCCATTCGGGCGTAGTTGCTGTTGATGACGATAGGCGTGTCGGTTACTTTTTGATTGAGTCGAATCACTCGTGTGTTGTCTTCTGCGGTGCCCGAGCCGGACTGATAATTGGTAACGATGCAATATAGTGAGATGGAATCATACGCCAATGATTCATTTATACGATAGAATGTTTTCCCGTCTGCATCTATCTTTTTGCCATTTAAGAATACTGATTGATGATCGCGATACCATCGCTGACCATTCGTTTCATTTGGTAATGAATAGGGTAGATAAGTGTTAGGATCAGCTCCGGCTACTCTGGTAAGTTCACCTCCAAAGCTGCGCGAATAATATACATGGCCGGCATCTTTTGCGATACCATGTTCATCAATTACAAAGGAAGCATGATCTGCCGTTTGTTGAATTCCTTTCCAAAAGACGGATTTATTGTCTTTGCCAAAATCGCGATCGAGAACGGTGAATGTAGCAGGATCGGCATCGGTAACTGTATATCCCAGTTCAAACCAATTGCCCATGGGGGAGTAAATGATTTTATTTTTCCAGGCATGGTGATAATAGGAGTCGGAGAGTAATGCGTTTACCGGTTTGCCGATTCGATAAAAGAAAAGAAAGGCTGATACAATAATAAGTAGCCCGAATAGAACGATGATAAGTAAGAAAGTTTTCACGCGTGGGGATTAATAGCTGCAAGTACCTTTTTTTTAACGAAAACTCCATTTTATCAGCAACGTAAAGTTTCAATACAAGCTGTTTATGAGCAACCCTCTGACTTCCGATCGATTATTTCTCCGGAATACTTCATTTCACTTCATGGCAAGCACTCCGTAAATTTGCCATGCATGGAGATGTTTGAAAACCGAAGACTGCTGATTGCCACCAAACACAAAAAAGAAAGGGTGATTGCACCTATTTTAGAAAACGAATTGGGTGTGCACTGTTTTGTAGATGAAAACTTGGATACCGATGAACTCGGTACGTTTACAGGAGAAGTTGAGCGCACACTCGATCCGATTGCTGCGGCACGCGAAAAGTGTCTTCGGGCAATGCGTAAAAATGATTGTGATCTTGCTGTGGCGAGCGAAGGATCTTTCGGTCCGCATCCTTCCCTATTTTATGTGAATGCCGATGATGAGTTTGTCATGCTGTTGGATAGCCGCAATCAATTAGAGATTGTGGAGCGGGTTTTAAGCACTGATACGAATTACAATGGACGTGATGTGCATACAGAAGAAGAACTCTTGACTTTTGCCCATGAAGTTCAGTTTCCGTCACATGGTTTAATTCTCCGAAAGTCTCCAAACGAATTGATCGACCTGCAAAAGGGAATCACCGATCAAACGCTCTTATTGAAAACGTTCCATAATTTGATGCAGAAACACCAAAGCGCGTATGTGGAGACAGACATGCGCGCGATGTTCAATCCATCACGTTTAAAAATAATTGAGCAAGCCACCTCCAAGTTGATTAAGAAAATAAAAAGTGCGTGTCCCAATTGTAAAGTGCCTGGTTTTGGAATAACCGATGCGAAACGTGGATTAGAGTGTAATTTATGTGGCCTGCCCACAAAGTTGGTAAAAAGTTATATTTCTGTTTGTTCGCGTTGTAACTATTCAGTTGAAGAAGAAGTAGACCCTTCAAAGGCTGACCCAACCTATTGTGATCATTGCAATCCTTGAAGTAATTTGAATCATGAAAGCGAGTTTATGAGAGTGATTGTTGTTTTGTTGTTGAGCCTTGTGGTATATGCAAATGCATTTGCTTGCAAATGTTTACCGATGACCTGGGAAGAAGAAACAACTGTTTCGGAGAAAATCTTTCATGGGAAGGTGGTAGCTGTAAATGATTACCGGTTCGCTATTGAAGTCTTAGAGATTTGGAAAGGTGAGTTTGCTTCCAATAAGTTTCAGCTTGTTCAGGGAGCTACGTCATGTACGAGTAGAGTTTTCGCGCAAGGAGAGGAGTATCTATTTTATGTGAACGGCAATGAAGTGTCCAATTGCAGTCGCACGGCAATTTATCACCGTACGAGCGACCCGGAGTTGTTGAATGCAAAGTTGAAGGGAATTGGGAACCTGCTTGTTATTCAATCAGATTTGTTGACGAAGTATCAGCAAAGCATTTTGGGGAATTTGATGCAACAATCAGAAAGTATATGGCCGACTGATTTGAACCAAACGAATTTACGGTTTGCTATTGATGATCAGTATGTAAAGAAACTAGATTTTCTGGATGTAGTGCAACGTGGATCGGGTTCCATACAGTTAACGAAAATCAAGATTGGAAATTCGGATGTTTATCTTTTATGGCAGGGAAGCAATTGGAAAAAAGCGCAAAGGATTTTGAAGAAGAAAGGTTAATATGAAAAAAATGTTTTTAACGATAGGAAAAACTTTAGGCGTACTGGTAATCGCAATATTGACTTACTTCATCGTAGCGATTATTCTTTCATACATTCCGGTCAACAAAAGTTTCAGACAACCATTCCAGAATGGAATCACGATTTACTTGATTACAAATGGAGTGCACACAGACTTTGCATTGCCTCTACAAAATCAAGTCAAAGATTGGAATCAAGTGATCAGTCGATCGCACGTTACAGGCAATACTTCAAAAGCACAATATGTGGCGTTTGGTTGGGGCGACAAAGGATTTTATTTGAATACCAAAACATGGGGCGATCTTAAATTCTCAACGGCATTCAAAGCTTTGTTTCATTTAAGTACTTCTGCTATTCATGTAACATGGTACAACCAACTCTACGAGTCTGAATCGTGCCAAAAGGTAGTGATCTCCGAAGATCAGTATCGAATTTTAGTGGAACATATTTCTCAAAGTTTTAAGACAGACCAACAAGGTGTGGCAAAGGTGATTGGCGGGGCTCACTATTGGGACGATGATGCATTTTACGAAGCCAATGGTTCGTATAGTTTATTTTATACTTGCAACACCTGGGTGAATGAAGGCTTGAAGAAGGCGGAATTACCTGCTTGCTTTTGGACTCCCTTTGATCGATTTATTTTGCGGAAGTATAAAGATGTTGATAAGTAGTCTTTCTACTTTTAACTATTAACTTTCAACTTTTGGCCAACGCCCCTGATTTCCAAAAATGCATTGACAAATAACTCACTTGGTTGTGCACCCGATACTCCATATTGATTGTTGATAATAAAGAAAGGCACACCGCTAATGCCGCGTTGCACGTTGAGTTTTTCTTCGGCTACCACTTCGTTTAGTCCAACATTGGATTGAAGAAATGCATTGACCTCAGTAACATCCAATCCCAATGAGGTTGCTACCTGTAAAAGGTTTTCATTTTTTGTCAAGTCAATGCCATCAGTAAAGTAAGCCTTCATCAACGCTTCTTTCATTTCGAGTTGTTTGCCTTTTTGTTTGGCAAAGTAAATGAGGCGATGTGCCTGCCGCGTGTTGGGCGATATTTTTTGTTTAGCGAAATCAAAGACCAATCCTTCCTGCGCGGCTGTGGCCGTTACATGCCCGGTGATTTGTTCGTACTTCGCTTCGCTTCCAAATTTCTTCACCAGATAGTCGCGCTGATTGCGGCCTTCGTTTGGCATTTCCGGGTTCAATTCAAATGGATGGTATTCTACGGTGATGTCTATTTGATCTCCAACTTGCTGAATGGCTTTTTCCAATCTGCGCTTGCCGATGTAACACCACGGGCACACCACATCAGAAACAACATCAATTTTTATACTCGGCTTGGTCATGAATAATAAATTTTACTACTAACCGCAAAACAGTCGGTTTAGTTCTGAATCTTAATTTACTGTTTCAAAAACTGCCTTTTTTTAGCTCTGAAGGCCATCATCCATTTTCAATTGACAATCTCCTAAAAAAATCAGAACTTTCACCTTACACCATACCCTTCCCAAATGAAAACGATTACCCGCTACCTTCTGATACTGGTGCTGTTAGCTTCCTCGCAAGCGCAGGCACAAGTCAACCAAACGATTACTTTTAATTTGCCCAGCACAGCTATCATGGGTGCATCACCCATAACAATGATGGCCAGTTCTACATCGCGCTTGCCGGTAGAGTTCACCAGCTCTAATCCGGACATTGCCGAAGTGCAATTGAATAAATTAATCATCAAGCGCATGGGGCGTGTGAATATTACGGCTTCGCAGGCCGGCAATGCTTCGTTCAATGCAGCTACACCGGTGGTTCGCCCTATTACCATTTATCGAAAGGAGCAGACCATTACTTTTGGTGCATTGCCTTCCAAAATAGTAGGCGAGCAACCTTTCACGCTAACAGCTAGCGCTACTTCGGGATTACCAGTTTCGTTTTCTTCCAGCAATACAGCCGTTGCAATGATCGATGGAAATAAGTTGATCATAACGGGTTCTGGCACTGCCACTATCACCGCACGACAAATGGGAGACGTAGTTTATAATCCTGCTTTGGCTGTGCCGCAAACTTTCACCGTGCAAGGATTTGATGGGTATCGATTGATGGTAGCAACTAGCCAGGGAGGATCAGCAAACGGTGGGACTATTTTATCAATGAATTTGGATGGAACACAGCCTATTGTAAATAACAATTTTGAAGGCTTGAATGGATTCAACCCGCAAACATCATTGGTTCAAACTTCCAATGGTCAAATATTTGGCGCTACTCGTCAAGGAGGAATAAGTGACGCTGGTATATTGTTCTTGGTCAATTCTGATGGAACTGGATTTAGGAAACTTTATGAGTTTGATGGATCGAATGCAAAGTTGCCAACATTTAACAAGGTTATTCAGTCACCTAATGGAGATTTATTTTCTACTACCTATCTCGGGGGAATAAATGATCAAGGCGTGATTTATAGAATAAAGACTGATGGTTCTGGATTCACTAAGTTACATGAATTCTCAGAGACTAATGGAAGACAGCCTGCTGAAATTGTCTACCATCCAAATGGTTTTATATATGGTACAACATTAGGTGGAGGTACTTCCGGCATTGGAGTAATTTATAGAATTAATAAAGACGGAATCGGATTTGCTAAGTTATTCGACTTTTGCTGTGGGATAGGACAATATCCAAATGGAATTATGGTCGGTCCAGATGGCGATTTGTATGGCACAACCAAGTTTGGTGGAGCAAATGGCCTTGGAACAATTTTTAAGATTAAACCAGACGGCAGCAACTTCACAACTATTTTTAGTTTTAATGGAACCAATGGTAGTGATCCAAGCTCTGGATTAATCTTTTCAAGGGATGGATACTTATATGGTACTACTGTTTCTGGAGGGGTTTATGATTTTGGTGTGGTGTTTAAGATAAAACCAGATGGATCAGATTATTCCGTGATTCTGAATTTTGGCCTTGCAACCAATGGAGTAAGACCTTCTGGAGGACTTTCTGAAGACATAGATGGAAACCTATATGGTGTAACCCAGGAAGGTGGAGTTAACAATTTCGGTATTGTATACAGAGTAAAAAAAGATGGGACAAGCTTTAACAGGTTTGATTTGAGTGCTAATCTAGGGGGAAAACCAATTAGCAAACCCCTCATCGTCACCGCTCAAAGCGGTTCCACTCCGGACATCTACGTGAAGTCTCCGGCTGATCTGGCAGTTGGTGTAAATGTTGCCTTCATGATGAGCGTAAACATGATGGGCACGACCAATAGTTACACCGTAGAGTTAAATACTAAACCCAATTTTACAGGCACGCCAATCATATTCAACTCAACCAGTCCGTATTTCACCGCCAAAGGCTTGACATATGGAACAACCTACTATGCGCGTGCCAAAACCAACCGCAATCCTAAGTGGGGCAAAACCACTATGTTCACCACCGGCTTGCCGGAGAATTTCGCATATGTAGAAACACCGGCAACAGGTGCCGTCAACCAAAATATTAATACAGAAGTCAAATTGCATTCGGTATTAGGCGCTACCAACTACACGGTCGAGTTAAATACAGATCCTAATTTCGGGGCGGGCACAGCGCTCGTTCAAAGTGGCACCTTGCTTAGTTATATGTATCGGGGTTTGCAGTTTAATAAAGTATATTACTCTCGTGTCAAGACGAATCTGTCGCCTAATTGGGGTCCTGTAAAATCATTCACTACAGCTCCCGCGCAAGCGCTTACCTACATCATGCTCAACAATGTGCTTACTAACGCTTCGTGGTTGCCGACTTTGTCAGTGAGCTCGATTGGAGCAACCAGCTATACCGTAGAACTGAGCCCTGTGAGTGATTTCAGTAGTGGTATAATTTCAGCAACCTCATCCACTCCATCCGTAACATTTACGACACCATTGGCATACAACACAAAATATTATGGTCGGGTTACGAGCAATCTTGCGCCCGGGCTGTATGGGCTGGTGCGCGAATTGACAACTGGTAGTCCTGCGGGCTACAGCTTCATGCGCTCTCCAACCAATAATAGCTTGAATGTACGCTACATCACCACCATTGCATCGAATTTGGTTCCCGGAGCAACGGCCTACACCATCGAAGCAAACCCCGATCCTGCATTTGGACCTGCCACTGCCATTGTGAAGACAGGAATGGCGTCACAATATTTTACATTAGCACAAGACACGAAATACTATGTGCGTATTAGCACTGATTTAAGTCCGGGCGAGTGGGGCATCACTTCTTCATTTACCACTGGAAATAATGTAAGCCTCGCATTTGTGATGACACCACGCAACAATGCCACAGGTGTTTCAATCAATCCTACTGTGGCAGCTAATACGCTGACAGGAGTGACCAGCTATGAAGTAGAATTGAATCTGGCTGCCGATTTTAGCGGCACACCCATCATACGGAAGAGCATGTCAGAAACAAAATATTTTAGTGGTCTCCTTCCGGGTACAACCTATTATGCCAGAGTGCGCACCAATTTAACCGGTGGTGTGTGGGGTCCGACTACCCGATTTACAACCGTGCTACCGGGTGGACGTGTAGTAGCCGAAGAAGAACTGCCAATGGAAGAAGAGAAAATAACACTTTCCGATCAGATTGATTTGCATGTTTATCCGGTGCCCACCCGCGATTATTTTAATGTGCATGTGCAGAGCGATACGCAACAAGAGCTGTCGCTGAAGATCATGGATATGATGGGGCGCGAATTGCATCAGTCAGCACAACGCACCAACTCGTTGATAAGTGTAGGAAATGAGTTGCCCAGCGGTATGTATTTGTTAATGGTTCGCACAGCAACTGACACCAAAGCAGTGAAGGTGATGAAGATCGATTAGAGATTTAGAAAGTTAGAAATAGAAGAGTTTGCAAGGGCAGTGTTGAGTATTTAAGCTTCTCATCACTGCCTTTATTTTTACATAGGTTATCAGACCTCCTTTAAGTGCTCATAGAAAGACCTCAGGAGTGACAACCTTCGCAGCACGGCTTCAAATATCCTTATAACAAGTGTTTCGAACGTAGCCACGAGTGAAATTTTTCGAAACCCATCTGACAAACACCAAAGGGTAGAAATTTGAAATCAACTGACGAAATAAAACGAATTGATTCTTTGTATTTCGTTAGTTGATTCTCTCTTCATCATACAAAACGCAGAAATTTCCTTCCATTCGCCATTTTTCATTTTGGCATTGTTGTTGTAAAGGGTTTTCAAAAATTATTTGAAAGCACTTCTCGAAGACAAGCAAAGTAATTGACAATACTATGGCACACCTCCTCCGCGGAACAATCGCCCTTTTCATTTTTAGCGTGGGCTACATTTCATCATTCGCGCAAATGGCTAATCCTGCAGCATTCGCCCAAACCGTTGAGCCTTCACCCATTATCCGGCATTATGATGCAAGTGTTGACCAATTGTATTATACCTGGGAGATTCTGCCTTCGCCCAGCGGCACGCTGCTGCTGGCAGGTACTTTTTGGTTATGCGAGTATGACGGGCACCAGTTTAAAAAGTTGATTACCCCCATGGTATTTGATGTGGCTATGGATCCTCTGGACAGCACTATTTATGTGGCAGCATCAGACGGCTTTGGCTTTTTAACACAGGACGAGCACGGACGGATTGCGCTTCATAAACTCAACTATTTGCTGCCGGATGTAATTCAAACCCAGCAGGTACGCCATGCGATCGTGACAAAAAACAAAGTTTTCTTCTTAGGGAGCTCTCAGGTGTACACCTACGACAAGAACAAGCGCACGTGTGCGTTTTATGAATTCAAAAACGCAATTGGAAAAGGTTTTGTGGTTGGCGATTCCCTCTTTGTTTCAGAAAAAATAAATGGTCTGCAAATACTCTATAACAATACGCCTACCATGGCCCCCTTTGGAGATTTCTTCAAAGGCAGTCATCTCTTAAGCGCACTTCCGCTTTCTTCGGGTCATCATCTGCTGGGATGGAAAGACCTGATTCAATACGATCCTACCGGCAAAGTTGCTCCTGTTCCTTATGAACTTCATTCGGGTAATTCTCATAGCCCTACCATTGTTTTTGCTTCTGCCTCTGCCACAACCCAAAACAAATTGTTCGTTCATCGCATTGAGCCCGCCGGAGCTACGCTCTTAGATGATCAACAAAAAAAGCTTTTTGAATATCGAGGGGCGTATAAGTTGCCTGCCACTTCGCTAAATAGTGCTTCCGTTGATCTACAGAAAAATTATTGGCTGGGGTACTCTTATTCATCAGGGGGAGCGTTGACCAAAATCGAGTCAGGTCAGGATATTAAAACATGGACTTCGGAAAGTGGATTGCCCAGTTTATTGTCGATAACACGGTATAAAAATGATTTGTACCTAGGCACCGCCCATGGAATGTATGTGATGGATTCACAGGAGAGACTTCATCGGATGCCAACAACTATTGGATACCAGCATCGGGCAACCACTCTTCGGTTAAATGGACAAGAGAAGCTTCTGTTGTCGGATGCCGAAGGATTGAAGGAATGGAACGGCACTTCGTTTAATCTCCTCTTTCCGGGCGCAGGAGAACAATATATCATTTTTCAGAGCCGAAGCAACCCCAACCGCTTAATTCTCAGCGGGAATACCCGGACACTGTCGTTGTTGTATCAAAATGGAAAATGGAAAGAAGAACATGTATTCCCCTCTGTGCAAAGAGACGATAATATGCAGGAAACGCCCGATGGTATTATTTGGATTCGTGGTGCCAGGATTGATCTTCATCAGACTCCGTTCAGCATGACGCATTACTCAATCCCCGGACTCAAATCAACTCTAATCGGAAATCTTTCGGTAAGCCCGAAAGGAACTATTTTGCGTGGTACGGAGCTTGGACTATTCGAATTTGACGAGCAAAAAAAGCAATACTCACTCTGGAAAGACCTCGGGCCGGAATGGTCAGATGGCTTTCATGATATGACGCTCGTTTATAAAATGTCCGATAGCAGCTACTTGATAGGATCAACCGAAAAACCTTCTTCCGTCTCTGTTGTGACGTTTTCCAAATCAGGCTATTCGAAAGTAAGCGCACCGTTTAAAAGACTTCCGGAGACCGGCCATATTGAATCTATATGGGCCGATCCGGACGGAACTGTGTGGTTGGGTGGTACTTTTGGGCTGATCATGTATCGACCGGTGGGCGACAACAAGGTGTATGACCAGCCTTTCAATTGCCTGATTCGAAAGATTAATATCGGTAATGACAGTACCGTGTTCATGGGCGGGTTGTTTCGTCAATCGGTTGAAAAAATCCGTCCGCGATTATCTTTTGAAAACAACCAAATCCATTTTGAGTTTGCCGCACCTTTCTTCGATAAAGAAGAAGAGACGCTTTATGCATATCGCTTAAAGGGACAAACTGATGTATGGTCAGCATGGGATAAAGTGTATTACAAGGAGTTTAACAACCTGCACGAAGGCGAGTACACCTTCGAGGTAAAAGCCAAAAACATTTATGGCAAAGAAAGCCGGATCGCTACGTGTTCGTTTCAGGTGCTGCCCCCGTGGTATCGCACTTGGTGGAGCTATTCGCTTTATGGCATAGCCTGTTTTCTTTTTATGGCCGGTGTGGTTCGTTTCCGCACTGATAGCCTTCGGAAGAAGCGCATTGAGTTGGAGAAAACAGTCTCTGAGAAGACGTCTGAACTGCGCGTAAAAAATGAGGAGCTCAATGGAGCCAACACGGAATTGCGTAACACCAATGAAAAATTGGTAGCCACCCAAAAGCAATTGGTAGCCTCCGAAAAGATGGCCTCACTGGGGCAGCTCACCGCAGGCATCGCTCACGAAATCAACAACCCCATTAACTTCATCTCCGGCGGGGTTCAGGCGCTTCATGAGCTGCTTCAAGAGATGTTTGACAAGGGTGCCACACTTAGCCCCAAAGAACTAGAAGAACGAAAACAGGATATCACGGACCTCATGGGCAGCATGACCAACGGTGTGATGCGCACGGCTACGATTATTAAAAGTCTTCGTCAATTCTCAAGCCCCTCGGAGACTATAGAGGATGAGCCCGTGAATATCCACGAGTCTATCGAAAATGCGCTGTTACTGCTAGGCAGCAAACTCGTTGACGCTCGCATTGTCATCACGAAGGAGTGCACAGCCATTACAAAAGTCAAAGCCAACCCATCTCAAATCAGTCAGGTGTTTATTAACCTGATTGACAACGCCATCTTCGCCTTATCTGAAAAGAAGGGAGATCGTATCATTCGCATCCAAACTTTCGAAAATGAGTACAATCTAAGTATCACCATTGCCGATAACGGAGGTGGAATTCCGGAGGCCGTTCAGCCTCGAATCTTTGAACCGTTTTACACCACCAAAGAGGTGGGCAAAGGTACCGGTCTCGGCCTTTTCATTTGCTACTCCATCATTCAGAAGCATAGTGGAAGCATTACGTTTACCAGCGATCCGAACGGAACAAAATTTGAGATTATGATTCCTAAGGGGAATTAGTAGCAGTGTATTCAAAAATCAATGCTGTAACCATTTATAACTTTTAACGAAGCGGAAAGGGTAGGGCATAAACTTTCTGTTAACTTTGCGGTTTATTCCCTTAAAATCAACTGAAAAACAACATTTTATGACCGTTGCCGAGAAACCTGCCTACAAAGTGAAAGATATGTCCCTGGCCGCCTGGGGTCGCAAAGAGATTAAATTAGCCGAAGCTGAAATGCCGGGCCTGATGGCCTTGCGTGAGGAATATGGCCAACAAAAACCTTTAAAAGGCGCTCGCATTGCGGGTTGCTTGCACATGACCATTCAAACGGCTGTGCTGATCGAAACATTGGTTGAGCTAGGCGCTGAGGTATCCTGGTCATCTTGCAATATCTTCTCAACACAAGATCACGCGGCTGCTGCGATTGCTGCTGCGGGCATTCCGGTGTATGCCTGGAAAGGTATGAATGAGGTAGAATTCGATTGGTGTATCGAACAAACTTTGTATGCATTCAAAGATGGCAAGCCATTGAATATGATTTTGGATGACGGTGGCGACTTGACCAACATGGTGTTAGACCGCAACCCTGAATTAGTAAAAGGTATCAAAGGAATTTCAGAAGAAACGACTACGGGCGTACATCGCCTGATCGAGCGCATGCATGCAGGTAAGTTGCCACTTCCAGCAATCAACATCAACGATTCGGTAACAAAGTCAAAGTTTGATAATAAATACGGTTGCAAAGAATCGTTAGTAGATGCAATTCGCAGAGCTACTGATGTAATGATGGCCGGAAAGGTAGCCGTTGTTGCCGGTTACGGAGATGTGGGCAAAGGCTCTGCTGCTTCGTTGCGTGGTGCGGGTGCGCGCGTAATCGTAACCGAAATCGATCCGATCTGCGCGTTGCAAGCTGCCATGGATGGCTTTGCAGTGAAGAAGATGAATGATGCCGTGAAAGAAGCGGACATTGTAGTGAGTGCTACCGGTAACTCGGGCATTGTGCTCGGCCACCACTTCGAAAGCATGAAAGACAAAACGATTGTGTGTAACATCGGCCACTTCGACAATGAAATTGATGTGGCATGGTTGAATAAAAACGCATCGAAAGATGAAGTGAAACCACAGGTAGATTTGTATACTTTGAAAAATGGCCGTCAGGTAATTTTGTTGGCCGAAGGTCGCTTGGTGAATTTAGGTTGTGCTACGGGTCACCCTTCGTTTGTAATGTCGAATTCATTTACCAACCAAACATTGGCTCAATTGGAATTATGGACCAACACCACCAAGTATGAAAACAAAGTGTATATGTTGCCGAAACATTTAGATGAGAAAGTAGCGCGCTTGCACTTAAAGAAAATAGGTGTGGAGTTAGAAGAACTCACGCAAGATCAAGCCAAGTACATTGGCGTGCCAGTGAACGGACCATTCAAACCGGATTATTATAGATATTAGTATACAGTTAATCGTTAATGGTTAATGGTTAATAGTTAATAAGTGATTGCTACGAATAACTATTAACAAATACCCAATAACTAATAAAATACTCTCTGCTTGCAAATTAGAGGGGCCCCGGGCGGAATGCTCGGGGTTTTTTATTTTATGCTATCGTTCTGGTGTCACTACACTTGCAATTTATTCTGCGGTTGTTTGAATCAGGCAGTTAAATACTCGTCTACATAGCGTTTAAACACCTTTCCGATTTTAAACGCTTGCTGTTGGATGAATACGGCATCGGTAGTGGTGCTAGTAATAAAGGCTTTATGAACGATATGTGATCGGCTGATCCGCAAAAACGCTGGTCGCGGTAATTTAGCCTCCGCTTCTTTTAGCGACATACGAGCAATGTATGTTTTCTGTGCGGTCACAATCTTTACATAATTTTCTAGACTTTCGATGTATTGAATTTGTTGCAACGGAATTTGCCGCTCCAACCCGTCAATCGTGCAATTTAGAAAAGGGGTGCGTTTAGTCTCCTCTGTTTGAGGTGGTGCGGGATGTGAAGGTTGAATCAGATGCACATAGCGAAACAATACATACACGCCCAATCCCGCCAAGGTAAAAACCCAAAACGACAAGAGGTGTGGCAGTGTGCTACTTTGGTGAAAGAGATAAACCAGTGCTAAATGCATATTGATGGAACTAAATGCCAACAGCCCAAAAGTCCAGCCTAAATAGGTTTTCGTTTTTCCTTGCAGGTACAGCCGACTGAAAAGAACTCTATTGTGAAAAATAATCCACGCATACATTAAAACCAGAAACAAGTACGGAGAAAAAACATCGAACCCCTGTCGATGCAGCAGTGAAGGGCGATCGGGGATATAGTATGCAATTAGCAGGGCCGAAAGCCCAAGCGTGTTGCGTAACAAAACAGAAAAGGGTGATGAGGTTTGCACGTCAGGGCAAAAGTAAACGATCAGGATCAACTTTAGCGCTGGGATAAAGTGATTTCGTCACTGACGAAGTGGTTGAATCACTAAAATCTTGTAGGCCGGCACTATTTGGTGAATGTTTGCCGAAAAAAAATAAAGTATGCTTCATCAACTCAACATTATCGTTCATGTGGTGGCCGGATCCATTGCCATCATTCTGGGGATCATTGCCATCCTCAAAAACCGAAACATCGCCATTCACCGAAAGGTAGGTACCTATTTTAAATACCTTTTGGTAATAGTAGTGGGCACCGGATTGATCGGTTTCTTATTCTTTCGACAGGAACCATTCTTTTTAATGCTTACGCTGATAGCGGGTTATGTTGGCTACGCGGGTTTTAGAAACATTCAACTGAAAGAAAACAATGCCGGAGTGGTTGATCTGATCATAGCAGGTGCCAGTTTGGGTGTAGCTATTTGGTATGGCAGCTACATTCTTCACCACCGATTGGTATCAAACCCGGTAGCGGTTTATTCCACGCTGGGGGCGTTGGTTTTTGTGATAGCCTATGACCTGCTCAAGTACTTTTTTCTTCATGAGCGCCTTAAAAAATGGTGGCTGTATGAACATATCTACAAAGTGATTTCGGCATTTAGCGCCATGGTATCAGCGTTTGTCGGCAATGTATTTCGGGACTATCATCCTTACAGTCAGATTGGCCCCAGCCTGATTTGTACTTTCATGATAATCTATTTTATCGTGCAGCGGGCCAAAGCCCGTGCAAAAGCCGGCCGATGAGGCGCATCAGGTATTCGATTAACCATGAAGCGATACCTGATTTTTTTCTTACTTTTAAAAGTTGGTTCCTCCATCATTTTTGAGTTTAAACTAACTTTTAAATGCAACACACGGAAAATTTCAAACTTGGATTACTGCACTTTGTGCACTTGCTTGTAACGGTTGATGGGCATATTGACGACCGCGAGCGTGCCGCTATTTTGGCGATTAAAGAAGAAGAACAGATTCCGGATAAGATGTTTCATGATTTTGAAGCGAAGGCAGAGAATGCCAACGAACAACAAATTTACTTTGATGGAAACGAACTGCTTTCAGCGTGCTCGGATGATGAACGCCTGGCAGCTTTTGTTCACTTATATAAATTAGCCGAAGCCGATGCCACCATCAGCAATAAAGAAGTGCGATTTTTATTGTATGGCTTGAAGGCAAATAAAGTTAGTTTTGAAGATGTAGTGCTTACCGCGAATATGTCTGGTAAATAACCTACCGATAGGTGATAACCTTACCGGAAGCCAGCTTCTCTTTTGCTTCTTTCCAAGAAGGTAAATCAATTGATTCAAACGTGATCGTTTGAATACGTACCGCCACTTTCGAAGAAGATTTCATGGCTTCCAAATGAGCACCCGAAGTAGCATATCTTTTCATCTCGGCAACATCTTTCCAGCCACTCAGTGTATAGTACGTTTTCCAAAATCCGGACGCCTTAAAAATTACTTGAGGGTAATCTCTCTGAAGCTGTTGAACCGAGCGACTTGTCAACCGAACAAATTGAAATAGATGACCAATTGATTTTAATTGGATGGAGGTAACGACCACAATCATTTGTGATGAAGCATTTTGGTCAGTTTGTTATACACTTCCAAACAAACCCATGCGTCAGTGGCTGCATAGCTTATCTGTTTGTCGTTGAGTGTTTCGGCTTCCCAATTGCTGGTTTGAGCGCTTTTCGAAATGCGGAACCCCAACAGCAGGGCTGCTAATTTCTTCACACTTTCTACTTGAAGTCCGGCAGCTTTACTCATTTCTGCCAACTCAATAAAACCACCAGGCTCGTAAGGATGTAGTTTTTGTAAACCTTTGATGTCATCGCGCAAAGCAACTCCCGCTTTCAAAATTTTATCATTCTGCAAAAAATCAACCAAGCCGCCTTGCAATTTCATTTGCGATAGCCGGATAAGAAATACCTTGTGCGGTAAGGCAATCTGCATCAAGGCAACCAAGTTAGAGTGGCCGCGCACAAACACCGGTTTAGTTTCAGTGTCAAAACCAACTACCCGATGTTCGTTGATTTCATCTAAGGCTGCAGCGAGTTTGGAATCTTTGGTGATCACCACCGCCTTGCCTTCAAATGCTCCCAACGGCAATGCATTGATTTCTTCGTTGGAGATATTCGTCTTGATACAGAAAAAACAATACGGTGCATACGACATGGTAGCAATGCCTAACACTTTAGATTGTGTAGCGCCACAGGTATTCCATGGCACGAGTACGGATGTTACGGTGCCTGCATCTTCCAGCGTGCGACTAAGCAATTCCGGTTTGTATCCCCGCTTGCGATACGTGTCAGCAAACATGCGTCCTGGAACTGCAATAGCCATGTATTGATCACCAGCAGTCAGGTTAAAGAAGATGCTCGTCACCGCAGTAGAGGCAACCAGCGAACCCGTAGAGTGTGCCCACTTGATGATCTCTTCTACAATCCGCTTCAGCAAGCCACACGATTCCATCACACCGCCAAAAATCATAGCGCCTAAAATCAACCAAATGGTGTTGAGCATGCCTGCCATTCCTCCGGATGATAGAAGTTCATTGATCATTTTGTTTTCAGTGATGATATCTGTCTTCATCGAAAAGGATTTCATTACAGCGATGAAAGCAGATTTTAGCGGATCGCCTGTGATGCCGGAAACTTGTTGTATGATTTGTGGCTGAAAGATGACCGCAAAAATTCCACCCAATATTGCACCGACCAATAAAGCGGGAATGGCCGGCACTTTTCGGACAATCATAAAAAGTACCAATGCGGGAACAATAAACAGAAGCGGATTGAGATTAAACGCATTGTCGATGGCGCTCAAAACGGTAGCTGTATCCGTGGTTCCGCTGGTGTCTAGAGTAAAACCCCACACCAAGAAAATCAATAGTGTAATCGCGAGTGTCGGCACCGTGGTGTAAACCATGTACTTCACGTGCGTGAAAAGGTCAGTGCCAGCCATGGCAGGAGCGAGATTGGTTGTGTCTGATAAAGGAGACATCTTATCACCAAAATAGGCACCGGAAATAATAGCACCGGCTACAACGCCTTCGTGGATGCCCAGCGTTTTACCAATTCCCAACAAGGCAATTCCCACGGTAGCAATGGTAGACCATGAACTGCCGGTAGCAAGTGAAACCACACAACAAACTACGCATGCGGCAAATAAAAAGATGGTGGGATTCAGAATTTTTAGTCCGTAATAAATCATAGCCGGGACAATGCCACTGAGCAGCCACGCTCCGGAAAGTGATCCGATTACGAGCAAAATCAACATGGCCCCCATGGCCGAGCTAATGCTTTTTACTATGCTTACTTCAATTTCATCCCAAGAATAGCCCAATCGCCAACTGACAATTCCGGCCACACCGGCAGCAAAAATCAATGCAATCTGATTAGGACCATCGGTAGCGCCTGATCCAAAGACAATCACGTTAATAGCTAAAAAAGCAACCAGAAAAGCAATAGGAATAAATGCATGGACAAGCGTAGGTCTTTTCTTTTCGGTCATGAACTTATCTTTTTTGAGGTCTCAAGGTACTAATTGTTCGGTGGGGTGCAAGGCGCCATTATCAGGAAAAAACTCTTATTTGTTATGTTCGGCCACTTGATAATGCACATTTCTTTCTTTTAGGTACTTCACCACGAAATCAAAATGTGCCTGCTCTTCGCCAACATATTCAGGAGGGCTGATTCCTTTGCGGGTATAAATGCCATCAATCACCATATTGGCCACCGCGGTACAGGTGTAGCCGGTGGTTCGTGCCATCGACAAAGTTCCGGTTGATTTTTCGGTATGATCCAATAAATTGTACTCATAAGTTTTGGGTTGGCCATTTTCTTCCCCACTCATACGAATACGCATCACGGTGAATTCTTCTTCTCCCGGCTTTAGTTTCCATTTTGGAAATAACAACTTGGCTGTAACATCAATTGGACGAATTTTAACGCCTTTCACTTCCATTTCTTCATAAGAGAAAAATCCGGTTTCGCGAAGCACCCGCAAGTATTCGATACAACCGGGATAACGCAGTGTTTTCTCGATCATATTGGGAATGTTGGGCATGGTTTTGATGAGTGAGCGCAACCCGTCTGAATTCCACGACTCGAGCGTGCCTACTCCCGGAAAGTGAATCAACTCCGCATCGGATAACGCTTCTCTGATTACGACTGCATTGTTTTGCACATAGCGTGCAGGACGAATGTATTCTTCAATTACATCGATCGGAGAAAAAACGGCTTTGTATTCATAAGGCCACTCGCGCACTTTGGGTAGGCCACCAACCAAACACTCATAATTATTAATTTTCATCCGCTTGTTGTGATAACCCAAAATGATATTGCCCATGCCGGGTGCCACGCCACAGTCTGTTACAATAGTTACGTTTTTCTTCTTGGCTAATTCATCCAACTGAAAAGCATCCTCCGGAAAGAAAGAGATATCGACCATATTTTTTCCGGCTTCAATTACAGTGCGGGCGGTTTGTAATCCCATAAAGCCGGGCACAGCACCAATTACCAGATCAAAAGGAGCAATGGAAGCTGCCAGTGCTTCTTGCTTCGAAAAATCTAATTTTAAAGTTTTAATACCTTGCTGGGCCAGCTCCGCTAATGCCTGATCATTTATATCAACAGACGTGACATCGAATTTTTTGTGGAGGTCAATCGCCATGGCTTTTCCTACCAGCCCTGCGCCTAAAACAATAATTTTTTTCATGCTTAATGAGATTATGGTGCTAAAATCGTAAATCGTACAAGTAAAAAATCGAAATATGTTTGATGCCGCCAAAATAGTCGAAAAAGCAAAACATTCAGCTTTTTATTTAAAACTACTGAATTGGGCGCTTTACCGGATGGTGCCTTTCAATAAGCCTCACGGCTTTAAGATCGTGGAAATAGCCGATTATCGCCTGAAGACGATTATGCCCTACAAGCGTAGAAACTTCAATCACATTCGCGGGCTTCATGCTTGTGGTTTGGCCACTATATCTGAATTTGCTACCGGCTTTTTGCTGCTCAGCAGCCTCGATATGAAAAAGTATCGAATGATTTTGCAACGGCTTGAAGTGAATTACCTCTACCAGGGGAAAATGGATGCCACTGCTGAATTCACCATTTCCAAAGCATGGTTGGAAGAGAAAATTCTACATCCACTGCAATCGCAAGATGCGGTAGTGGTGCCTTGCGAAGTAAAAATTCACGATACCAAAGGCAATCACCTGACCACGGGGGTAGTTTACTGGCAGTTTAAGGAATGGGCCAAGGTGCGAACCAAAGCTTGAGAAGTTGAAATGTTTCCTTTAATTTTGATTACCTAACTAACCTGTTTTTGGTCATGCGAAAAATTGACGAACTGCTGGCAGAATATGGTGAAAGTCACCAGAACGCCACGAACAAAACGATTCATTGGATCTGTGTTCCTCTGATCTTCTTTAGTGTAGTTGGCCTGATTGGCTCCATTCCTTCGCAATTTTTAGTTTCTGTGTTTGGTCCGGGTAGCTGGTTCGCCAACTGGGCTACCATTGTTTTGTGTCTTACTTTGTTGTACTACATCACCTTGTCCGTTCCGTTAGCATTGGGTATGTTTCTATTTGGCACGCTTTGTTTGTTTGTGATGCGTCAGTTGCTGACGATGGATATAGCTCCATTATGGGCCATCAGCATCACCATATTTGTACTTGCGTGGATTGGTCAGTTTTACGGCCATAAAGTAGAAGGTAAGAAACCGTCATTTTTCAAAGATGTTCAGTTTCTTATGATTGGTCCTGCATGGCTCATGCATTTCATTTATAAGAAAATTGGTATTCCCTATTGATTTTGAATAAGCTCAATTTTCATGTTCAATCTGTTGATCAAAAAAGTCCCGATCATGGGACTTTTTTATTTAACCGAAATAAACACTTGTTTTTGCAGGATGAACACGGTTGGCTTTGCTATGTAGCCGAAAAGGATCGCGAGGTATTTGGTTGCATAAACTTTCACTTGCAATCAGGTGAGGCTGCCAGTCCTTTCAGGGCAACCTTTGGTTCGTTTGAACTTTTTCAGAATTGGAGCGAACAGGAATTAGATCGGTGGATAACATTTATTGAATCAGATTTACAGAAACGAGGGTGTAAGTCCATTCTCATTAAAAGTTATCCGTCTGCTTATGCCACAGATACTGTGCGATTGGTTAAAAAGGTTTTAACCACGCATCGATATCATATCAGCGAGGAGACTTCCAGTATTCTTTTTGTAACCAACGATCCTTTTGAAAGTAAACTCAGCGTTTCTAAAAAACAGCGACTCAAAAAGTGTATTACAGGGTTTTCTTTTGCTCATCACGATCTTAAAAAACTGGAACATGTTTATTCATTCCTCGCCGAAGCACGAAAAGCCAAAGGCTATCAACTCTCGATGGATTGGTTGCAGATGCAGGGTACGGTTCAAGCACTGCCGGAGCATTTTTTACTTTTTACGGTAGAGGACAATGAACAACCGGCAGCTGCCGCTATTTGCATTCGCGTAAGCGAAACTATTTTGTATACCTTTTATTATGCACATGCGGCTCACTTTGATAAACTAAGCCCGGTTACCATGCTATTGCATGGCATTTATCAATATGCCACAGAGCAGGGTATTAAAATGATCGACCTCGGCACTTCGCAAGCGGATGGTAAACTCAATCCATCATTATTGCATTTTAAAAAAAGTGTAGGAGGTAAATCGATAGCAAAATTTTCATTTTCAAAAAACCTGGAATGAAAAAGCCGTTGGTTACCGTCATGTGTCTTTGCTACAATCAGGCGCGCTTTGTGGCGGAAGCAATTCAATCGGTATTCGATCAAACCTATAGCCCTATTCAATTGATTGTGATGGATGATGGAAGCACCGATGGAAGCGCAGAGATCATTTCGCAAGCCTTACAAGATAGAAGCGATGTTCTGTTTGTGAAGCACACCGAAAATGTAGGCTACACCAAAACGTTGAATGAAGCCGTTCGTCTCGCAGGCGGAGAGTGGATCATTGATTTGGCTGCCGATGATGTGCTTCTTCCGAATCGCGTGGAAGAAGGTATTCGGATAATGAACGAGCATGGAGAGCAGTATGGTGTTCATTTTTCTGACGCGGAAATGATTTCTGAAGAAGGTCAGCTAATCCGAAAGCAGTCCGATCGTTTTCCACACGCTACCATTCCGCAAGGTGATATTTATCAGACGTTGATCAATCGCTATTTCATTTCGTCACCTACATTAATGTTTCGAAAGGAAGTGATACAAGCGTTAGGCGGCTATGATGAGAATCTGGCGTATGAGGATTTTGATTTTTTGATGCGCGCCTCGCGAAAATTTTTGTTTTGTTATTCACCTTTGGTGCTGATCAAGAAGCGAATGGTAGCCGGATCAATGTCGGATCGGCAGTTTCAACGAGGAAGCGCACAGCGTTGGTCAACGCTCAAAGTGTGTGAGAAAATTGCAACTATGAATCGCACAAAAGGAGAGTATCAAGCTTTGAAAGCGCGGCTCCGTTATGAAATAAGGTTGTCCCTTCAGCTATTCGATTTTCTATTAGCAATCGCATTTCTTCGATTTTACTTTCGGTTGTCTTCACCGGTCACCATGCTTACATAGCTGGCAAAGCGGCTTTCAGAAATACTGCCTATTTCTACTGCTGCTCTAATGGCGCATCCGGGTTCTTGCAGATGCAAGCACTTCGATCCAAACTTACAACCGAGGCGCAATTCGCGCATTTCCACGAAATAGTCAGAGATTTCCTGAGGTGTCATATCTACCAAACCCCATTCCTTTACGCCTGGTGTATCGATGATAAAAGTAGAAGGCGCCACTTCAAACATTTCTGCAAAGGTGGTCGTGTGCGTTCCTTTTTGAGAGAAGTCGGAAATAGTGCCTGTGGCACGATTAAGCGAGGGAGCAATTTTATTGAGGAGGGTTGATTTTCCAACTCCGGAATGACCAGCCATCAAGGTAATTTTTCCACTGAGTATTTTTTGAATTTCATCAATGGAATCGCTCAATGCGGAAATGCTGATGGAATGAATTCCGATGGATCGATAAAGAGAAATTAATACTTCAGTCTCTTCTTTTCCTTCTTCACTCAATAAATCTGCTTTGTTAAAAATGATGATTTGCGGAATGCGATAGGCTTCTGCCGAAATGATGAAGCGATCAATAAACCCAAGAGAAGTGCGTGGTTGCTTTAACGTGACAACAAGCATGGCCTGATCGATATTTGCAGCCAGAATATGCGAGTGACTGCTTTTCTTTACTGCCTGTCGCAGTAAATGATTTTTGCGAGGGAGAATTTCATTGATTACACCATTGTTTCCTTCTTCTTCCACTTCCACATAATCGCCAACCGCCACCGGATTCGTTTCCTTAATTCCTTCTAACCTAATCTTACCCTTCATCCGGCAATTGCGCACAACTCCATTTTGCATTCGCACTTCATACCAAGAGCCAGTCGACTTCAATACAGTTCCGGTCATGTGGTTTTAATAATTTTAGAACAATAGTCAATTATTTTTTTTGTTGCTCCTAAATTTTCATCCACATAGGCGCGTGTTACTTCGCAAGCCAATAGAAAATTCTCCGGACGGTTATTCAACGATTCATATTTTTGACGCAATTCGGTGTAACCGCTTACTTCAAATGCACCTCCACGCATTATCAAATCAGTGGCTTCCTGAAATTTTTTGTAATTCTTATTGCCAAAGAAAATCGGAAGCCCGTAACAAGCGGCTTCCAAGATGTTGTGAAGTCCATCCCCAAAAGCGCCACCTACAAAGGCGTACTCACCATAGCGATACAAGCGCGAAAGCAATCCTATGTTATCGATAATTAATACATCATAATCTTGCACGTTTTCTGGCGCGCGCGAGTAGCGCACACATCGGGCAGAAATGGTTTTCTCGATGTAAGCAATGAAGCTTTCAGAAATCTCGTGGGGTGCAATGATAAATTTTAGCTGATGGTGATGATCATTGATAAACGGACTGAGCACATCCATATCATCTTTCCAGCAACTTCCTGCCACCATCACTTTCTCCTGATTCTTGAATTTTGATGCAATGTCTATTTCGGCTCCTGATTGTGTAATTTGGTGTACCCTGTCAAAACGTGTATCACCGGCAACGGTAGACCGTAGTTGGAGCCTGTTGAGTAATTCTTGTGTTTCTACATTCTGTGTAAAGAAGTAATGAAAATTTTGTAACGTTTTTCTGAATATGCCACCGTACCATTTAAAAAATGCCTGATCCGGACGAAGAATACACGATGCTGAAATCAAAGGCACTGACTTATTTTTTAATGCCTGCGAATAATTATACCAAAACTCATATTTGATAAAAATAGCAAGCACAGGTTGGGCGATGGCGACAAATCGTTTGGCATTCGAAGGGGTATCCCACGGCAAGTAGAAAATATAATCCGCATGTTCGTAATTCTTTTTGTTTTCGTAGCCTGAAGGAGAGAAAAATGTAAGCAGAATTTTATGTTGTGGAAATTTTGTTTTCAGCGCCTCAATGATTGGACGACCTTGTTCAAATTCTCCCAGTGAGGCGCTATGCACCCAAATAAGGGGAGCTTTGTTGTTTTTCAATTGATCGTTTATTCGATTAAAAAGATTTCTTCTACCGCTTACAAATAGCTTAGCTTTTGCATTAAGCAAAGCTGCTGTGGCGTAAATAGCCGCCAATAAGTAAATGGAGAGATTATATACAAATCGACTCATAGATAAACGGCATGCAAATTATTGGTAAAAATTGATTTATTTTGAATTAATACCCGAATATTAACCCCAAAACTTATCCTTTACTTTACAACCAAATGAAACCCACGAATATGAAAAAAATACTCTTCCTATTGCTAATGGTATGTACCATTTCTGCGTTTGCTCAAGATGATATCGACAACCTGATTAAAGGAACAAAAGCAGATGCTAGTTATTTAGTAAGTGGTTATGCTTCTCCAGCCTTAAATGCAGTTAGTATTGGTTTGAATCAAGGCTGGTACAATACAGCAGCCCCTCACAAATTATTTGGCTTTGATTTGACACTTACCATGTCTCCCGTTTCTTTGTCCAGTTCTGATTTAAAGTATACCGTAAACAATGCCAGCTTGACGAATGTAAAATTAGTATCGGTTGGTTCAACTGCTGTAACACCGACAGGCTCTGCCGAAGTACCAACTGTGTTTGGTGATAATGTAACGCCAAAATACCAGGGCTATGTTAATGGAATTCCTTCTGGAACGCCAGTTGATGGCGCCCCGGGGTTAAATTTAGATGTCCCATTGGTGGGTACTGCGTCACCCATGGGTATGGTGCAACTGGGTCTCGGTTTACCCAAAGGTACAGATTTGAAATTCCGTTTTTTTCCAAGCACTAAAATTGGCGATGGTGGTAGCGTAAGCATGTTTGGTATTGGCGTGATGCACGATGTGAAGCAATATATTCCGGGTGTAAAATCACTGCCATTTGATCTCTCCGGATTTTTTGGCTACACTTCTTTAAAAATGGACGTAGCACTTGATGCAAGCGATCCTGGTAAAAAAGCAATATTCGAAACCACCGCGATGACCGTGCAAGGTTTAATTTCAAAGAAAATATCTGTCCTCACACTTTATGGTTCTGTAGGCTATAATTTCAATAGCTCTACTTTGGGCGTAAAAGGCAGCTACACTTCTAATGGCACTACCTTGGTAGACCCAATTGATATTAGCGCAAGCCCTTCAGGAGCCCGCTTAACGGCCGGTTTACGATTGAAGTTTGCTATCTTCACCTTCCATGGGGATTACACCCTTCAAAAGTATAATTCCCTCAGTTTAGGTTTTGGATTTAATGTGAGATAATAAATCGTTTAAAAAAAATAAAAGAGAGTCTGGCGTTGGTCAGGCTCTTTTTTTTGTATTTCAAATTCCAAAAGAAAGCCCTTGCTTTAGTGCCTTTTGATATTTCTTCTTGTCAAATTTATAGAGATAAGGTGCTTTGTGAGCACCGCCTTGTTTGCGTTCGTTGAGTCGTGTTAGAATACCCAACGACAGCATCTTCTTTTGAAAGTTTCTTCTATCGAGTTTTTCATCCAGAATCGTTTCGTATAAACTTTGTAACTCCGGCATGGTAAACTTTGCAGGTAATAAATTAAATCCAACTGGATAATCATTTAATTGCAATCGCAGAGATTCCAATGCTTTTGAAAGGATGAGGTTGTGATCAAGGATCAGTTCGGGTACTTCTGAAATTTCGCACCAACTGCATGAACGTGAAAATGAATCGGGTGTAGGAGTTACTTTTGAATGCTCTACCAGCGCCCAATAACCGATAGTGATAAATCGATTCATAATCCAACTCTTTGGGGTAATGCCTTTGGGCACCGTTATTCCATTCTTCTTTCGGTCGCGATTAGGGTCGCCAAACGTGTGGAATTGTTGAAGGTGTATTTTTTCCAAGCCGGTTCGTTTCAAAAGAATGGTAGTAGCTGCTTGATCGATATCCTCTTCTTTCAAAATAAATCCACCGGGAAGACTCCACCGCAAGGAATCTTTCCATTCCAACAAAAGCACCTTTAGTTGATTGTCATGAAATCCGAAAATGACGCAATCAATCGAAATGTGTGGCAGAAAGTAAGAATCTCCACGTTCGTAGAATTCTTCGGCAGGTAATGAATAAGGATCCTTGCTCATAATCGGCAATATAAAAAAGGATCGGCTATTTTAATATTCACTGTTTTTCTTATCATTGTGTAGGAATAACACAATAAAACCATAACAACTTTGATGGAAGCCGTGCGCAATCAGAAAGAAGATGTGCCTTATGATTCCAAAGATCCCTTGTACAAGTTTGGTTTTGGATTAAAATATACAGCAGCTAAGAAAAATTAAAACGCATTATGACAACCAGAAGATCATTTCTACAAAAATCAGCGCTTGCACTTGGTGGACTCGCGCTTTCGCAGGAATTGTTTGCCAATTTCTTACCGGCCACACACCCGATGGGTTTGCAATTGTTTACATTCTTCAACGAAATTGATAATGATGTGTCGGGTACGATTCAAAAAATTGCATCAGTCGGATTTACAGAAATTGAATCCGCTTTCAGTAAGAAAGGTGGATTTTATGGAATGAAGCCGAAGGAGTTTGCTGCTCTTTTAAAGGACAAAGGTTTAACTTGGAAGGCGCATCATGTGTTTGGTGCTCCGTTTAAATTACCGGCTGGAGCAAAACCACCCACAGGCCCGGACGGAAAACCGATCGTTATTCCTCCGATGAAAAACCTGAAGGAAAATGCACAGGAAATGGTAGATGCAGTAGCCGAAGGAGGAGCTCCTTATCTGGTTTGTGCGAACATCCCCATTACCACCATGGACGATATCAAAAGCTCCGTGGAGATTTTGAACAAAGCGGGCGAGTTGGCGAAGAAGGCTGGACTCACTTTTGCCTATCACAATCATGATGCAGAATTCAGACCCGTAGAAGGACAGCTTCCGTACGACATCTTTTTGAAACAAGTAGATCCTAATTTGATGAAAATGGAATTGGATCTGGCGTGGGCGATCAAAGGCGGAAAAGACCCGGTTCAGTTGTTCAATGAAAATCCGGGCAGATTCCCGTTATGGCATGTCAAAGATTTGTCGGCAGACTATCAAAAGGTAGAATCGGTTGGAAATGGCGTGATTGACTTCAAAACCATTTTTGCCAACGCATCAAAATCAGGTATGAAACATTTTTTTGTGGAGCATGATATGCCAGCGAATCCACTCGAAAGTATCTCTACCAGTTTTGCCAACTTGAAGAAAATAGTTTAGCAGGTGTTTAATTTTTGATTCAATAAAAAAGCGGGTCGCCCCGCTTTTTTTGTTTTTATCTTCCCTTGTATTCGGGTTTTCGTTTCTCGATAAAAGCTTTCATGCCTTCTTTTTGATCTTCGCTGGCAAACGTCAAGTAGAAATTCTTTCGCTCAAAAGCGAGGCCTTCATCTAATTGCGTTTCAAAAGATCGGTTGATCGCTTCCTTCGCCAACTGCACCGCCACTGGCGACATCTGTGCGATTTCTTTGGCTAACTGTAATGCTTCGAACAAATACATTTCTACAGGTACCACCTTATTAACCAATCCATAAAAATGAGCTTCTTCAGCTGACAAAAATCTTCCCGTAAGGATCAACTCCATCGCTTTGGCTTTGCCCACTGCTTTGGTAAGACGCTGTGTTCCACCGGCACCCGGTATGGTTCCAATTTTTATTTCCGGTTGACCAAACTTGGCTGTCTCGCTTGCGATGATCATATCACACATCATCGTTAATTCGCAACCACCGCCCAACGCAAAACCACTCACCGCTGCGATAATCGGTTTCTTCGTTTTCCGAATCTGATCCCACGTAGTGAATCGATCCATCAAATGCATTTCAACGGCTGTCTTGTCTGCCATTTCTTTAATGTCGGCTCCGGCCGCAAATGCTTTTTCATTTCCCGTAAGGACGATAGCACGTACCGAATCGTTTTTATCCAGCTCTTGAAAAGCAGATAATAACTCTGTCATTAATTGATGATTGAGTGCGTTTAATTCTTTCGGGCGATTTAATTCAACGAGTGCAACAAAGGGTTCTTTTTGCTCGGTCACTTTAATGAAGTCCATAGTTGTGGTAGGTTAATCCCCAAAGCTAAACAATACTTGAAAAAGTTTGCCATAAAAAAGAAAGGCCTCTTCTCGTTTGAAGGGGCCAGTCTTAACCAAAGGCGTACTATGTACTATGCATGAATAAATACAGGGCATTTATTTTTTGTAACCATCCGGTAGTAATTTTGTGTATGGTAAAAGTATTATTTGTTTGTCTGGGGAATATTTGCCGCTCACCACTGGCAGAAGCCGTTTTTCAACACCATTGCCGGTTATTGAATCGGGAAGACGATTTTTTGGCTGAATCTTGCGGCACTGCCAATTATCATGTGGGCGATCCCCCGGACCCGCGTACTATTCGCAACGCACAAAAGAATGGTGTTTCCATTCAGCATGTTGGTAGACAACTTTCCATCCACGATTTAAAAGTGTTTGATCTCATTCTGGCAATGGATGAACAGAATTTTCAAAACATTCGCAGGCTGGATGTAATCAACACGTATTCGCACAAAATAAAAATGATGCGTGAGTTTGATCCGGAAGGAAGGGGCAATGTGCCCGATCCCTACTACGGTTCTGAAAAAGATTTTCAGGAGGTTTTTGATATCCTCCATCGTTCCACCCGAAATTTAGTCGATCACCTCACGACTACTCCACCGGTTTCACCAACACCTGCAAAGTAGAACGGGAAGATTGTTCAAGAAGTACTCCCTTCATATTTCGGTAGTGCCCGGAAGTAGCTGCATCATAATTCTTGATGGTAATCAATGTCAGGTTGGCGTTGTAGTACACTTCAAAATTACGACTCAGTTTTTCGATTAGTTTCAATACTTTGTCTTCGCGGTAGTCGATGCAAAATGAAAAAGAGATAGCCGAATTCTGCATGACATTCACCCGCAAGTTCAGATCTGTCAGCGCTTGAAAGATGATGCCTATTTGAGTTTCATCTACGAACGTGTAATCGGTTACCTTACACGACACAAGGCACTGATTTTCTTTATACACAATCAGGGGCGGCAGGCGATCTACTTTACACTCGTGTATTTTGGTGCCGGGCAATTGTGGATCGAGAAAGCATTTTACGTATAGCGGAATTTTCTTATTCGCCAGCGGTTTGATGGTTTTTGGGTGGATCACATTGGCACCGTAGTAGGTCATCTCAGCCGCTTCCTTATAGGGCAGTTCGTCAAACACAATGGCATTCGCAATTCGCTTGGGGTCAGCACTCATTACCCCCGGCACATCTTTCCAGATGGTGACACCTTCTGCCTGAAGACACGAAGCAAAAATGGCGGCCGTAAAATCCGAACCTTCGCGCCCCAGCGTTGTGGTTTCACCCGTAGGAGTGGAGCCGATAAATCCTTGTGTGATTAAAACTTCGTTCGCTCCGAATTTCAGTTGACTGATTCGTTGCTTGGTTTCATCCCAATTCACTTTTCCTTCCCGAAAGGAGTTGTCCGTTTGAATAAATTTTCGGGCGTCCACCCACTGAACTGAAAATCCTTTGTATTGTAAAAAAGCCGCAATGATCTTCGAAGAAATGATTTCGCCAAAAGAAACGATGCTGTCGTAAACCAAATCTCGCTCACCCGTTTTTTGTGTGGCAAGTTCTAATTCACGGAAAAGGACCGAAACTTCCTTTTCAACTTCGGCAGGCAATTTCAATTCCTTAATCAATTGAAGGTGATAGGTTTTGAGTGGTTGTATTTCGCTTTCTGCAGATGTTTTGGCGAGAGCGGCCGTTACAAACCGTTCCAACGCATCGGTGGTTTTACCCATGGCAGAAACCACTATCAATAAAGGTCTTTTGGCCTGAGAATTAATAATATGCGCTACCTGCTCAATGCGGTCGCTGCTTTTTAACGAAGCCCCTCCGAATTTAAAGATATTCATCTAAAATAGGTATTTCAAACGTTTGCAAAGTATATTTGTGGCCGAAATTTAGTGATCAAAATCTGTTTATTTAGACTTTATGGAAGCTTCTCGCATTGCATTGCCCATCGGCACCGCGTTGGATCGATTTATCAAGAACAATCAGGACCAATTTCAATATGCCAGTGGCGAACTCTCTCAGCTCCTCCGCGACATCGCCCTGGCTTCGAAGGTGGTAAACCGCGAGATTAATAAAGCCGGTTTGATTGACATCATGGGCGCTATGGGTTCGCAAAACTCTACAGGCGAACAACAACAGAAACTCGATGTTTTGGCCAACATTCGTTTTACGCGGGCCCTCAGCAAAGGTGGTGAGGTGTGTGCGCTGATCAGCGAAGAAACCGAATCGTTTGTCGATTTGAATAATGAAGGCAACTATGTGATTGCAATTGATCCGCTGGACGGCTCTTCCAACATCGATGTGAATGTTTCGATTGGAACCATCTTTTCTATTTATCGCAGAAAAAGTAAAGTAGGTGAACCGATTAATGAGCAAGATATTTTGCAGACAGGCGATGATCAGGTGGCTGCCGGATACATTTTGTATGGATCGTCTACCATGTTGGTTTACACAACCGGGCATGGTGTAAATGGTTTTACCTACGAACCTACTTTGGGTGAATACGTGCTTTCACACCCGGATATGACGATGCCTGAAAACGGAAAAATCTATTCCATCAATGAAGGATCCGCCAATTCATTTTCTCCGGCAGTCAATGAGTATTTGAAATTTTGTAAAGAGAGTAATTACACCGCGCGCTACATTGGTTCGCTGGTAGCTGATTTCCATCGCAACATGCTAAAGGGAGGCATTTACATTTATCCCGCTACGGCCAAAGATCCGCACGGAAAACTCCGCTTGATGTACGAATGCAACGCTCTCGCCTTTATTGCCGAACAAGCCGGAGGCATTGCATCTGATGGCAAAGGAAGAATTATGGAAATTAAACCCAAAGACCTACACCAGCGCACCCCATTTTATGTAGGGTCGGTGAAGATGGTTGAAAAAGCAATCGGGTTTGTGAAGTAGCTTTTAGGCTTCTTTTTTCGCTTCCGCGGATGGCGTAAAAACTTCCGGAGCTAATTTGGTGAGAAGGAGATACCATTTCACCAGTTTCTTCATATCTGAAACGTACACACGCTCTTCATCAAAGGTAGGGAGTACTGATTTTAAGAAAGCGCGCAATGGAGCTGCGTCTGACTCAGGTGTTACACCTAATTCATTACCGTATTTATTTTTGATCGCGATCAAAACGGTTTCCAATGATTCGGTTCCTTCTTTGGTTGTGGTGTAAATGGAGATTTCACTCAACAAAGACATGCGCTGATTGCCACCCACAACTAACTTGGTTTTCGCATCGTCCAACGATTCCAGAATCACTCCGGTTTTTCCCGGCTTAATGATTTTGAACAAGCCACCCTTTCCACTTACCGATGCAATGTCTTTTAGCTCCATTTGTTATTTTTTTGAGTGTGCAAAACTAAACATTTTTTTGGCTATCAATAGCGGTTTGAATAAAGTCGAGTACCTTATCGCGACCAGACTTCTTAACGGCTGAAGTAATAAAAATAGGAGGGAGGTCTTCCCAATGATTAAATAATGTTTGCTCAATGCTTCTGCGCGATTTTTCCAACTCACTGTTTTTAAGCTTATCCGTTTTGGTGAGCAAAACAGCCACCGGAAGTTGCTTAATGCCCATCCAGTTGATGAAATCGAGGTCTATATTTTGAACCTCATGCCGTGAATCAATCAACACGAACGTGCAAAACAATTGCGCCCGGTTTTGCAAATACTCTTCAATCATCTTACCAAAATTCCACCGTGCTTCCTGGCTTACCCGAGCAAATCCGTAACCAGGTAAATCCACCAAATGCCACGCATTGTTAATCAGAAAGTGGTTGATCGTTTGGGTTTTACCGGGTGTTCCGGAAACTTTAGCCAAATCTTTCCGCTGCACCAACATGTTGATCAGCGAGGATTTACCCACGTTCGAGCGGCCAATAAAGGCAAATTCCGGCTTGGCCGATGGAGGGCATTTTTGGTAGTCGGTATTGCTTATCACGAACTCAGCCGACTTGATGATCATATCTTAAAGTATTAATTGAACCGCAAATTACTAATAATGTAAGAAACGTGTTGGTTATGTTGTAAACTCTTGAATTCATTTTTTAACAGTGTAATAGCCCATTTTTTAACATATGTATAACCTTTCAAGGGTACTGATCTTAATCAGTGCTTTCTCCCTCTTGGTTGGATTAAAATCACTGCTTGCTCAGGAACAGGACAAAGAGCAAGCAAAAGTGTATATGGAACAGGCCGAATTAATTCTTGCTGAAACCAAAGCAGAAGATGATGCCCGAGACCTGATGGTTACAGCCGCCAATTATGACACCACCTTTATTAAGGCCAACTTTGAAGCGGGGCGACTGTACATGAATACTGTAGGTAAGGAATTAGCAGTTAAGTATTTCTTACGTGTTTATCGCCAAAATCCGGATTATCGTTTTGATTTAGAGTATTGGATTGGCTGGAGCTATCATTTAGGTCTACAATTTGATAAGGCTATTACTTTTTATACCCTTTATAAAAACAAATTGGCCAAAAAGGGCAATTATCAGGGTAAGGATAAGTTTGAAATGAAAGAAGTGGATCGGAAGATTTTGGAGTGTATTAACGGAAAAGAATTTATTGCAAGTCCTAAGCCTTTCTCTATTGTCAATCTTGGACGTGAAATCAATTCAGAGTTTGAAGATTATGCTCCCGTACTGAATGCTTCAGAGGATGAAATCATTTTCACTACACGCAGACGTGATGGTAATACCTACGAAAACGTGGCGGATGATAACAAACCCTATGAAGATATTTTCACCTCTACCAAAAATGGTGCTAACTGGCAACGTGCCAAGAACATTGGCCCTTCCATCAACACACGTTTTTTTGACTCTAATCTGGCTTTCTCTCCAGATGGAAATATGCTATTCATTTATAAAGATGAAGGAGCAGGTGATATTTTCTATAGCGAAAGACAGAAAGATGGAACGTGGAGTAGTGTAGAAGCCTTACCGGGTGTCATCAATTCTTCTTATCGCGAGTCCTCGGTATCTATTACCAAAGATGGTGAACATTTGTATTTTGCCAGCGAGCGTCCGGGTGGATTGGGTGGATCAGACATTTATGTTTGCACGAAAGATAGCCGCGGTGAGTGGAGCAAAGTAAAAAATCTGGGGCCGACCATAAATACCGAATACGATGAAGACGGTCCATACATTGATTATGATGGAAAAACACTCTACTTCAGTTCGATGGGCAGAAAAGGAATGGGAGGGTTTGATATTTTCAAATCAAATCTGATCAATCAAGATAAAAATGAGTGGAGCGAACCCGAAAATATGGGCTATCCGATCAATACTCCGGATAACGATGTGTTCATCTCGGGCACTAAGTCAGGCGACAAGTGGTATTACTCTTCCGTGCGAGAGGATGGCCTAGGTTACTCAGATATCTACATGATTACGCCCTCGCAAGAAGAACCAAAAACACCACCTGTGGCAGCGAAGGAACCCGAGCCTGTGAAACCCGAGCCGGTTGTAGAAACTCCTAAGGAGACCCCAAAAGAAACACCACCCGTAGTTGTAGCTCCTGTGGAAACAAAACCTGAGCCTAAAGTTGAGCCAAAACCAGAACCGAAAAAACCTGAAAAACCCGCCATCATTCCAATCAAATACATTGTGAAAGTAGTGGACTCAGATAGTAAAAATCCTTTAGAGGCCAAAGTGCGAATGCAAGGATTGAAAGACAAAGTGATGGTTGGAGCCGTAGAGCAAGGCGGAGGCGTGATTGAATTTACCATTCCATCCAGCGCAGCGAAAGAATACCGGCTCTCGGTTGAGCAAGAGGGTTATGTATTTCAAAATCTGACGGTGAAAGTGCCCGGTGCCACCACCAAAGAAAATACGATTACGAAGACAGTAGAAATGCGAAAATTGGTAGTGGGCGTGGTATCTATTTTGCGCAACATCTATTTTGATTTTGACAAGGCTACATTCAAAACCGAATCCTACAGCGAATTGAATAAGTTGGAAACGATGATGAAACAGAATACCAACTTACAAGTAGAAATTGGTGGCCACACCGATAGCGTGGGCGATAATCTGACGAACAAAATTCTTTCAGAACGCAGAGCCAATGCCGTGAAGAGTTTCCTTACCTCGAAAGGAATTGATACCAGACGCATCAAAACGGTAGGCTATGGCGAAAGTAAACCTTTGGCCAGCAACGATGACGAGTTAGAAGGTCGCCAGTTCAACCGCAGGGTAGAGTTCAAAGTGCTGAGCAATTAATCGCCAACAAAGGATACTTTTTAGTGTTTAGGGTAGTTAGTTACTCTATATGAACTCTATTATCTTTGTTTCCGATTTGTTAATCCTTTAAAAGACGAGCTTTGGCGGTAGTTCCTTATAAAAACGATGTGGCAGGCAAGAAGCTTCAAGTAGCCAAAATGTTTGACACCATCAGCGGTAATTACGATTTCCTCAATCATTTTTTGAGTTTTGGTATCGATATTCATTGGCGTAAAAAAGCCGTGAAAATGCTGGTGAAAGATCAACCCAAATTAATCTTGGATGTCGCCACCGGCACCGGTGATTTTGCCTTAGAAGCGCTGTCTTTAAAGCCCTCTAAAATCATTGGAGTTGATATTTCCGAAGGAATGTTGGAAGTTGGGCGTCAGAAAATGAAGGAGAAAGGCGTGAGTGAAATTATTGAAATGCGAACGGGTGATTCTGAAAACCTTCCTTTTCAAGAGAATATGTTCGATGCCATCATCGTTGCATTTGGGGTACGTAATTTTGAAGATTTGAGAAAGGGACTGGCCGATATGCTGCGAGTACTAAAACCTGGTGGGCGAGTGGTCATTCTGGAGTTTTCGAAGCCGGTTTCGTTTTGGTTCAAACCATTATACGCGTTCTATTTTCGGTTTATCACACCGACCATCGGCAAACTGTTCTCCAAAGATTCGCATGCCTACACCTACTTGCCCGAATCGGTAAACGCATTTCCTGATGGAAAAGACTTCACAAAGATTTTAGATGAACTGGGATATAAAAACACTTCATGCAAACCACTCACCTTTGGCATAAGCTCTTTGTATTCAGGTACCAAATAATCTTGTTCGCAAGTTTATTGAGTTACCATGCAACGGAAGCACAGTTGTTTCGATGGGCGCGTCAAAATAATCCCGATTACGATCAACGTAGAATCAGCTATGGATTTTCCATCGGATTGCACACTTCGGGCTATGAAGTAAATTATTCCAACCAATTTGTCACGAAAAGCCTGGATACGGTTCACTCGGTTCAACCGGACTACATTCCCGGTTTTTCACTTGGCTTTTTGGTGAATTACCGTGTCAACGAATTTTTAGATTTGCGCTTAATGCCCAAAGCCGGTTTTTATTCTCATCGCCTTACTTACTACTTTACTGATCGTAGAGTACAGTCGCAGCAGGTAGAAACCACGATGGTTGAGTTCCCCTTATTGTTAAAATACAAGTCGATGAGGCGAGGCAATGTGCGCATGTACATGGTGGGGGGAATTACTCCGGCTATCGAAGCATCCGGAAAAAACGATGTGCAAAATTCTTCGGATGCCATCCCGATTGTGAAGAGTAATATAAGTTTAGATGCAGGCTTTGGCTTTGATTTTTATTTTCCGCTTTTCAAATTTTCTCCTGAACTACGATTTTCCCGAGGCATTGTAGATATGCTGGGCGACAATCCCAGTGTTTATAAAGATCCCATTTCCCGACTCAATACAAATACGATCGGGATTTATCTCATCTTTCAATAATTCTTAAAATTTTATTTATGATAAACGCTGCACGCATCGCGATGGTAACAGGCGCAACGTCTGGAATTGGTGAGGCTACCGCGAGAATTTTGGCACAAAACCAATTTCAATTGATTCTTTGTGGAAGGAGAAAAGACCGACTGGAAAAACTAACGCAAGAATTGTCTGCTTTCACCAAAGTAACCTCACTTTGTTTCGATGTGCGCAATCGCAGTGAAGTAAAAAAGGCACTTACTTCACTCCCCGTTGGGTGGAAAGAAATCGATGTATTGATTAATAATGCTGGGAATGCCCATGGTCTGGATCCGGTGCAAACCGGAAGTGAAGACGATTGGGATGCCATGATTGACATTAATGTGAAAGGCTTACTGTATGTATCCAAGCAGGTGATGGAGGGAATGATTGCTCGTAAGAGTGGCCATATCATCAATTTAGGGTCTATTGCCGGCAAGGAAGTGTACACGAATGGCAATGTGTATTGTGCCAGCAAGTTTGCGGTAGATGCCCTTACTAAAGGTATGCGCATGGATTTGAACCCTTTTGGAATAAAAGTAACAGCCATTCATCCGGGCATGGTGGATACTGAGTTTTCGTTGGTACGATTTAAAGGTGATGAAGAAAGAGCCAAGAAAGTCTATCAGGGACTTACACCGCTTTACGCGAATGATATTGCAGATACCATTTTATATGTCCTTACCAGACCAGCGCACGTAGTGATTGCCGATATGGTGGTGTTGCCAGTTGCACAAGCCAGCGCAACCGCAGTGACGAGAAATGGGTGAAAATAAGGTTTGATTTGATCCAAAGTAGGAACAGAGCCCACCACTTCGGAATCTTGAAGCTATTGGCTGACTTATCAATAAAATAATGAGACTTCTTAGATAAAGAAGCCTCATTTATACTTGATGTTTAGAAGACACCTTACTTTCTCATCACTACTACCTTTACTGTATTGATTAAACCTCCATTCATTACCCGGACGATATAGACTCCATCGTGAATGGCTTTCAAATCCATTTCTGTTTTCCAATGCCCTGTTTGTAAATTAGTGGATGCCACCACTTTTCCATTTACATCATACAAATCAACAGGTGTTGTCTGTTGCGCCTTCCATGGTACGGCTATTGTAATCTTATCAATAGCCGGATTAGGATAAGCTGAAATGGCATCAACAGCAGGTGTTTCACCATCTGCGTTGACTGGCTGAACAGGGTCTGCTGCCTTTCTCAGAATTTGACAGTTAGACGGACTCCTCACTATCCTTATGGTGGCTGTNATTGGTACGATTTAAAGGTGATGAAGAAAGAGCCAAGAAAGTCTATCAGGGACTTACACCGCTTTACGCGAATGATATTGCAGATACCATTTTATATGTCCTTACCAGACCAGCGCACGTAGTGATTGCCGATATGGTGGTACTACCTATGGCCCAAGCTAGTGCTACAGTGGTAACAAGAAATGCTTGAAACTAAAAAAGCCCTCGAATCGAGGGCTTTTTTTCTAAAAGTCGTTTTTTGATTATAGTCCGAAGGTAAATACCCAAGCACCATCAGTTTGTTCAACTCTTCCTTGATTAGTGTAACCTGTACCGCTGAAAGGAAATCGAACTTCTAATGTTGTAGTAGTAACAGTATATGTAACCTCTAATGCAGGTGGGGTTGTGGCTGGAGCTACAGGCGCATCTCGCTTAATCATTGTTAGGGGATCAGAACCAAAAGCCCAAGTTCCAGAACCTTTCCAAACGCTACCAGTAGCAGGATTCCCTGTAGTAGTATATGCGAATGATGTGGTTCCTTTTGTTCCTGTAATTGTTAGTTTAAACTGGGAGGTACCCGAGGTACTATAAGCAAGAGCAGAAGCATCAGTTGGGCTTCCATTTCTAGTTACAGCTGTCAATTTCCAAGTTTTACTCAGTTTGGTTAATTGTTGGTCAGCCACCGGCTCAGGTGTCGATCCTCCACCTCCGCAGCTTGAAAATGTAAATAGGGCTCCTACGGCTACCATCAACACAAGTAATTTCAATGCTTTCATCAGATACTATTTTTTGGTTTTAAATGCGTGTCATTTTTCTATTAACCTTTGCCGGAGTCATCAGCTACTAAAATTGACCTTTAAACTTACTAAAATGAGTTTGTAAAAAAAAATGGGGCTCAAAATGCTCAGGTATTAGTTAATCGAGGGTTTGTTCAGTATGTAACCCTTATTTATATCTCAAAATGTCAATTTTACCGGCATCGGTAGGATATTCTTCTTCATTATTTGAAGCAATTAAAAGGGTAGTGGTGCGCTGCGCTTCAACCAAATGATCCCAATACCATTGAATGGACTTCTTATCTAAGTTAGTAGTAGGTTCATCTAAAAATAAGCAACTGGCTTCGGTATGAAAAGCAAGTGAAAGCTTCAGCCGCTGCTTCATTCCGCTTGAAAAATTCGAAATGTGTTTGTTTTCAGAACTCTTTAGCCCGGTTAAGTCAATCACTTCCTCCAACGATTTGTTGCTTCTTATTTTCTTGAACTGGAAATGAAATTGCACCATTTCCCGTAAGGTGAATTCATCAATCAAATCCATGTAAGGCGTTGCAATGGCAATGGACGAGAATACATCTTGCACGGCAAGAGGCTTTTCGTTGACCCAATGATTCACTTCACCACCGGATGGCGGCAACTGTCCCCACAATACTTGCAGTAATGTAGATTTTCCGGAGCCGTTAGGCCCCGTAATGGCGTAGGTTTGTTTGGGTTGAAACTCGTAGGAGAAGTTTCTGAAAATCCATTCTCGATTGTATCGCTTGCTGAGATTGTTGGTTACAATCTTCATTCAAAAGATCCAATTCCGTTTGAGATTCCTTTCATGATGCCCCGCTCTGAAGCTTTAATGAAATTGAGGATGTAATCGCGCTCCGTGCTGGCGGGCAATTCTTTTTCCACCAAATCAATGGCTTTGGCATTGTTGAGCCCCTTTAAGAAGATGTAGCGATACACTTCTTGAATTTCTGAAATCTTATCGGAATCGAAGCCTCTTCTGCGTAAGCCAATGGAATTGATTCCGCAGTAGGTGAGGGGCTCTCGGGCTGCCTTGGTATAGGGTGGAACATCTTTGCGAACCAATGATCCTCCGGAAACCATCACATGGGCTCCCACTTTTACAAATTGATGTACTGCGCTGGATCCGCCAATAATCGCCCAATCTTCGATAATGACATGTCCTGCTACTTGCACAGCATTTACTAGAATACAGTTATTGCCTATGATACAATCGTGGGCTACGTGAACGTAGGCCATCAACAGGCAATTCTTTCCAATGACCGTTTTGAATTTATCATTCGTGCCGCGGCTGATGGTAACATACTCGCGAATGACCGTATTATCACCAATGTGCGTTTCTGTTTTCTCTCCGGCAAACTTGAGGTCTTGCGGAATAGACGATACGGAGGCTCCTGGATAAATTTTTACATTTTTTCCGATGCGACTGCCTTCCCAGACGATGGCATTAGGGCCAACCCAGGTTCCATCTCCAATTTCTACATCACCTTTGATGGTTGCGAAAGGCTCGATTACTACATTGTTTCCGATTTTTGCATCGGGGTGCACATTGGCCAGTGGGTGGTAACTCATAAATCTTTTCTTACTATACTGGCCGTCATCGTGCCTTCACAAACAAGTGTATTTCCTACATACGCTCTACCCGACATCTTAGCAATGCCTCTGCGGATAGGGGCGAGCAAATCGCATTGGATCACCAATGTATCGCCCGGCAAAACCATTTTCCGAAAACGGAACTCATCAATTCCTAAAAAGTATGTCCAGTAATTTTCAGGGTCGGGTACCGTGTTCAATACCAAAATGCCGCCAATCTGGGCCATGGCCTCTACTTGTAGAACGCCTGGCATGACCGGATTTAATGGAAAGTGTCCTTGAAAGAAGTTTTCATTCATGGTCACGTTTTTCACACCCACCACGCGCTCGTTATCCAAATAGATGATCTTGTCGATCAACAAGAATGGGTAACGGTGAGGAAGAGTTGAGATGATTTTGTTAATATCCATCACCGGTGGTAATGATGGATTGTATTTAGGTACACCTTTCTTGCCGGCCTCCTGCATTTGCTTTTTCAGCTTCTTCGCGAAAGCAACGTTTGCCGCGTGACCGGGACGAGCCGCTAAGATTTGAGCTTTCAACGGTCTACCCGCCAATGCCAAATCTCCAATAATATCTAAAAGCTTATGTCGTGCTGGCTCATTATTGTAGCGTAGCTCGACATTATTCAAAATACCTTCTTTCTTAACCTCTACTTTCGGTTTATTCAACATCTTCGCGATGTTGTCCAACTCATCAGGCTCCACCACACGATCAACAATCACAATCGCATTGTTCAGGTCGCCTCCTTTGATCAGGTTGTTTTTATAGAGCATCTCCAACTCGTGGAGGAAGCAAAACGTGCGGCACGAAGCAATTTCTTTTTCAAATTGTTGAATGCTGGTGATCGATGCATGCTGACTGCCCAACACGGGTGAGTTATAGTCTACCATCACTGTCACGCGATAGTCGTCTAACGGCAACGCAGCAATTTCTACGTTGCGAGCAGCTTCCTTATAGAAAATAGAATCCTGCACTTCGAAGAAATCGCGCAAAGCGTTTTGATCTTCTGCTCCGGCTTCTTTTAAAACATTGACAAATTGAATGGAGCTGCCATCCATAATGGGAGGCTCCGGTCCATCAATTTGAATTAATACATTATCAATTTCTAAACCTACCAAGGCAGCCAAGGTATGCTCAATCGTGCTGATGCGTGCACCGCTTTCTTCAATAGTCGTTCCTCTGGAAACATCCACCACGCGGTCGCAATCGGCATCCACAATAGGTGAACCCGGAAGGTCGATTCGTTGGAATTTGATGCCATGGTTTGGCTTGGCCGGAAGGAACATCATGTTCGTTTGAACCCCCGTATGAAGGCCCACACCAGAAATGGTGACCGATTTCTTTATAGTTTGCTGCTTGTGATTTAGCATTTTTTAAAAAGTGGGCAAATTTAACCCAGATTTAACACATATACCAAAAAAGCACCTTTTTTGAGGTACCTCAAAGTCTAAATCAGTGATTAGAAGGTGAAAAGCGGGGATTATTCACCTCGGGATGAGTCGGTTTCCGCAGGGATTTCGGTGGAAAGCACCCTTTTTTCTAACTCACGCAGGCGATCGTTTAGATCCGGCAGGCGTTTGAAGACCGCATACGACCTGAAATATTCTTTAATATCGAAGGCCGGGTAGCCTAAAATACGCTGACCTTCATCTTTAATGGACTTGGAAATACCGGCTTGTGCCCCGATGCTGGTGTTATTGGCAATCACAAGGTGCCCGGCAATACCTACCTGCCCGGCAATCATGTTGTTTTCTCCAATTTTGGTGGATCCGGAAATGCCAGCCTGCGCGGCTATCACCGTGTTCTTCCCTACTTCCACATTGTGAGCGATTTGAATCAGGTTATCGAGTTTTACGCCTTCGCGGATGATAGTAGAATCACCAAATAAGGTGGCGCAATCAATCACCGTGTTGGCGCCTACGGTTACTTTATCTTCAATGATCACATTGCCCAATTGCGGAATGGTTTTGTAGGTTCCGTCTGCTTGTGGAGCGAATCCAAATCCATCGCTGCCAATAACAGTACCGGCATGGATCACACAGTCATTTCCGATTTTGGTTCCCGCATACAACTTCACATTGGAATGCAGAATGGTGTTGTTGCCGATGACTACATTATCACCAATGTAAACATGCGGATAGATTTTTACATTATTGCCGATTTTGGTATTGCTACCAATGTAAGAGAAAGCGCCTCGGTAGCCATTCGCTCCGATGGTGGAGTTAGCTGCCATAAAACTCGGCTCTTCCACACCCGACTTTTGGAAGCTCATCATCTTGTGATATTCTTCTAAAAGCACCGTGAAGCTGCTATACGGATCATCTACCAAAATCAAGGTAGCTGCTACTTCTTTTTTGGCTTGAAAATCTTTTTTAACGATGACCGCGCTGGCTTGCGTGGTATAAATGTATTGTTCGTATTTCGGATTGGATAAGAATGCGATCTGACCTTTCTTCGCATCCTGAATTTTAGCAAGCATGTTGATTTTCTGATTTCCATCGCCACTCACCTGGCCACCCAACATTCCCGCAATTTGTGTAATGGTAAATTCCATAAGCTCGCTGTTTAGAGATCAGGAATTTCGCTTGATTTATTCAGAAAACCTGTTACCTCTTTTACAAAGATATATTTTTAGGCCAGCATATATAATTTTTCTCAACGATTTTACTAATCGCCTTAATAGAGGGCAAATCCGAAGCCAGCGCAATGTCAACCACCTTACCCGATTTCATTAAGATGTTGATGGGTTTGCCATCGGTGATGTAAGCTTCGTTACTCACTCGCCCATAGGAAAACAAATAGCTGGCATCTTTCCGCAACACGCCAAACGATTGATGGATTTGCTCGCGCGCGCTTTCGATTTCAGCTTTTTTGATAGGCGAGTTGCGCAGTCGGATTGGAAGAGTTCACGCAACAACAGTCGATTGCATAACCCCGCCAGAATTTCATCTTTATGATCTTTCCAGATTTTAATAGCCCCCCAGATGTCGTTATCATCCAGTTGCCCAAACGATTCCAATAAGTGAGGTTGTTCTGTAAAGTCTTCGAGTGAATGATTTTCTTTCAAAAAGACTTTTAATGATTCGCTGCACATTAATGGCTCCCCGGCATGGTACAAATATTGGGCTCTGCGAATAATGTTCACCATCATCCGTTCGGCACTGACAGCCGTTTTGTGGAGATACACTTGCCAGTACATTAACCTGCGTGCATTAATAAAACTCTCAATGCTGAAGATTCCTTTTTCTTCTACCACCAGTTGATCGTTGCTGACATTCAGCATGGCAATAATTCGGTCGATGCCAATCGTGCCTTCCATCACACCGGTAAAAAAACTATCGCGCATGAGGTAGTCTAAGCGATCAATATCCAATTGACTGCTGATGAGCTGATGAAAGAACTTGCGTGGATAGCTGTTGCGAAACAATTGTAGCACCAGATCAAGCGAGTGATTGAACTGCTCATTCAACGATTTCATAAAGAGATACGAAACACTTTCGTGGTGAATACCCGCCAGCAATGTTTCTTCGAGTGTGTGTGACAGTGGTCCATGACCAACATCGTGGAGAAGAGCTGCAATCTGGGCAGCCTCCATTTCTTTTTCGGAGATTTCGATGCCTTTGGCCCGCAGGCTTTCGAGCGCACGACCCATCAAGTGCATAGCGCCCAATGCGTGATGAAACCGCGTATGCTGCGCACCCGGGTAGACTAAATCGCTTAAGCCCAGTTGCTTGATGTAGCGCAGCCGTTGAAAATAAGGATGTTGAATCAAATCATAGATAAGTTCGCTCGGAATGGTGATAAATCCATAAACCGGATCGTTGATGATTTTTTTCTTATTCAAGTTGTTATGCGTTTTGCCTTCTCGATCAATGGTAATTTGCGTAAATTCGGAAAAATTTACTCATGCAAAGATACAACATCTTGTGGGCGGACGATGAAATTGACTTACTCAAGCCCCACATTCTTTTCCTTCAACAACGCGGTTATGATATTACCCCGGTCAATAATGGTTCGGAAGCAGTAGAGTTGGCGGAAGCCAAACAGTATGATGTGGTTTTTCTGGATGAGAATATGCCTGGTATTTCAGGCTTGGATGCATTGGCAAGAATTAAAAGCAATAAGCCCAATCTGCCGGTAATTATGATTACCAAAAATGAGGAGGAACGCATCATGGAAGATGCCATTGGCGGTAAGATTGATGACTACCTGATCAAGCCTATCAACCCAAGTCAGATTTTATTGTCCATCAAAAAAATATTGGATAACAAGCGATTAGTGATTGAGAAAACCAATTCCAGTTACCAACAAGAGTTTGGCAAAATCAGCATGGCATTTTTGGATGACATGAACCACGAGCAGTGGGCGGAGCTCTACAAGAAACTAGTCTTTTGGGAATTGCAAATGGACGATGCCGAAAACCACGACATGGCCGAAGTGCTGGAGTCGCAGAAGGTGGAGGCAAACACCAACTTCTGTCGCTTTGTGCGAAAGAACTATGAAAGTTGGTTGAACAATCCGAATGTGGATCGCCCGCTGCTTTCGCATCAGTTATTCAAGAAAAAGGTTTTGCCGGAACTGACTCCGGAGGTGCCAACATTTTTGATTTTGATCGACAATCTACGATTTGATCAGTGGAAAGTAATTGAGCCATTGTTGTCTGAATTTTTTAATATCGTGAAGGAGGAGACGTATTACTCTATACTTCCCACCACTACCGCCTACGCGCGCAATGCTATTTTTAGTGGCATGATGCCATCCGACATGGTGAAGACCCATCCCGATTTGTGGGTAGGTGAAGACGAAGATGAATCCAAAAATAATTTTGAAGATGAGTTTTTAGCTCGACAGCTCAAGAAGAACAATATCAACGTCAAGTTTTCTTACAATAAAATTAAAAAGTTGGAGGAAGGTCGCGATCTGGCCGACTCAGTCAATAATCTATTTAACAATAATCTGAATGTGATTGTCTACAACTTTGTAGATATGCTTTCACATGCTCGCACCGATATGGCGATGATTCGCGAGTTGGCTCCGGACGAAGCCGCCTATCGCTCCATTACCAAGTCGTGGTTTATACACTCACCGCTCTTCGAAATCTTAAAAAAGATTTCTGAAAAGAAAGTGAAGATGGTCATTACGACCGATCACGGCACCATTCGCGTGAAGCGTCCATTTAAAATTATCGGTGATAAATCCGTGAACACCAACCTGCGCTACAAGCAAGGAAAAAATTTGAATTACGAAGGTGATAAAGTGATGGAAGCTTCCAAGCCGGAGAAGTTTTTCCTGCCGAAGTCCAACATGTCGACCACGTATGTATTCGCCATCGAAGATCAATTCTTTGCTTACCCTAACAATTACAACTACTATGTGAATTTTTATAAGGACACTTTTCAGCATGGCGGGGTGAGCTTGGAGGAAATGATCATTCCTGTAATTTCACTAACTTCGAAAAATGCCTGAGGTAGAAGAGCAGATGCAAACGGTATATAGCCTGAATGAATTAGAGCAGGTGGCTGCAGACATAATTGATGCTGCACGGAGTGAGCACATTTGGCTGATTGATGGCGAAATGGGTGCAGGCAAAACCACATTGATTAAAGCAATGGCAAAACAGTTGGGGGTAACGAATACCGTTTCAAGCCCCACGTTTTCGATTGTCAATGAATACCAGGATCGGGAAGGAAAAACAATTTATCATTTTGACTTTTATCGACTGAAGTCGGAAGCTGAAGCGTACGACATTGGTGTAGACGAATACCTCGAATCGGGTAATTTATGCTGGTTGGAGTGGAGTGAGAAAATTCCATCACTACTGCCCGAGCGCTATTTTAAAATACAGTTAGAAGTTAACGATCCGCAAACACGGACTATCCATTATGTCAGAGAAGAAGAAAACGGGCTTTGAGGCATTGGCCAAAAGCAGCCTGTATCCACAGGAAGAAATGCTGAAAGTGAAACGCGGCAAGAGCTCTTTCTTTATCGGGTTGCCCAGAGAAATTTCGTTGCAGGAAAATCGAATCAGTTTGACGCCCGATGCAGTTGCACTTCTCGTAAATCATGGACACGAAGTGTGGGTGGAGGCGAAGGCCGGTGAAGGTTCTAAGTTCACCGACAAACAATACAGCGAAGCGGGTGCGAAGATCGCTTATTCTCCGCAAGAGGTTTATAAAGCAGACATCATCTTAAAAATCGAACCGCCTACGGTAGAAGAGTTGGATTATTTCCGTCCGGGACAAACATTGATTTCCGCTTTGCAAATGGGTTACCTCAGCAGTGAGCGGATTAATGCTTTACTCAAAAAGCGAGTGACTTCATTGGCCTATGAGTTTATAGAAGACAAAGTAGGCGGCATGCCCATTGTGCGCGCGATGAGTGAGATTGCCGGAAGCACGGTGATGCTCATTGCAGCGGAGTATTTAAGTACGGCTCGTGGTGGTAAGGGAATTATTTTAGGTGGTATCACCGGAGTGCCTCCTACAAAAGTGGTAATTATTGGCGCAGGCACCGTGGCAGAGTATGGAGCGCGTGCGGCTTTGAGCTTGGGTGCAGAGATTCAGGTGTTCGATAATCATTTGTATAAACTGAGACGTATCAAACATACGCTGGGTCATCAGTTTTACACCAGCACGATCGATACGGTTACATTGAGTGAATGTTTAAAAAATGCGGATGTGGTGATCGGGGCGCTGAGAGCCGAGAAGGGGAGGGCTCGTCATGTAGTGTCCGAAGAGATGGTAAGCCACATGAAACCGAATTCATTGATCATCGACTTAAGTATCGATCAGGGTGGTTGTGTGGCTACATCGGAGATTACTTCACATGCCAATCCGGTTTTCCGCAAGCATGATGTCATTCATTACTGCGTGCCTAATGTGGCATCGCGCGTAGCGAACACCGCTACTACAGCATTAAGCAATATTTTTACACCTACCATTTTACGTGCAGCCGAAGAGGGTGGGGTAGAAGAAATGATTTTTGCGCACAAGTGGTTTATGAAAGGCGTGTACACCTACAAAGGCCATCTTACGAATGAATCGGTTGCTCGTAAGTTTGATATGAAGTTTAAGAATATCGAATTGCTGCTGGCAGCGCGCGTGTAGAAATTTATACGTAGAAGAAATCAAAGAATGGCCTTCCGGCCAAGGCTACTTGATGTAGCCGAATGCAAATAAGCGCATACACCACAAAAAATAGTGTGGTAAACAAAAGTGGTCTTTTAGTTTTATCAGAGACGAAAAAGGCAAAGAGCGGAATGGCCTGCAGCCCATGCAAAGTAATGAAGTGAGCCGCTCGTAAATCGCCTGCCACTTTACTCCAATTCAAAAAAGCAATTCCTTCTGATCCATCAGCAGTGCCAATCGTGTGCGCGAGATTGGAAATCATCATGCCACCTGAAATGCCTCCCACCAAAAAAATAAGCAGCCCTAATCGCCATGCCAACAGTATACTTTTAGTCAGCGTAGTTTCAGAAAACAGAAACAAAACAAGTGTATAAAACACAACCGCTGTGTTTATTCCAATGAAACCACCCATCGTTCCAAAAAGCGCGGCATCTAAACCTGAACTAATATTATAATGAGAGGTTACTCCCCGGGCTGCCTGAATGGTGATAATCACGTTTTCGGCAATCATGCAAATAGTAACTACCCAGCTGATGAGTTTGATATTGAATCGGCTGACCAGAAATTGAAGTAGCCAACCGAATGTCCAACAGTAGAGCGCTACACTTAATCCAAACTTCATTGGTTTGATCCATGGATTGATTCCCATAATCAATCGCGAATCAAAAAAGTAAAAAATAAAACAGGCTGCGAATAATAGAATGTTCGCAACGCCCATCCAATACAACAATCCGTTTTGTTTCTTGATGTTGTCGAGCAAATCAAAAATTTTCATGCAGGAATTTTTTAGTCTTTACGAACCGAACCACGAAGTAAAGAATCAGTCCGATAGGGCCGAATAAAAAGGTAAGCAACAAGCATGGAATCAGCAACAGATGATGGATTCCATTTTTCTGCCCATTGCTTAATTCCCAACTGCCGATAAATAAGTCGAATGCTAAATAATGAATCCAACCGGCTGTGACACCCCACTTGCTGGTGAATAATTGCATCACCCCATTTAAAGAATTGAAATCACCGCCACTATCACCAAAATGAAGGATAATGATGTTTAAATACACAATGCCTAGTAAGAGAGGCAGTATTCCGGCAACTACGATTTGTTTAGTCCATTTCCATTTGGGAAGGAACACCAGCAAAATCCAGCCAATAGGGGCGATGGAATTGCAAATTTGGAATACTTGATCAGCGCTCATTGGTGTGTTAATCTAATTATTAATTAATTTACTGACATTCATTCAAAAAAACACTTAATTCGAATGTGTATTAAGCTATGAATGTAGCAAAGTACAAGCACTGGCCAACGTTTCATTGAAACTAAAGTAATTTTATTCATGAATCGAATTTTACCACTTACCACATTTCATCTTTGGATGCTTAAATTAGCTTTCGTAATTATTCTTTGTATGAATTCAACATCCGGTAATGCACAATCATTGAAATACCTGGCGCTTGGTGACTCCTACACCATTGGAGAAAGCGTGACCGAAGCCGAGCGCTGGCCCAATCAATTGGCGGATACCTTGCGCAAGAGAAATGTAGATTACGGCAAGCCCACTATCATTGCAACTACCGGCTGGCGGACCGACAATTTGAAAAACGCCATGACCATTGCGCAGTTGAAGAACGACTATGACATGGTTTCTTTACTGATTGGTGTAAACAATCAATACCAGGGAAAATCTTCAAAAGAATACGAAGCCGAGTTTGAAGCTTTATTAAAGTGGGCGATTCACCTTGCGAAAGGTAAAAAGGAAAGTGTATTTGTGGTGTCGATACCGGATTATGGATACACACCATTTGGTAAACCCAAACAAGCCACTATCTCCGCTGCAATAGACTTATTCAACGAAATCAACGCACGCATTACGTATAAGCTCGGTATTAAGTACTTCAACATCACCGAAATTTCGCGCGATGGATTAAATGACCCGGCTCTTGTAGCAGCAGACGGATTGCATCCGTCCGGTAAAATGTATTCCTATTGGGTAGAACTGATTGCCAAAGGACTGTAAGTTATAGCAGCTTCGATAAAATCGCGCCCAAATTTTTAGCCACTATTTTATGTCCCGCTTCATTCGGGTGAATGCCGTCTGCCTGATTGAGTTTTTCATCGCCACCCACACCTTCTAACAAAAAAGGCATCAGTGTTGCATTGTTTTTTTTGGCCAGTGCCGGAAAGATTTCTTTAAACTCATCGCTATAAGCTTTGCCCATGTTTGGAGGCACCATCATGCCCGCCAATACTAATTTTACCTTTGGGTTTTTAGCTTTCACCTTATCGATAATGCCTTGTAAGTTTTTGCGTGTTTGATCGAGTGGCAAACCGCGAAGGCCATCATTACCGCCTAGTTCTAATACAAAAATATCCACCGGTTGTTTCAGCACCCAATCGATTCGTGAAAAGCCACCGGCCGATGTTTCGCCACTCAAGCCTCCGTTGATCACACGCACACGTTTCTGCGTTTTGTTTAACTCTTTTTCAATCAGTGCCGGAAAAGCATTCTCAGGAGACAATCCGTAGCCTGCTGTCAAGCTATCGCCAAAGAAGAGAATGGTTTTAGGCGTGGGCGCGCTTTGAAAAAATAGAAACACTACAATAAGAATGATACCTTTACCGACCATAAGGCTAAAATGTTTTTCTTTTGTTAAATACCGAAACAAATTAGGCACAATTAACGATTTTAAGAATCTTTGGTTAATCTATTCTTATTACTATGAGTGAATTGGTTCTTCAATGCGAACAGCTATCGAAAGTTTATAAATCCGGAGAGCGATCACTGACTGTGCTGGATGCGGTGTCTTTTGAGGTGGCGACCGGCACCAGTGTGGCCATCATTGGCCCATCCGGTAGCGGTAAAACAACCTTGTTGGGATTGTGTGCCGGATTAGATGTTCCCTCTTCCGGCACTATTTCGTTGATGGGATTCAAACTGAATTCCATGAGTGAAGATGATCGTGCTTACGTGCGCAACCAGTATGTGGGTTTTGTGTTTCAAAATTTTCAATTACTGCCCACACTCACGGCTGTTGAAAATGTGATGATTCCTTTAGAACTGCGAGGCGAGAAAAACATCTTACCAAAAGCGAAAGACTTATTGGGTCGTGTGGGATTGGGTGATCGCTTGCATCATTATCCTACACAACTTTCGGGAGGCGAACAGCAGCGCGTAGCCATGGCGCGCGCGTTTATGACATCACCCCGCATTTTGTTTGCCGATGAACCCACGGGCAATCTCGATGAAGAAAATGCAGCGCAAATTACCCAACTGCTGTTTGAAATCAACCGCGAAGCAAAGACCACCTTGGTGCTCGTTACGCACAATCTCGAACTTGCCGAGAAAACAGAACGCGTGTTGCAGATGAAAGGTGGCCGCTTAGTGAATGAGCGCCAAACGGCTGTTGCCTCACACGCCTGATTTATTTCTGACCCTTTACTACAATTGCTGTGATCGAGTATATCATTAAAATAAAAAAAGAAACAAAGAATATCTTTCAAGATCCTTGGGTGTGGAAGATGGCATGGCGCGATGGTCGCCATAATCTGTCGCGCTTGTTTTTATTTTCCGCATCCTTGATCACAGGAATTGCAGCAGTCGTGGCCATCAGCTCACTCAATTACTCATTACAAGATGAGCTCAATCGCAATGCCAAAGAATTGCTGGGTGCCGATTTGGTGTTGAACGGAACAAAGAAGTTTGATCCTGAAATCATTCAAACGATCGAGCCCACCTCCGTGAAGATGGCAGGTGATGCCGACATGGCTTCGATGGTGATGTTCATGAACACGCAGCAATCGCGGCTTGTAAAATTAACGGCACTGCAAGGTGATTTTCCTTTTTATGGCGAGCTCGTAACACAACCTGCCAACGCCTATGAATTGGTAAAGACAGGACAATTTGCCATGCTCGATGAATCGCTCGCGTCTCAATACCAGGTAAGTTCAGAGGATTCGATTAAGGTTGGAAATAAAATGTTTAAGGTAGCCGGGGTGGTTCAAAAAATTCCCGGTGGTGGTGGCCTTACCTCTACGTTGGCTCCCGCTGTTTACATTTCACTTTCTGCCCTCGACTCTACCGGCCTCGTGCAATATGGAAGTCGGGTAGGTTATAGCATTTATATCAAAACAAATTCGGAGGCACAAACCAAAGCACTGATTGAAAAAGTAAAACCACTCTCGAAGAAATGGGGTTTCGGTTATGAAACGGTCGAGGCACGAAGAGAAGGACTTGGTCAGGGATTCAAATCGGTGTATCAATTTTTTTCCATGCTCGCTTTTGTGGCGCTTATACTGGGTTGCATCGGGGTGGCGAGTTCAGTACATATCTATGCGCGTGAAAAGCGCGATGAAGTAGCGATTTTGCGATGCATTGGTTCATCGGGCTGGCAGGCATTCAATATTTATTTCATTCAGATTTTTGTGTTGGGCGTTGCCGGCAGTTTAATCGGTGCGGCAGTAGGCGTGGGCATTCATCAAATTATTCCATACGCATTCAAAGAATACATTCCGTTGCAGTTAAACTTTGCCATCTCGTATCGTGCTATTGCAGAAGGGATACTTCTCGGAGCACTTGTTTCAGTTTTGTTTACACTGCTGCCGTTGCTAGCCGTGCGGTTTGTTCCACCACTCACCGTGTTGCGTGCAGACTTTGATCAGGTGAAAGTAAAATCCAAAGCAAAATGGCTCGCGTGGGCACTCATCATTCTTTTCCCCATTCTGGCGGCATCCTACCAAACTTCCAGTTTTATTTCGGGTGGTTTATTCACAGTGGGGCTCGGAGTGGCGTTAGGATGTTTGTCACTCGTGGCAACACTCTTGCTATGGATCGCGCGCAAGTATTTCCCCGTAAGGGCTTCGTTTATCTGGCGACATGCGCTCTCCAATTTGTTTCGTCCTAATAATCAAACACGTGTGCTCATGGTGGCGATAGGATTAGGTGCGTTTATCATTTCAACGCTCAACATCATTCAAAACAGTTTATTGAATCAGGTGGAGTTTACCGGAAACAAAAATCAATCGAATACCATATTATTTGATATTCAACCGAATCAAAAGGAAGGTGTTGTTCAGTTAATTAAAGAGCATCATCTTCCGGTCAATCAGGTGGTGCCCATCATCACGTGTCGATTGAAAGAAGTGAATGGACGAACGGTAGAAGAAATCCAAAAGGACACAACCAAAATTCCGGAGTGGGCGCTGACGCGTGAGTACCGCGTTACCTATCGCGATAGCTTAACCGGTTCGGAAGAGCTAGTCGAAGGAAAACTTCAGACATTTGAAAAAGGAAAAAAGGATTCGGTTTACGTTACGATTTCCAAAGGCATGCACGAAACGCTTCGCGTGAAATTAGGTGATAGTCTGGTGTTTGATGTGCAAGGTGTATTCGTAAAAGTAAAAGTAGCCGGCATACGCGAAATCAATTGGCCGAAAGATCCACCGAACTTCCTGTTTGTTTTCCCTAACGGAGTATTGGAGAATGCGCCTCAGATTTATGTGGCCGCTACGCGTGTGAATGACCCGCAAGTAGCCTCAAGATTTCAACAGGCGCTGGTCAGAGACTTTTCAAATGTATCCTTGATTGACTTGCGTTTGATTTTAAGCACGGTGTCTGAGCTTTTCGGCAAGATTGGCTTAGTCGTTCGCTTCCTGGCTTTATTCAGTATTATCACCGGACTGGTCGTATTGGCAGGAGCGGTTGTCAACTCGAAGTTTGTGCGCATGAAAGAAAATGTGCTGCTGCGCACCATCGGAGCGCGCACCTCACAAATCATGCGCATTACCTTAATCGAGTACGGGTATCTCGGTATTTTTTCAGCCCTTACGGGAATGATTCTGTCGCTGGGGGGCGGATGGGTGTTGACCAAATTCTTTTTTGAAGTGGAGTTTGCTGTGAACTATCCGGAGCTGGCAATCATCACGTCATCGGTGGTATTTCTGACTGTGTTTATCGGTTGGTTTAACTCGCGTGAGGTGATTTCCACACCTCCATTGCAAGTGCTTCGCAAAGAGAGCTGATTTGGTTTATGCAACCAAGTTTTATAAGTTTCGTATGGTTACGAGTTAAGATCGAGCTATGCGAAGTATTATCCCCCTTTTGTTCCTTTTGGTTGCAACCAACTCGCTGGCACAGGTAGGCGACATTAAAAACGCCTCAACTTCCAATTCAAAATCCGGAGGCGGGGGCGATAAAAGAGGAGGAGGCTCCGGAGGTGGCGGTTTTTTTGTAGATGTATTTATCAACAGCCTCAGCGAAATCGGAGTGTGGCAGCAATACAAATTAGATAAGCGTTCCGAAAATGAATACATCGTGTCGCTGGACATCATCGCGCAGGCGGCTATCCAACCATCTCGTTACTATTTAATGAACCCGCGCATTCGCGGAAACTGGGGCTTATTCTCTACCGACTTTCGGATCAATTATTTGTTAGAAGAAAAAATTACCGGCAACGAAGACCTCACTTCAATCGACTGGCAAATCCTGCAATTGAATTTAGTCACCACCCGCCATGTGATCGGACGTATTGGCGGGGGATTCATGAAAGAAAACTTTGGCGGTCGCGAATCTTTTTTTGAATCTACCTACGGAGTATTCTTTCAAAGCGGGCAAAAAAATCTGGGGGCTAATTTGGAATATCGTCTGGCGCAAGATTTTACCACGGGAGCCATTCCACGCAGAGAACTAGCCACTCACTTTGAATACCGACTTGCCTCCAAAGGATATTGGAATACCTACATCACACTGGGTGGCGTGTATCAACAATACTATGAATCGGTATCGGTGTGGGGATTGCAAGCCGGTTTGGCGCTGCGGGTATTCTCACCACCGATTCAGCGCTAGCTTACTCACCGTTTCACCAATCGCCAGTGATGACGTAGCTGCAGGTGATGGTGCATTACAAACATTAATCACTTGCTTGTCTTCCAAAATCAGGAAGTCATCCACCAATCCACCGGTGCGATCACACGCTTGAGCGCGCACGCCTGCACCACCTTCTACTAAATCACTCTCTTGAATTTCAGGAATTAGTTTCTGAAGAGCTTTTGTAAAAGCAGCTTTCGAAAACGAACGATACATTTCACCCATGCCCGTGCGCCAGTACTTTGCCGCTACCTTTTGAAAGCCCGGCCAAGCCAATGTTTCCGCTAGCTCCGCTAAGTTGATTTGCGATTTTTTATATCCTTCTCGTTGAAAAGCCAACACCGCATTTGGTCCTGCTTCGACACCTCCTTTGGCCATGCGTGTAAAGTGTACGCCTAAGAATGGAAAGTTCGGATCGGGAACGGGGTAGATCAGATTTTTGACGAGGTATTCTTTCTCTTTTCGCAGCTTGAAGTATTCACCACGGAACGGAATGATTTTTACATTCAAATCTTCTACCGTCATCCTTGCCACTTTATCGGAATACAAACCGGCACAATTGATGACCAACTGTGCGGTGTAGGTTGTTTGACTCGTTTCTACCGTTACTTGTTTTTCTTCTTTGTGAATGTTGATCACCTTTTCCCCGAGGTGGATCGCAGCTCCTTGAAGGCGCAATACTTCACCGTATTTCTCCGCTACTTTTTTATAATCAACAATGCCGGTTTGGGGCACAAAGATTCCTTCCAGCCCTGTTACATGTGGCTCGTGTTCTTTCAGTTGCTCTTTTGACAAACGCTTCAGATTCTGCAACCCATTTTGCTGACCACGCACAAATAAATTGTTTAGCAATTCGATCTCCGGCTTGTCCGTTGCTACAATGATTTTTCCACATAGTTCAAACGGCACTTCGTTTTCCTTGCAGAATTGCAGCAACAAATCGTATCCGCGTAAGCAGTTGGTGGCCTTTAAACTTCCCGGCTTATAATAAATGCCGGAATGGATCACACCGCTGTTGTTGCCCGTTTGGTGTTTGGCTAATTCATTCTCTTTCTCTACTAGTAGAATGGAAAGATTCGGTTTTTCTTTCTTGAGTTGTAAGGCAGTTGCTAAGCCAACAATACCTCCGCCTACTACAATGATGTCGTACGTCACGTGATCAAATTTTGGCAAAAGTAATAAGAATTATCAGCCTCTCCACTTAATCGGCAATGGGTCGAATGCGCACGTTGAGGGAAGATTCCACAATCACCAAATGATTAGGAGGAAGCATCGTCCAATCTTTATCATCGGTTAGTTTTTCAGAAACCACCAGCACTGCATTGTCATTATCTTGTGGGGCTTCCAGGCGCGTGGTGCCATTTTCTACCACATAGCGGCTGCCTTCGGAATGATACATCGTGAGCGGTTCTTCTTTCGGGTCGCTGACGTAGCGTGTGGCCACGATAAACAAGCCATTCGTAAACACCATGTTGAGGTAGGCCGGCTCGGTTATTCCGTTTTCTACCATCAGCACTTTGAGTGTGCGGAAGGTTCGTTCGAACGCATCCACCACTGCTTCCGGGTTCACCGTTTTATGATGTTGAAACAAGTTGTTAAGCAGCAGCGCAAAGATATGCTCGGAGTCAGTTTGGCCTTTGATCCAATTGTACAGCTCATCGGTTAAGAGCGAGCGCAGCTTTCGTTTGATCTTTCCAAACTCTTCCACACCACCATTGTGCGCCATCAAAATGTTCTTGTATTGAAACGGGTGGCAATTGCTTTCCGATACATCGCCTACGCTGGCGGCACGCACGTGCGCGATCATACAATCGGTCTTGATCTTGGGCGCCAGATTCCGCAGGTTTCGATTACTCCACGCGGGGTTCACCGACACATACGTGATGGGTTCCTGATTAATTTCGGGAGCATACCAACCCACGCCAAAGCCATCGCCATTCAGGGGCTCTTCAATTTCGCGGGCATTGATGCTTTGGTTGACCAGCGAGTTTTTAGGTTGATACAGCAACTCATCCATGATGATGGGCGTGCCTTTGTAAGCAAGGAGTCTGCACATAGTTTAATGGGTTTCTATTTTTAATACCTCACCTCAGTCCTCTCCACAGGAGAGGAAGAATGTAAGGCGCTTCGCTTCATGCCATATTTGAAGGTTCACGAAAAGATACAAAAAAAGCCAATGGGTTTCCACTGGCTTCTATGCAGATAAGCAGGTATTACTTTTTAGCCGCTTTCTCGAACGTGAGCGATGCAGAGTTCATGCAATAGCGCAAGCCGGTCGGTTTCGGGCCATCAGGGAAAACGTGCCCTAAATGTCCGCCACAGCGACTGCATTCCACCTCATCGCGCACCATGCCATAACTGGTGTCGGTGCCTACGCGAACCACCCCATCCTTAATCGGTTGGTAAAAGCTGGGCCAGCCGGTGCCTGATTCGAATTTGGTATCAGAGTGGAACAACTCTAAATGACATCCCGCGCAGTAATAGATCCCGGTTTCGTGGTTGTTCCAATATTGGCCGGTAAAGGCGCGTTCGGTGCCTTTTTCGCGCAATACTTCATATTGAATGGGCGTAAGTTGTGCCTTCCACTCGGCAGCCGTTTTCTTTACAGTGCCAAATGCACTTTTCTCCGGAGTCGTTTTTTCTTGTTTCTGGGCGCAGGCTACTAATAAAATAAACTGGGTCAGAACAAGTAAAACGGGGCGTAACTGTTTCATTTTAGTTGCGATTTTAGGTTGAATTTACCTTTAATACCCCAAAATGAAGAAAAGGTTTAAATAAACTGCTGCGGGTGTCAGGCCTGTGACATTCGTACAAATCGATGGAAAACTCTTGGATGTGGGAAAATCTCGTTATTTTACTATTTTTTAGGATGAGACACTGTTACTTTTGAACCCTAAACCTTTATTCTCCCCGGATCTTATGAGAAAGGCTCTTTATTTAGGTCTATGCCTCCTGGTGTTTTTTGGCGCCAGCGGGCAAACATCCTACCAAACTCATACGCTGTATATCTATAGTTTTGCCAGATTTGTACAATGGCCTGAAGAAAATAGGGTAGGCGACTTTGAAATTGCCGTGGTGGGCGATTCTCCCATTTTACCTGAATTAGATAAGCTGGCACAAAAGAAAAAAATAGGCGATCGCACCATTCGGATTGTTCGGTTAGCTTCTCTCAAAGAATTCAAGAAAAGCCATATCCTCTTTTTGCCCGCGGCACAATCTGGCGTGCTGGCTGAATCCATCCAAAAGGTGGGCGATCAATCTACCCTGATCGTCACGGAGCAAGCAGGCCTCGGAGCCAAGGGCAGCGACATCAACTTTTTGGTAAAAGAAGGTAAGCTTGTATTCGAAATCAATCAAAATTCACTTTCAAAACATAAACTAAAAGCTGCCAACGAATTGACTCGTTTGGCGATAATCATCTGAAACGTATGGAAAACTCGTCCCCAAGTAAAAAGTTCAAGCTACGCTTGAAAATCGGCAATAAGATTTTTGGTGGCTTTCTGATATTGATTGTTCTCTTTGCTGCCAATGCCTTTATCATCTTCCTTACGGGAAATAACATCGACCGAAATGTGATGTCCTCTTCGGAAGTTGTGAATCCTTCTAAAGACGCCATCAACGAGCTGATCACCGTGGTGCAACGCACCCGCATGTTGGCCACCAACTGGGTGTATCTGCAAACCAATGATGAGGACAAACGTGCATTGGAGACGATTGTACGCATGGAGTATCCCAATACCAAACAGAAGATTCAAAAGCTGATGAAGAGTTGGGATGCCGACAGCCTTTCGGCTGACTTCAAAAAAGACAGTTCACAAACCGCACTGATCAAAGGAGCCTTCACCAAGTTTGATAATCTGCTCAAAGAAACACAAGAGAAGATTATGAACAAGCTGACGAGCTTCGATTCATACGAAGACCCTACCCTGAAATTCGAGGCCAGCGATTTTGTGGAGTTGGAAATCATTCCTCAGTCAAACGATATTATTAAGATACTTACCAAGATCAAAGAAAAGCAAGAGAAGCTGACGAAGCAATCGACAGATGAGCTGCGCAATTCTACCGAAAACCTCCGTATTATCACTCTGGCACTGGGTGTAGCTATTATCGTTTTGGGCCTATTGTGTGCATACCTGCTGGTGCGCAACATTACTATTCCTATTAATTATATCAAAGATGTGGTGGTGAAGTTGGGCCGTGGCGAATTGGTGGACGACAAGAAACGCGTATTTAGCAACGATGAAATTGGAGAAATGGCCGTAGCTACCGAAAATCTTGTAAACGGATTGAAAGCCACTACCACCTTTGCGGAGAACATTGGTAATGGAAAATACGATTCAGAGTTTACACCACTCAGCGATCACGATGTGTTGGGCAATGCTTTGTTGAACATGCGTGCGAATCTGGCGCGAGTGGCCGAAGAAGACAAGAAGCGCAACTGGACTACCGAGGGTATTGCCAAGTTTGGCGAAATACTGCGCAGCAACAACAGCGATGTGCAGAAGTTGTGCGATGAGATCATCGGCAATCTGGTAAAATATTTGAAGGCCAACCAAGGCGCGTTGTATATTATTGATGAAAGCATGGGTGACGATGAACTAACCATGTCGATGGTGTCGTGTTATGCATGGGATAAGAAGAAGTTTATCAATCATAAGATTCATCGCGGAGAGGGATTAGCGGGACAAGCCTGGCAAGAGATGGATACCATCTATATTACCGATGTGCCTCAAAACTATATTCGCATCACATCCGGCTTGGGCGATGCCAATCCATCGAGCATTTTGATTATGCCACTGAAAGTAAACGATCAGTTTTATGGTGTGGTAGAAATTGCTTCGTTCTCGAAGATGGCGGAGTATGAAATTGATTTTGTTCGCAAGGTAGCGGAGAGCATTGCTTCGACTGTTTCTACCGTGAAAGTAAATGAGCGCACACAAAAGTTGTTGGCCGAGTCGCAGCAGATGACCGAAGAGATGCGATCACAAGAAGAAGAGATGCGCCAGAACATGGAAGAGCTACAAGCTACGCAAGAGGAGATGAAGCGTCAGGAAGGCGAGATTATCAAAGCGGCTAATGACAAAGTGAAAGCGATTCAGGAAGAATCCAAGAAGAAAGAAGCCGCGTTGCTCAGTCAACTGGAAGATTTGAAAAAGCGGGTGAATTAATCAGCCGCGCTACAGAGACATCGTTTGGGTAATAGCCTTGCCCAAACGATGTTTTTTTTTGAGCCGTTGGGTAGTTTAGATTAATTACAGGTTAACCGGCTAATGGCATTAGTAGCACGCTAATAGCATTAGTAGAGAGTGCCTCCACAGAACTTTCCCGAGCCTCTACAGAACTTGCTCATGCCCTACGAGGACTTGCGCGACCCCTAATAGAACTTTCTCGCGCCCTGCAAGGACTTGCGCGTGGCCTACAAGAACTTTCTCGCGCCCCAACAGGAGTTGCTTTCGCTTAAATACACACCGCCTATACCTCAACAGCATTAGCTTGTGCTTCAATCCATTTCACTTAGGTCTTAACAGAAATTGCGTTCGCATAGAAACGAAGAGATTGAGCTTACTTAGAAATCATTTCTCCACAGAAAGAAACTGCGTTTACCCTCACCCTACACATTCTGAGTTACGAGATAATTTTAGTTCGCCCTCTCCCACGGGAGAGGGGAGAAGATGAGTGATGCGAGTGATAATCTTTAGATGGGGTGAGGGAGAACTCGTGTTCAATCACAATTTTACTTTTTGCGTCAACAGAAGTTTCTCAAGCCTACCCAAAACTAGCGCTTGACTATTGCGAGCTTAAACAAAAGTGGCTCGTGTAGATTTCGGCATGGTGCGTAAGCGGAAAGCCGTCAGAGCCTGCCGGATAACTTGGATATTTAGGCTTGAATGCGTAGAATTGGATAATATAGCATTAGAAAGAGCATTGTTAGTTAGAAAAGTGAGGTTGAACTTCCTACCGATATTTGTGAAATATGCGCAAGTGTTGGGCAAAAGGTGCGTATATTCTAATGTTGGTGGCAATGCGTTCAATGAAGAGTAGACCATGAAAAGACAGACGGACAATCAATTCAAGGCGGACCCAGAGGACATCGAGGATGTTCTCAAGATAATTGAGAAATCGTACGACATAAGGTTTGAATCAAATGAACTTGGACACATTAAAACATTTGGAGAACTGACTGACCATATTATTTCAAAAATTCGGCTGACCGACAAAAACGACTGCACGACACAGCAAGCTTTTTATAAGCTACGGGAGACAATCATTACTGTAAAAACCTTTGACTCTTCAATAATAACGACTAGACAATATTTAACTTCCATGTTTCCAAGACGCACAAGTAAAAAGTAATTAAAGGAAATTGAAAAACGACTTGGATTTACTTTAGACGCCTTGCGACCGAGGCATTTTATTACAATGACTCTTTTAGTTTTAGTGTTAGCCTCCATTGGCATGTTCTTTATCGACTGGCGGTATGCAATAAG
>JBGAUU010000093.1:0-17867 GCA_044228465.1 Cyclobacteriaceae bacterium
CCGCCACCACCTTGTTGGCCATCGCCACCACCGCCTTCTTCTTTTAAGTCATCGTTGTTGATAGACTTTTTGCGCTTTCGACCACCATCCATACTCATTTTACCGATGCGATAGCTGAAGGTGATTTTGAAGTTCATATTGGTAGTAACTGATGTTGTCTCTTGGTTTAAAGTATTCGAGTTCTGACTTCCTTTTACCGTGATGGACGGGTAGAAGAAGTTCTCCGCACCAAAGCCAATGCTTCCTTTTTTATCTGCGATGTCTTTGCGCACACTTAAACTGTACACACCAAATCCACCTTGATAACCTTGCAGTTGCACCTGTTGTCCGCGATAGAACGAGAAAAATTGCAAGCCCCATCCTTTGTCTAAATTATAACTTCCGAATAAGCGGAGGTTGTATACCCAGCCGGAGTTTTTAGCAGCTAAAGTAGGATCTGTGATGTTGTTGTTTAACAACGTGTAGTAAGTATCTACGCCTCCGTTCAAAGAGAGCTTGCCAGCGTTTACATTGGCAAACACACTAAATCCGTAAGCATCCTCCTGACCGATATTCTGGTAGGTAGTTTTGATGGTGTCTCCCGCTGTGGTGCGCACACGTTGAATAGAGCCTGTTGTATTTCTGAAGAAAGTAGAAAAGTTGAGCGATGTTCCTTTGATGAATGTGCTATAGGAAAGTTCGTAGTTGTCCGTGTATTCCGGATCAAGTTTCGGATTACCCACAGAAATATTCAATGGGTTTGATGCCTGAATGTTCGGATTCAAGAATTGGATTGAAGGGCGTTGAATACGTCTGTTGTAGGCAACTTTAAACGCGCTTCCGTTTTTTAGTTTTTTAGAGACATTCACACTGGGCACTAAAATACCATAAGACGGAAGAGAGATTCTTTTTTCGTCCTGAAAATACGCATCAATTGTAGTATATTCATAGCGGCCGCCAGCTTTTAAACTATATGATTTTGGTAGTGATAAAGTATAGGCGGTATAGCCACCTGTCACATTCTGATCGTAATTAAAAATATTGCTCAAGTTTACATTTGGATCCTGAATATAGATGCCATTCGCCCCTGCGCTAAAGTATGCATAAGAGCTTTCCACTTTACGGATGATTTGTTTACCACCAAATTCAAGAATCGATTTTTTGCCAATAGGAGTTTGGTAATCAATCTGTACTGTTGTTTCTGAATTTATACTCTTATTGTTGTTTTTAGTTGATTTTAATTTTTCAGTGATAACGTAGTCTAAACTATCACGCACGAAGTCATTCACTCGATTATTCTGACTGTAAGATCCTAAGAAGCTCAACTCTTGTTGAGGTTTTTTAAATGTGCGTGTGTAGGTTAAGCTGGCATCTACTGTTCCGGAATTATCTGTTACATCCACATTGTAGAGATTTGATCTAAGTGGATTGTTGATGCTGTTAGTCCGTAGTAAATCTTGCCAGTTCGAGTTATTGCGTACACCATATTGAAGAGACGCAGCTAAGGAATTCTTCTCATTGATATCATAATCCCAACCTAAAGTATACCGTCCAAAGATGTTTTGCGTGCGCGTGTCAGCTGATTGAATATTCTTGGATGGAACAGTATTTGGGTTGGTAATTTGAATATTTTCAAAACTTCCCGGTTGGTTATAGTTGGATCTTCCAAATCCACCTAATGAAAATCCCATTTTACCGGTACGGTAGTTTCCATTCAAACCTAAGTTTGAACCACGCAAGCCGGCACTGGCATCCACATTCAATGTTAAACCTTGCAATGTGTTTTTCTTAGTGATGATATTAATAATACCACCTGAACCTTCCGCATCGTACTTTGCAGAAGGAGAAGTAATCACTTCTACTGTTTTTATTTGATCAGCCGGAATTTGCTTGAGTGCATCGGCCACGCTGCTCGCAGCAATGGTCGATGGTTTGCCGTTAATCAACACGCGTATATTCGAACTACCGCGCATACTCACATTTCCATCTAAGTCTACCGATAATAACGGCACTCGCTTCAATACATCAGTGGCATCACCACCACGCGTTGTTGCATCGTTTTCCGCATTGTAAACGGTTCGGTCTACGCGTTCTTCGATCAAGTTCTTCTGACCTTGCACAACCACTTCGTTCAGTACTTTGTCGCTTGAGCTAACACTGATAAAGCCCAATTCGATGTCGCCTCTTTTCTCTGCGATCTTCACCGGAAAGCGCTTCGTAGTATATCCTATAAAAGATATCTCTACGATGTAATTTCCAGTTGGGATTTTTACAATTGAGAATCTCCCTTTATCATCCGCCACAGCACCATTGACCGGCTTTTTGGTAGAAGGGTCGATAAGGGCCACATTGGCAAACTCCACCGGTTGAGAGTTGGTGGAATCACGAACAATGCCCGTAATTTTTCCATTGCCTTTGGGAGCCTCAGGCGCTTGAGCAAAGGAAAAGAAGCTGATTAAACTGAGTGATACTACTGTAAATAATTTTTTCACGTTCATAAATTGTTAAAGCAATGAAATTATCACGGCTGTTTTCTTCGATTTTAGTAAGCTGATAAACCGGAATTTGACGGTTTTGTTCTTCAATAAGCCAGCAAGGTTACGCCAATTCGCATGAAATAGTTAAGATAATTACATGAGTGGATTTTTTCCTGTGAGAGTTTTAGTGGCGACCTCGATGACGACTATGCTCCATCTTTGAGGTAAAGGCATTTAATTTTTCCATTTGCTCCGGTCTCAATATGGATTTGAATCGAAGTTTCATAGAGTCCAACAGTACTTTCGCCTCTTGTCTGCTTTGATTTTCCAGTGAATCAATTTGAATCATTGTCTCTTCAATTAGCGGCTTCATTTGTTTTGCTTGTATAGAATCAGCTTGAGTTATCCGGAAAACCTTGTCGGCAAATCCATTTCGATTACTAGAATGGTTACCACGGTATTGCTTTTGAGGCCCACGATAATGATGACGAGCCATCATGCCGGTGCTCAGTGCACCAATGAGTATTCCGACAATTAATGTAGCGGCTAAAACGAGAATTGCTTTTTTCCTTTCGAGTGTCATGGTTGTTGGATCATGTCGTTATACAAATCAATTTGAACGAGGTCGCTTTCATTGTCTTCAAATCCTAAAATTGATTTTAGCGAAAGCGAATCAGCTAAAACAATATTCATTACGAGTAAGCCCACAATAATACCAACTGCGATGAGCTGGTATTTTTTGAAGAAGGAGAAGAGTTGATATTCAACTTCGACTTGCATGGTGCGTATGCGATTCAACACACGCTCAGCAAAAAACGGCCCAAAAGTAGACGACTCGTGTTTCGCCAGCATCGATTGTATTTGTGTAAAATCTCTTTGTGCTTTTTGCAGCTTGGCGTTTTCTGCTAACAGATTTTGTAATTGTAATTCTTCTGAATCTGTGGCAGCACCATTCAACGAATGCAACAAAAGATCTTCTTGTTTTTCGTGATTCATGACTTAGGGTTTCAAGTGAAATTGTAATCGACTTCTTAATTTTTTCTGAGCGCGTGCTAATCGCGATAGCACGGTGCCCAAGGGTATTTGTAAAAGCGCGGCTGTCTCTTCCGTTGAATACCCTTCGACCAAACGAAGTGTAGCAACAGATTTAAACTCAGGCTCCAATTGATTGAATTCATATTCGATCCATTCTTTCAAATCCATTTTATGATCAGCAGCCGCCACATGTTCTCCTGCACTCTCAGAAGCGAAGAAAGAATGCCTGCGCTTTCTTTTTTTAAGTTCGTTCAGCGAAAGATTGATGGCTATTCTAATCAGATAAGTTCGCACCGAACTTTCTCCTTTAAATTTGGCCATTGATTGATAGAATCGAATGAATACTTCCTGCCCTACATCTGCTGCTTCTTCCGTGGCACCCAACATGGATTTAACCACACCGGCCACAGCTCCTTCGTGTCTTGTCACCAAATCTTTGAAGGCAGCAAGTTCACCCCTCAGCGATTCCTCAATCAATTCTTCGTCTGTTTTGGGGTTCATTCGTGAATTTCGCCTTTGCGCTTTAGACAGATCAAAGGCTTGTTTTATTCCCTAAGGTTGTGAATTATTTGTAGCTGGCTACTTGAAAATGAGCCAATGGCAGATTTCGGGTGAAATGAGGGGGTTTTATTGATAACTGATATGCCGAAAGCATGTATTTTTTATACATTTGCCACTTCTCTTTGGTCCCGTAGTTCTTTTTTTCAGGACTATACCTTTGAGGTAGTACCACAAGTTTCAAAATGATTTATTTGGTAGGGATTTCTATCGCGTTTTTTCTAGCAGCACTATTACTGACAAAGAGCAGTAAAAAGCAAGCAGACTACATTCTATCCATTTGGCTTATCTATATTGGCTTGCACCTTTTTAAGGCATTCGTGATTTCAACTGAAGGATATGAAGAACATCCTTATTTAATGGGACTACCTCTTCCGTTGCTTCATGGGCCGATGTTATTTTTTTATACCGCAGTTCTAACTCACCAAATTTCATTCAGAAAAAATATTACCATTCATTTTTTGCCTTTTGTTCTAGCTCTATTACTGATGTCACCATTTTATTTTCTTTCCAAATCAGAAAAGATCATGGTTATTAATGGACAGGCAGAGGGTTATGAGGTTGAGGTGGCAATCGTTCAAACCATGATACTGATCTCTGGTGTAATCTATGTCATACTTTCCCTTTGGCTTTTGAGAAAGCATGCGAAAACTATCAGGGATTGCTTCTCTTATGCTGATAAAATCAATCTCAATTGGTTGCGGTACTTAATTTATGGCATGGGCATAGTCTGGTTAGCTGTATGGCTTCGCAATGATCAATTAATTTACTACCTAGTTGTTGTCTTTGTAATCTTACTGGGCTATTTTGGAATCCAGCAGGTTGGCATATTCAGTGAGCCATATCCAAGCTATGTAAGTGCGCAAAATCGAACTTATGTGCAGCTAGGTGTTATAAGTCAGTTTGATAATCAAATTAAAAATACATTGCTGGCTTTGGAGAAAAAGAAGTACGAAAAGTCAAGTTTAACGGAATCCGCTGCTCATGAAATCCATTTGCGATTGAATGCGATTATTGAAAATGATAAACCATATTTAAATCCAGAATTAACACTGGATGAACTGGCTGAAAAAGTAAAAATACAGCCACATCTTTTGTCTCAAGTAATCAATACGATTGAAGAGAAGAGTTTTTATGACTATATCAATCTAAAGCGCGTAGAAAGTTTTAAAAAGGCAGTGGCAATTCCAGAAAACAGGAAATATACTTTATTGGCCCTAGCCTTTGAATGTGGCTTTAGCTCAAAAACAACGTTTAATAGGAACTTCAAAAATGCTACCGGGCAGACCCCTTCAGTCTACTTGAAACAGCTTAACGTTAAATTATCCCCTGTGTAAGGTGTTTTCTCGTCAGAGAGATAGTCTTTTTCGGTTCCATCCTATCGGATGGAGCGTTTCAGTGTCTAAGAGTGGTTTTATTGCCCGAAATTTTAAACACTTGAATTATGCGAATCAGCTTTTTAGTCTTATCTCTTTTGTTAACGCTTTACCACACTTTATTTTCTCAACAACCAGAAATCAAGGATTTTAAGAGGGGAAAAGATCATGAGGTTGGCAAAATGAAATTTATTACTTATGAGGGTTATATCGATGTGCCTGAAAATTGGAAGGACACATCATCAAGGCGATTACAATTACCAGTCCTTATTATTAAGTCATCTAGTAAACAGCCAGCAGAGCCTATTTTTTGGTTTGCAGGTGGCCCTGGAGGTCCGAATCTAAGAAGAATAAAAAGCATTCCGCTTTTAGCAAATCATGATTTTGTATGTGTCGGATACAGAGGAGTCACGGGTTCAACGTTATTAAACTCAAAAAAAATCGGAAAGGCATTGAGGGGACGCAATAATAAATTGTTGAGCGATGAATCGCTAGACAATATTGAAGTAAAAGTAAAAGATTACCTGACGGAGCTAAAAGACAAAGGGATTGATATTCGACATTATACCATAATGGAAGTAATCGAGGACACCGAATATGCTAGGAAAGCGCTTGGTTATAAAAAAATCAATTTTTACAGTGAAAGCTATGGGACGCGCATTGCATTACTGTATAGCTATAAGTATCCAGAGGTGGTCAAGAGATCGGTAATGGAAGTAGTGAACCCGCCAGGCCATTTTGTATGGAATGCTGAACAAACTGATCATATATTAGATGTTTATGATAGTTTATACAAAGCACAAAACCTGCCTGATTATAAAGGTTCAATCAAAGAGGCCATGGCAAGATCGTTTGAAAAAATGCCAAAACGCTGGTCGTTTTTTAAGCTTGACTCGGATAAAATCAAAGCAACAGCTTTTGCTTTGATGTTTAAGAAGGAGACTGCCGTCATTTGCTTTGACGCCTTCTTTAGGGCGGCTAATCAAAAGGATTATAGTGGGCTGTATTTAATGCAATTGGCTTTTGACTATACCATTAACGGCAATGGTGTAGGTGATCTTTTTCAAAAAGGGTGTTCGGCAGATTATGATCCCAAAATAAATTATAGAGAAATGATGAGATCAACGAATACGGTTTTGGGATCCAATTACGCTTTGCTCCTTTTTGGAGCCGCTTCTGCATGGTACAATGTTTCCATCCCAGATGAGTTCAAGAAAGTTAGACTCTCTCAAACTGAAACTTTAATGATTAGTGGCAATTTAGATGTTTCCACTCCAGCTGAAAATGCAACGAAGGAATTGCTACCGTATTTACCCAATGGAAAACAAGTCATACTTAGGAATATGTCACATAATGATGTTGCTTCACTTCAAATAGATATATATAGAAAATTTGTGGCTAACTATTTTGATACAGGAACGGTCAATACTACGGAATTTCAATATGATGAAGTAAATTTTAAGCCAAAAATGCGTTTTAGTTCCATGGCAAAATGGTACTATCCTGTAGTATTGGTTTTGAGTATTTTAAAATAGTGAGTTGATGCAATCATTTGGCAAAGAGAATTGAAGCAACAAATGGATTGTATTCCTTTTAATTCGGTGGGGGTTAAACGCATTGGGTAGTAGAACCGGGAGAGTTTCGTTTAATGGTGGGCAACTCATCGAAGAATCTTCCGCAGAAGAAGAATATTACGGTGATTGAGTAAGCGCGACTTTTTAATGCCATAGATATTAATCATAATCTTTAATCATGATCCGAATTATTTTAGGTGTCACTTTTCTGTTGATCAGTCAGATTGCCTTTTCTCAGGTTCCCACACAAGCTCAATTGCGTTGGCACGATGACGAGTTTTATCTATTTGCTCATTTCGGCCCGAATACGTTTACCGATTTGGAATGGGGCAAAGGAACCGAATCGGCTGAAGTGTTTAATCCTGAAAAGCTGGATACCAAACAATGGTGTCGCATCGCGAAACAGGCAGGTGCAAAAGGCATTATTATTACTGCCAAACATCACGATGGATTTTGTCTGTGGCCAAGTAAATATTCTAAGCACACCGTTCGCGAAAGCAAATGGCGCAATGGTCAAGGCGATGTGCTGAAAGAATTGTCTGCGGCATGCAAAGAATACGGACTCAAGTTTGGAGTTTATCTTTCTCCTTGGGATCGAAATCATCCCGACTATGGAACTCCGGCTTACAATCAAGTCTTCGTCAATATGATGACGGAGATTTTTACGAACTATGGCCCTATTTGGGAATTTTGGTGGGATGGGGCGAATGGCGAAGGCCCCAATGGGAAACGACAAGAGTATGATTGGAACCTCTTTCGTGCGACTGTGAAAAAATTATCACCGCAGACAGTAGTGTTTAGTGATGTTGGGCCTCAGATTCGTTGGGTGGGAAATGAGAAAGGTGAAGTGAATGCCACCAATTGGAATATGCTTAACACCGAAGGATTTACTCCCGGAGAAGGCGCACCTAAACCGGAAGTACTCAATACAGGCGAAGAAAACGGAGCGCAATGGATTCCGGGCGAATGCGATGTGAGTATTCGGCCGGGCTGGTTTTATCATCGGGAAGAAGATGCGAAAGTAAAAACGCCAAAAGAGTTATTTGCGATTTACCTGAAGTCCGTGGGACGAGGTGCTAACTTGTTGTTAAATGTGCCACCGGATTATTCGGGCAGGTTTACAGAATTTGATTCAATCGCGCTCGTAGGCTTCAAAAAACTGCGCGATGAAAGCTTCAGAACAAATCTTTTGAAGGATGCAACGATCTTAGTCGTTAGCAAAAAAACAAAAGTGCACACAGATCAGAAGCCTAAAACATTTGAGCCGTTACGAAAAAATGAGTCGATTACTATAAATCTTAAAAAAGAGAAATCCATCAATTGTATTCAGTTGAAGGAGGCGATTCAGTTTGGACAAAGCGTGAAGAAATTTAGAGTTCAACTATTTAACTCGAAAGGCGTTTTAGTTCGCGAGGTGGAGGCAACCACGATTGGGCATAATCGCTTACTTACATTTCCAGCCGTGAGTGCAAGTGAATTAAAAATTGAGATTTTGGAATCTAAGTCAGAAGTGAAGGTTTCGGAAATAGCAGCTTATTCGATCAGTGAAATATTGGTTGAGAATTGATTTCAGCTTGAATTTCGATATTTGAGAATTAAGTCGGTTTATCCTCTTCTGATTTCATCTAAGAAACACAGATAATAGAATTCAAAATCATTGATCCCTTCTCGATTAGCAATTGCCGGATAGATGAAAATGATCAATTCAATTAGCAATGATAAAAATATCCCAGAAATGCTAAACTCCCACAATTGAAATAAAATACTGATCAATAGCACCAAACCTGCCAAAAAGTATTGAAAGAATTTACCAATGTCTGTATGGATAAAGATTTTCGCTTTCAATACTGATCCTTTCGGATGGTTCTCCACTCGAATGAAAATTCCACCACTCGGTTGCTTAGAACGATAAGAACGCGTGAGCGAAATGGTGTCTTCCTTTATTTTTACTTTATCATACTCGATAAAGTCTTCATGAGCCATGGACTTTATCCAATCTTTTCTAAAACTTTTAATCTTCCTACTGACACGGGCCAATACTTCCTCTTTGGACATAGATAGATAGTCTTCTCTTTCATGGACTTCCATGCTGCGAAGCTAAGCTATTTTAAAAATACCTTCTCAATGCCACCTGTCGCTCAAAGAATTCCAAATCGATGCTGAGCATGATTTCGTGTGTGCCAAAACTGTTGGCTGATAATTTATTGGTAGGTAATTCAAAGAGGTAGCCAACGCGCAATTTATTTTTTAGCTCTAATTGAGAATTCAATCCAATGGAATTAAAGTTGCGTGTCATTACACCCGTCCACAATACTTCTGCCAACAACACTTGTAAGTTGAAGTCAACTGAAGTGGAAGTATTTTCAACCATCCGAACCAACACGGAAGGCTTTATTTTTATTTTTTCATACTTATCGAAAATATAACCACCGCTCAGGTAAATGTGGCGTTTGTATCGCGTGCTGGAAGAAACTCCATCTTGCACTGTAACATCCATAAAGCGCGGAATCGAAATTCCGGCATAAAATTTATCATGCATGTAAAAAATACCCGCACCGATGGTGGGCTTAGAAAAATTCTCGGTTGGCTGGGTGATTTTCTGATCCACCACTTCTAAGTTTAACTTGCTATAGTCATACCAGTAGTTGACGACACCTCCCTGCAAACCAAACGAGAGTTTACTGTTCTCAAACTTGATTTTGTAATTGAATGAAGCGCTGAGTTCTGTGGTTGTGTTAATTCCCAATCGATCATTAATAACCAATAACCCACCGCCCAATTTATCTTGCATAAATGAAGAGCTAAGTGACAATGTATTGGTAAGTGGTGCGCCATCAATTCCGGCCCACTGTGCTCTGGTTAGAAGCGTAGCGTTTACCACATTATGGATACCGCTATAAGCAGGATTAATCATGGTTTGGTTAAATAAATATTGACCGTAGAGCGGGTCATTTTGTGCAGAAACTTTAAAGCCTAAGATAACTGTAAGGAAGAGTAGAATATTTTTCATACGAAGATGGTCAATTATGTATGCGGAAGAGATTAACGGCTGAGTTGTAGAAACCCGGAAATTTTTCGACTGCCTAATTCGATTACGTAGAAGTAAGTTCCTTCATTGAGTGCGCGCTGTTCGCCTTCATTCGAAATACCTTCGAATCTTTTAGCAGATTCTGAATTGTTATATTGATTAACACCATACACTTTATCGCCCCAGCGATTGAAGATGCTTACTGTATTATTAGGATACGCTTCGATGTTCGCTAGTTTAAAAAAATCATGCGCTCCGTCTCCGTTAGGAGTTACCAAATTGAAAATTTCTAGTTCCGGGTTTTCACCAAGCACTTCGCCTTTTAAATCAAATTGATAAAAGGCACCCACGAAGGAAATTTGAATAGTAGATAAAAATGTACCCGCATCTTTTGCATCTAATTTAAAAATCAATGAAGCAACTTCATCCGGAAGAATAGGGGCAGTAGGTATCGTAACCAATGTGATCTTGGGATTGCTGGAATTGACACTTAACACAGTCAGATCTGAGTTGCCCGAGTTTTCAATGATAAACTCTTTCGTCAAATCTTTGGTCAGTGTTGTTTTACCCAGATCAATGGCTGTCGAGCTGTTGTTTACCACCAGCGTTCCGCTAGTGTTGTTACCAATCTTCACCAATGGTTTTGGATCGATGTATATAAAATTCGGCAAGCTGGCTGTGCCGCCTGCAGCGGTTACAGAAACACTACCGCTCGCACCTTTGCCTACTTTAGCTGTAATACTTTTGGTTGATATTACTACGAACGATTCAGCCGGAACTCCGCCAAAGCTCACATCTGTTACTTTAATAAAGTTGGTGCCATCTATCGAAACGGTTCCGCCCTGCGGTGAACTTTTAGGAGAGAATATGACAATCGTAGGAGCGGGGATGTAATTAAATCCGGGAAAAGATGCACCGCCAAAAGGCGACTTAACGATTACCGAGCCTGTTGAGCCGCTGCCAACTACCGCTGTGATTGTCGTAGGAGAAACAATAGTGAATGAAGTAGCGGGAGTTACACCGAATAAAACATCGGTGACACCAGTGAAATTCGTACCCGTAATTGTTACCGTTGTGCCTGTACCTGCAGATGCTGGACTGATAGAAGAAATAGTAGGCGGCACTTGAAATGTAAAGCCGGGTGAGGTGGCAGTACCACCAGCGGCCACCACCGAAATGCTGCCGCTGGCTCCTGATCCTACAAACGCTTTGATTGTAGTGCTTGATAGCACATTATATGATGTTGCTTGTGTGCCACCAAACTTTACATCAATCACGCCAATGAATCCGGTTCCGGTAATAGTCACTTGATTGCCTGCACCGGCAGAAGTGGGAGTAAACGAAGTAATGGTAGGTGCTGTAACAGCCTGAATGGTTTTAGTACCGCTGGGCCCCAAGGAAGAAGTGAAACTAACTGCCGAAGAGAAAGTGAAATTACTGCTGGAGAAAAATGAAAAGCTAAAGGTATTACCAATTGTTGCGCTGGCATTTACATTGGCAGCTATGAAGAAGTAGCGGTCTACCCCATCTCCAACGATGGTTTGTGAAAATCCGGTGAAACTGATTACCTCGCCAGCTCCGGTTGATGGACCAGATGTGCTGATCAATGTGGCGCTCGCAAAATCATTGATGTTGTTGTAATACAAGCTAAAATTAGTAATGTCAGATGCGGTATAAGTTCCGGTAGTGGCTTGTGTGGTAAGATCGGTAAGGATAGCATCGCTTCCAATAGATGAGATAGCAATGCCATACACCTTTTGTTGATTGAGAGGAAAAATGGGTTCACTGATAGAGTATGTATCAAAAGCACTTACCGTTTGGGCATGCATTAGATTAGAAAGGCTGTTGATCAAAACGAATAGTAATCCCAATCCATATGGGAGAAACGAATGTGTGGAGCGATTTAACTTCATAATGTGAGGACAATAGATTTTAATGAATCAATTCGAATTGTTTCAAAAAGTGATGAACGATATGAGCGTTGCTTAACTTTCTTTTACCAAGATGCCCAGCTCTTTCAGTTGTTCATCCGAAATAGTAGAAGGCGTATCAATCATGGTATCGCGGCCGGCATTGTTCTTAGGGAACGCAATAAAGTCGCGGATGGAATCAACACCACCAAACAACGAACACAAGCGGTCGAAGCCGAATGCAATGCCACCATGTGGGGGTGCGCCATATTCAAATGCTTCCATTAAAAAGCCGAATTGCTTTTTCGCTTCTTCCGGTGTGAATCCTAATTTACTGAACATCAATTGTTGTGTAGCGCGGTCGTGGATACGAATGGAGCCACCACCAATCTCCGTTCCATTCAACACCATGTCATACGCATTGGCGCGAACATTTCCTGGATCGCTGTCCAACAGTGCCATATCCTCCGGCTTCGGTGAAGTGAACGGATGGTGCATGGCGTGCCAACGATTGGTTTCCTCATTCCATTCTAGTAATGGAAAGTCTACCACCCACAGTGGAGCAAATTTATTTTTATCGCGTAAGCCCAATTGATTGGCAACATGCAAACGCAATTCGCCTAAAGCTTTTCTCGTCTTATCGGTTTCTCCGGCCAATACTAAAATCAAATCTCCGGCATCGGCATTGAACTTCTGAGCCCATTTGCTCAACTCGATTTCATCGAAAAATTTATCTGCCGATGATTTGAAAGTGCCGTTGGCTTCGCAGCGCAAGTACACTAAGCCTTTCGCTCCAATCTGTGGTCTCTTCACGAATTCGGTGAGTTCATCCAGTTGTTTGCGTGTGTAGCTCGCACATCCCTTCGCACAAATACCAACGACTAATTGCGCATCGTCAAATACCACAAAGCCTTTGCCTTTCGCTACGTCATTCAATTCAACAAACTTCATGTCGAAGCGTGTGTCAGGCTTATCTGATCCGTAATATTTCATGGCATCGGCATAGCTCATGTGGGGCACCGAAGGCATGTCAATTCCCTTTACCGTTTTGAACAAATGGCGTACCAAACCTTCAAATGTTTTTAAAATATCCTCTTGCGTGATGAAAGCCATCTCGCAGTCGATTTGTGTAAACTCCGGCTGACGATCGGCACGCAAGTCCTCATCGCGAAAGCACTTTACAATTTGATAATAACGGTCGAAGCCGGAAACCATCAGCAATTGTTTGAACGTTTGTGGAGATTGCGGCAACGCATAAAACTCACCCGGATTCATTCGTGAAGGCACCACAAAATCGCGGGCACCTTCCGGGGTGGATTTGATGAGTACCGGTGTTTCTACTTCGATAAAATTTAATCCATCTAAATAAATGCGCGTTTGCTGCGCCATTTTGTGACGTAACTGCAAACTTTCTCTTACGGGATTTCTACGCAAATCCAGATAGCGATACTTCATACGCAAGTCATCGCCTCCGTCTGTTTGATCTTCGATGGTGAAGGGTGGAATCTTCGAGGCGTTGAGGATTTCAATCGAAGTTACTTTGATCTCCACATCGCCCGTAGGCATCTTATCATTTTTAGACATGCGCTCTGCTACGATGCCGGTTGCTTTTATCACGAACTCGCGCCCAATAGTGCGAGCTTGTGCTAACAAAGCCGGATCTGATTTACCTTCTTCTAAAAATAATTGCGTAATTCCGTAGCGATCCCTCAAATCGATCCACAATAGGCTACCTTTATCGCGCTGGCGCTGTACCCAGCCGGTAAGGATAACGGTTTTGTTCACATCCGAAATTCGTAGTTCTCCGCAGGTATGGGTTCGCAGCATGGCAAAATGATTAAATTTGAGGGCGCAAATTAATAAAAGCTTGCCTTCATTCGTTACTAAATCAAGATGTTCATTCAATAAATTAGCTATGTACAAACGATTGATCTTAATCAGTGTATTCTTTTTTTGCTTTACTCCTCACAAGTTGGTGAAAACAAAGGTTTCCGATGGGATTACCGTTTCCATTCCTGCTGAGCTTTCCGCGATGACGCCCGATGATATTATTCAACGATATCCTTCCGTTCGTGCTCCTTTGGCGGCATTCACCAATGGAAATCGAACCGCAGATTTTAGTGTGAATATCTCGGCTACGCAGTGGCCGGACGAAAATTTAGAACTGGCCCAGAAATTTTTTAAATCCGGTATCAATAATCTATACGATCGGGTAGATTTTATTGATCAGGGCATTCATGTGGTTAACAAGAAGAAGTTTATCTTTTTTGAGTTTGAATCGCGGGTGAATGGCAACCGCATGAAGGAAGGAGAACAGTCTGCTATTTTCCGATACACGTACATTCAATACATGGTAGAGAAAAATAAGGCAATGGTTTTCTCTTTTAATTGCCCGCGCGACCAACGTAGCGAGTGGCAGCCTACGGTGCGCGCCATGATGAAATCAGTCAAAATAAAATAGACGTGAGTTTACTGGCTGCTAAATCACACGAGTACTTCATGAGCGAAGCACTCAAGGAGGCACACAAAGCCCTTGAGTTGGGTGAAGTGCCGGTGGGTGCGGTGGTCGTTTGTCAGGACAAAATCATTGCGCGCGCCCATAATCAAACAGAACAATTGACCGATGCTACTGCCCATGCCGAAATGCTGGCCGTTACCACAGCATCGTATGCATTAGGTTCGAAGTACCTGAATGAATGCACGCTGTATGTTACGCTCGAGCCCTGTGTGATGTGTGCCGGGGCGCTTCATTGGGTGCAATTGCAGAAGCTGGTGTTTGGTGCGGAAGATGTGCAGCGCGGATATTCGTTGGCGAAGAGCCCACTTTTACATCCACGCACTGAGATTGTAAAAGGGATTTTTGCGAGTGAAAGCAAAGAACTGTTGATGCAGTTTTTTAGCCGCATCCGGAATAGATAAAAAAAATGGCTCACCAGGAGCCATTTTAGTCAATACTTTAAAAAGGGAGTTAGACTTTCGTCTTTTTGATTTTCTTTTCTTCTACGCGCTTGCCGTTGCGGTGCTCACCTAAAATGATCACATCTTTGGTGGTTTCGTATTGTTTGGCTGCCTGAAACATAGCTACTTCTGTATCGCGAATAAGGATCATGCCGCTTTTGGCTCCTTGCGAATAAGGATCATGCCGCTTTTGGCTCCTTTATTACGAACTTCAATGTACCAGCCATCTTTCTTTTTCTTAGGCAAAATTGGAGGTCTTCCCATGTTTTTTGTGATTTATGGGCTAAAAAAGCCCGTTTTGTGAAATGTTCGCAAAGATACGTTTTTTATGCCGAAGGACAAGCCGGAATTTTGAGCTTTACAGCCGCTTGTCAAATTCTAAACCCTCAAAATCAGTTGGTTAAGGGATTTTTAACATGCTTAATGCCTAATAAGTAACGATTCTACCCCTTCCTCCGAATCACAAAACAGTCCGGAAACTGCTCCATCCCGATTTTAGGATAATAGTCCACAGCTTTAGGTGCGGCTAACAATAAGAGTGTGCTGTCATTTACACCTGCTACCTGATGGGTTAAGCGAATCAATTCTTTCCCAATACCTTGGTGTTGGTATTTCTCATCCACGGCCAAATCAGATAAATAACAACAAAACGAAAAGTCACTCAGCGCCCGCGATACGCCCACGAGCAAATCGCCATCCCAGGCAGTCACTAAGATGTTGCCGTGTTGCAACATTTTTTCGATACGTTCACGGCTGTCCACCGGTCTGCGTTCTGCCAGTGTCGAGCGCTTCAGCACATCAATGAATTCATCGACTGAAATGTTTCGATTGGTTTCGTAGTGAATGTTCATGCTAAGCTATTTTCAAAACAATCTTACCAAACTGACTTCCTTCTTTCATTCGATCAAAGGCTTGCTTGGCATCGACCAAGGGAAACACCTGATCAACCACCGGCACTAACTTACGGCTCTCGACAAATTCGAGCAGCGACAAAAACTCATCGCGTGTGCCCATGGTTGTTCCGAAAAGTGAAATCTGTTTGTAAAACAATTTTTTCAAGTCGAATGAAACCGTGCTGCCGGCCGTTCTTCCAAAGTTCACAATGCGACCACCCGGCACACACAAGTCCACCAATTTTTCAAAATCACTTCCACCGGCACTGTCAATAATCACATCAAATCCACCGGATGCTTTGTCAGCTTGTTCTGCCCAATCAGCATTTTTGTAATTGTAGGTATGTAGCGCTCCCAACATTTTCGCGCGACTGAGTTTCTCGTCACTGCCCGATGTGACTGACACACGCGCCTGATACGCACTGGCCAATTGCAATGCCCACAACGCTGCACCACCACCAATACCTGTAATCAACACTTTCTCTTGCGCTCGAAGTCGTGCTTTCGAAAACAACGCACGATACGCAGTGAGCCCTGACAACGGCACTGCTGCCGATTGCTCAAACGACAAATGCTCGGGCTTCTCAAAAATATTCTTCTTAGAAATCACGATGTACTCGGCCATCGTTCCGTGATCGGGGTTTCCAAGAATCCGAAACGTGTCACCTTGCACGGCAGGATTCTTGCCCCAATCCAAACTCGGATTGATCACCACTTCCATTCCTACCAAAAATGGATCGGCATCTTCGCCCACATCTTCCACCACACCACATCCGTCTGAGCCCAACACTACACCATCTTTGTGCAGCACAGAAGCCTGTTCAAGTGTAGCCCACAAATCGCGGTGGTTGATCGCTGCTGCTTTTAGTTTTACCAACACCTGATCTTTTACCGGCTTGGGTTTAGGAAAATCAGTAACACCCCAAGGAAGATCTTTTCCTTTGAAAACAAGTGCTTTCATAAAAAAATGGTTTTATATAAAAAGTGTCAGGATACGTAGTACCCTGACACTCCTAGAAAGGTCTTTTATTTCACGCGATAATTCCAACCGTGTATGTCCGCCTCAATTCCTTTGCGGATATCGTTCAATTTCTTTTTTACGCGCAATTGAAAGCTGGCTTCTGTTACGGCAGGCAAGTGATAATCGGTTCCGTGAATGTTGATCGATGCAATTTGAGAAACCACTGCGGCTGTGCCTACACCAAAAGCTTCGGTGATGGTTTTGTTCTTAAACGCCTCTTCAATTTCGGCCACACTTACTTTGCGTTCTTCTTTCTCGATTCCCAAAGTGGGTGCCAATGTTAAAATGGAATCACGTGTTACGCCATCCAACAAAGAAGTCGTTAAGCGAGGCGTTACCAATTTTCCATTGATCACAAACATCACATTCATCGCACCCGATTCATCAATGTACTTGTGATCTTTTGCGTCTGTCCACAACACCTGATCAAACCCTTGCTTTTGTGCCAACATAGTTGGATAGAAAGCGCCACCATAGTTACCGGCACATTTCGCAAATCCGGTACCTCCCTCTGCTGCGCGCACAAATTCCTCTTCTACTTTCACGCGTACAGGTTTTGCAAAATACGGACCCACCGGACTAGTCAAAATGATGAATTTATATTCCTCGGCTACTTTCACACCGAGCTTTGCTTCGTTTGCAAAAACAAACGGACGCAAATACAAGGATGCACCTTCGGAAGTTGGGATCCAATCGGAATCTACTTCAATCAAAGCAGATAAAGATTGTAAAAATAATTCTTCGCTGATCGCAGGCATGCACATACGCTCGAGTGAACGCAGCAATCTTTTGTGGTGACGCTCCGGTCTGAAAATCGTAATTACACCTTGCTCATTCTTAAAAGCTTTCATGCCTTCAAATACGGATTGGCCATAGTGCAACGCCAGCATGGCGGGCGATAGCTCCATCATTCCATAAGGAACAATTTTAGGCTCTTGCCATTCTCCATTTTTGTAATCAATCACCAACATGTGATCAGAGATGTGATTACCGAAACCAAGATTGTTGAAATCAACCGATGAGAGTCGTGATTTGGCTACACGCTCAACGTGGATGGA
>JBGAUU010000094.1:0-17568 GCA_044228465.1 Cyclobacteriaceae bacterium
TTGATCAGAGCAGTTGATTCTATTGCGGCAAATCTTTCCGAAGGATTAGGTCGATTTCACTATAAAGAAATTAAGAACTTTGCTTATTACTCTCGAGGCTCACTATTCGAAACCAGAACGTGGCTCACAAAAGCAAACATCCGCAAATTGATTGAGCAAAAAACCTTTATTGAATTAAGTAACGAGTTGGATGTGATCGGAAAAATGATAAACACTTATATCAATTCAATCGGAGATAAGAATAATGGATTGAACGAACCCGAAGAAGAATATCAAGCCCTGAGTCCTGATTCCCAATTCCCAAGTCCTAATATCCAATTCCTAATGCCTAACACCCAAGTCCCAATGCCTAAGTCCTTTTAATTCTGTGAAATACTTTAAAGCGATACTGTTTGTTCTTTTAGTGGCTTCGCAAGTCGAGTCAGTTGGCCAAGTCTTCCCCGTCCAATCCACGGTGCAGTTGACGCCTCCGTATTCATTGTACCTGTCGGATTATGCGGCACCGGGTTCGGAGCGGTTGAGAGTAACGGCTTTCCTGATTGATGCTACCCGTCCTGAACTGAACGTTCGCTTTCGCTTACGCATCGAGGGCAATGGAATAAAAATTGAGACGAAGCCGGAGTTCATGCCACCACCAGTTACGTTGTTGGGCGGTGTGCCATTGCAATTGATCAGCTCCGATCTTGCGGCTTACTTCGATCCACGCAATTTAAATTTCACCGGTATTACGCAACGCGAGATCGAACAACGCGGTGCATTGCCCGAAGGCCTTTATCAATTTTGTTTTGAAGTAGTCGAATACAATCGTGGTGTTAAAATTTCGAATACCGGATGCGCGGTGGCATGGTTGATTTTAAATGATCCGCCTATTGTAAACGTTCCGGCCGACAACGAGAAGATTCGCATTCAAGATCCACAACAAGTTATCTTCCAGTGGACACCTCGCCATCGGGGCACACCCAACAGCGCATTCAATGCAGAATATGATTTTAAGTTAGTCGAAGTTTGGCCGTCCACACGCAATCCCAACGATGCGATATTAACGTCACCGGTTATTTTTCAAACTACGACCAGTGAAACGACAATCATCTATGGCCCTGCGGAAACACCGCTGGAGCCGGGCAGGCGCTATGCGTTTCAGCTGCGTGCACATGCGTATGCGGGTGCGGACGAACTAAGTCTTTTCAAAAACAATGGCTACAGTCAGGTCTACACATTTGTATATGGCGATGCGTGTTTACCTCCTAAAAATATTTCGGTTAGCGATGTGGGTACTACGCGCTTTAATGTGAGCTGGGATGGAGCATCGAATCAAACGACTTATGCGCTGCGCTATCGATTTGCAAATACGGGTAATTGGTACACGAATCAATCGCTTACGCCAAATGTGACGGTCAATTCACTTCAGCCAAACACACGGTACGAATTTCAAGTCAATGCCAGTTGTGGCACCTTCACTAGTGACTATTCATCGGTGACCAGTGTAACCACCAAAGATAATCCGGGCATTCAGTATTCATGTGGTGTTCCACTCACGCCATTTAATCTGGACCCCTCGCAGCTAATCAATAGTTTGAAAGTAGGCGATATCATTAAGGCAGGAGATTTTGATGTGGTGCTCAGTAAAGTGTCCGGCAGCAACGGCACCTTCTCGGGTGAGGGCGTGATTGAAGTTTCGTATTTCAATCAGGCAAAAGTAAAAGCCGAGTTCACCAACATCAACGTCAACAATGAAATGCGGATGGTGAACGGTTACATGAACGTGACGGGAGCCGGAGTAGAAGTCATCCCTGCGGGCGTGATGAATTTAATGGATAATCTGGATGAAGCGCTCGCACAAGCTGATAAAGCATTGGATGAGTACGAAGCCAATCTTCCGCAACAGTTTGATGAAAATGCAGCCGTCACCAGCACACTGATCACCGTGCCGGGAACAGCCACAGTAACACCCGGCAGTAATGGTAGCGTAGTGATTGTAGATGGAAGCGGCAAGCGCACGGAAGTACCTGCGGGTACTACTGCTTCGGTGGTAGATAGCAGTGGCAAAGGATACATCATCGACAGCAAAGGAAAAGTACACACCACCACAGCTGCCATTGCAACTGCAGCTGCTAAGCGCGAGTACAACCTGAAATTAAAGTTTGCAGAAGCACAAGATCAGAAGTTTGGCTTTGATGCAAAACGGTATGATCCGATTGCGTCTACCTACACAAAAGTGGAAGACCAATACCTCTCGTGGAAGTCCGTGGCCACAGGGCAGTTGGATAAAGTGCTCGCAACACTGGAAGGCACCGGCATCGACAAATCAAAAATCCGTTTTGAACTCAATGGGTCAATGGTCAATAGTCAATGGTCATCGGGTAGTTCACCAGTGACCAATGACCAGTCAACTATTGACCTATTAGGTTCTGGAGATGGTGTGGAAAGTGAGTTGATCGCTCTTTATCCGGGTGATAAGAAAGATCAGGTTTTAGGAAAGCTGAGTGTGATTACCTACGATCAAATTGTTAAAGACTTGGTGATCGTTCCGGTAAATGGAAACAAGTATCCCTACAGCGAAGATGCACTTCGCGCGCAACTCAATAAAATTTATGGACAAGCCGTAGTGAAGTGGAACATCACCTTTGCTTCCAATTTCGATGTGCCGGGTATCGATCCGTTTGACGATGGCGGCAGCGGACTGCTGAGTAACTACAGCCCCGACATGCGCAAAGTAGTGAACGCCTATAAGGCGAACCTACAACCCAACACCTACTATTTGTTTTTAGTGAAGAACCCGAAGAGCAGCACGCTAGCGGGCTTCATGCCACGCAGCAAAGAGTGTGGATTTATTTTCGTTGATAAGAATGGCAGTGAAGAGTCCATCATTCGTACGATGGCACACGAGTTGGGCCACGGAGCGTTTAGCTTGCGCCACACATTCACCGAAGAGAAGAACACATTACCCCAAAAGGGCACCGACAATTTGATGGACTATGCCAATGGCACCAAGCTCTTCAAATACCAATGGGATCGGATGAGGTATCCGGAGATTGTGATGGGGTTGTTTGAGGATGATAAGGATGGCGCTATGGTGGGGATCGTAGATTACTTTGCCCCTCCTTTGACAGTCTATCTTAGCGGGGAACCCTTCTTGATTTCCATGAAGCGTAAAAACTTGACATCGTTTATAGAATTGGAAATAGAGTACAAAGGAAGGGCAAATATCAAGAGTGATGGGCCATTGGGAATACTTGATAGAAAAAGAACGTTATCAGTGTTTGAATCTGGGCACTTCATTCAATCAGAATATTTTGAGATCAACAAAGATCACTTAGGCATAAGGAGTATATCAAATTTAAAAGAACGAAAAGACTTATTGGGCTATACAGCAATTGAGTCTATCGAAAACAATACTAATCTTCGTAAGCATGAGTTTGTTTTGTTCCCAGATGTATCAACAACAATCACGCTAATAAATCCATCCACTCCTTTCACTGATAAGGTTGTGGTCAATGACATCGAGCTCGAAAAAAACACCTCTGTAATCAATATTCTTCCAAATCAAATCTCTGGAATAGTATTAGCATCCATCTCTGTTGAAATCCCTAAGGATAAGATATTGTATGTTAACCCAGCTTGCCATCTACTTGTTACCAAAGAAAACACCCGGGCTTCGTTCACGGTCAGGCACAGTGGTTTTACAATAAACTACTCTCCACCGTTAGAAGTTAAAGTGAACTATGCTCTGGTACCAAATGTTTTTTGGAAATCGACTACCTATAATTTTTCAACGCAATCAATATCACATGATCTTGAAGAGAACTCATATTTCGCTGGTGTGGTTAAATCTGAAGTGACCAACAGTCTGAACGAATACTTTAATGTTCTACTAAAGAACGCGATAATGGGCACAAGAGGCTACGATCCATATAAGGACGATAATATCAGGTTTTCAATTAGCCAACTCAAGCAAAATCTGGAAGAAGACAGTAAGAAGAATACCTACAAGCCGTGTAACGACACAAATCTTAAAGTGGATGAACTGAAGGATCCGATCCTTTCTTCTACATTCTTCTTTTCGGCAAACCTACGGTATTTAACAGAGGAAGGAACAGGTGTGGTACTTAAAAATGACATTCCTGTCTCGATCTCATTTGCCTTTGATGGTGTGTTGGGAAAAATTGTGACGTTGGAGGAAATTAAAGTGAAGAAAATTACTTTGGCGGGCAGTAGTGCTATTGTTTTAGTCTATAAAAATAAGCCGCAGGTGCTTTTAGAAAATATCGTCATCCTTCCAGGAGGCAAAGTATTGGTCAATGATACTAAATTGGTTGGTGACCTTGCTGAGATACAAAACTTGGAGCAGAAGGCATCGGGTCTTATTAAAACTCTTTTGGCACTTGCAATTTATAAAAAAACAGGTACACTGCCGGTTGGTGGGTTCAATTCTACTGGCAGCACGTTGACAGGTTCGATTGTTGAAGTCACCTTAGAAGCCGAAATGAGGAAAGCAATACTGGATCAGGTAAAAGCGAATAGCAAAATATTAGGAGAGCTATTGGGCGACAAAATCACCGAGGAGCAGAAGAAGAATTTGAACTTGATGACAATAATGGGAATTAAAGAATGAAGTATAGATTATTCTTTTATTTGATCTATTCTGTACTGATCCTATCAATCGGCTACGTTTTATTTTATAAGGTCATATCTCCAGGAAAATTGGAAAATGTGCTTTTCTTACTCTTATCAGTAATTTTACAATATTTGCTTTCGTCTGTTTGTTTTAAAATCTCTAATTGGAGGCTGATCGCTATTACAATCTTATTTTGGGTATTGTCAATTATAGTTGGTCTGATCGTATTAGTTCATTTTGCGTTTGATAAAAAACGAGTTCCTGCGGATTTGTATGGATTGATCGCTTTCTTACTGACGATGGTTTTCTGCTATGAGATTCTCGCAATGGTAATGAAGAAAATGAAGAGATAGAAGATGTGAAAGCACCCAAATTTTATTCTTGGGATTATTCAATCTATATACCTATCTTTTTAGATAATTTAGATCACACACATTCCAACTCACCTCAGCTATCGGTAGTTTGTTTTAGCCTAAATTGCTGTGCTTAGTTTGCAACTAAGCACATACCACCTAAATGTTAATATTCAAGTGGGAAATCAAATTTACTTTTTCGCACAGCTATCCCTATTTTGTTCAGTCTAAATTCCTGTCCCTCGTTTTCAACTACCCAAGGCTGTCAACCTTTTTTAGGATAATCATTCATCATTGTCATGCCAATACCGGAACAAGAGAAAAATTTATCATGCCATTACAGGAATAGCAACTCAAATGGTAAACCTGATCCAGGAATAGCAAATAAAACTGTTCTGCTCTTTTAGGAAGAACGAAAACATTTGTAACATTGAATCAGGGTTATACTTCAAACCTGTAAAACACTTTTAGTAACTACCCTTAAAAGTGTCAAGTAATTTTAGGAAGGTTTCATTAGCCACCCGCAATCTTTCATTTCGCACCCGCCACTTTTTATTTCGCACCCGCCCGGTTTCACTTTCTACCCGCCATGTTTTATTTCCTGTCCGCCATTCTTCAGTTCTTGCCCTCCGTCTTTTATTTCCGACCCGCCCACTTTTATTTCGCACCCGCCCGGTTTCATTTTCCACCCGCCATCCTTCAATTTCTGCCCGCCTTCTTTCATCTCCTACCCGCCACTTTTTATTTCACACCCGCAGCTTTTTACTGGCTACCCGCCACTCCTCACTTAGCGGAGGTTGCGTATCTAGGTTCATCCGTTCAATCAGGTAAAGGATCAGGTATGGCGCATTTTCCAATACTAATGTAATGGATGACATTGGCTAAAGTATTTTCCACACCGAAATTCGAAAAGAGCAATCCTAACTTAAAAAAATAAATCGTGGTCAATTTCAAATAAGTCGCACTCAACGTGCCATGGGCGCACGGGTTACACTTTATAAGATAAAAATAGTTGGCGAAAATCTACTCATCTACCCCAACCTGCCCATAGGGCTTCTGCGTTTGTCAAATGTGGTTGTCGGAGTGCTTTTCTCAGCCGACCAATGACAAAAAGTATACTGCGTAGCGGTAAAATGCAACACGAGATAGCCAACTTTTTCACTAAATTTACTCAGGCTGATTTAGCTGAATTCATCATGACAAAAAAATACGACATCGTCATTATCGGAGCGGGGCACAATGGATTGATAGCTGCTACCTATCTGGCCAAAGCCGGTAAAAAAGTACTGGTGCTGGAAGCGAATAACGAAGCCGGAGGCGCCACCACCAGCGTAAAAGTTTTTCCTGATTTTGACGCCCGTCTCACACGCTACTCGTACCTCGTCCCTTTATTGCCTGATAAGATTGTAAAATATCCAACGATGGGGAACTAACCATCGAAGCAAAGACACCACAAGATATTGAAGAGGCAATCGGTTTACCGCGAGGCAATATCTTCCACCGCGACTTTGCTTTCCCATTCAGAGAGAGTGACAAACCACCCGGCTGGGGTGTCCGAAGGATTCGGCAGTTAATTTACTCAGGCTCGATTCCTAATGCATAATCTTGGTTGAACGTGCTTAATGTGAAACAAAAAAGCCCCGGATTCAGCGAGGCTTTTTCTTTTTGTGAGAAGTGAATTAAAATCCTCCTCTGTATTTGTAGGTCTTCGCTACTTTGTCGATGGCCACCATGTAGGCAGCAATGCGCAATGATACTTTGTACTCAGTAGCCGTTTTATAAACATTGTCAAACGCATCTTTCATAATCCGGTCGCTGCGTCTGTTCACGCGGTCAGCCGTCCACTTGTAACCTAAGCGATTCTGCACCCACTCGAAATAAGAAACCGTAACACCACCGGCATTCGCCAAAATATCTGGCACTACGCTGATTCCTTTTTCGTAAATCACACTATCCGCTTTGGATGAAGTAGGACCATTCGCACCTTCTACAATCAACTTCGCCTGAATTTTTCCGGCATTGCTTCCGGTAATTACATCTTCCGTAGCAGCGGGTACCAGCAGATCGACAGGCAATGTTAAAATATCGCCACTTCCAATTTTCTCAGCATTCGGAAATCCTTCCAATGAACCTTTATTGGCATCGCGGTATTTTACAGCTGCCTCAATGTCAATGCCATTTTCATTATAATAAGCTCCACCCAAATCACTAATGGCTTGCACTTTCAAGCCACGCTCAGACAACAAGCGTGCGGCCCATGAGCCTACGTTTCCAAAACCTTGCACCGCACAAGTTGCTTTGTAGGGATTGATTTTTAGTTTTTCCATCGCGGCCAACGCAGATACCATTACACCACGGCCAGTAGCTTCCGTTCGTCCCAAAGATCCACCCAATACAATCGGCTTGCCGGTAACTACGGCATTCACCGTCATACCTTGTGTACGAGAGTATTCGTCCATCAACCACGCCATTTCACGAGGACCTGTACCCATATCAGGAGCAGGAATATCTTTATCAGCACCGAAGATGTCGATCATAGCTAATGTATACGCACGCATCAGGCGCTCGATTTCACCGGCACTCATTTCGCGTGGGTTGCAGGCAACACCACCTTTAGCACCGCCATACGGAATATCAACTACTGCACACTTCCAGGTCATCCAAGCGGCCAAAGCTTTTACTTCATCTAAGTTTACATGGGGATCGAAGCGGATACCTCCTTTAGAAGGACCTAATATAGTTGAGTGAATTACACGATAGCCTTCAAATACGCGGATACTTCCATCGTCCATCGTTACTGGCAAGGAAACAATCACCTGACGGGCAGGCACTTTTAATACGTTGTACACTTCTTCTTCCAACCCTAAAATTTGGGACGCGGTGCGGAAGCGAGACATCATTGCCTCAAATGGATTCTCTTTGTCGACTAGGGGTGCTGGTTCGATGTAAGCCATAAAATGGTAGTATAGAATTTACGTGTTTAAATCTAGCTCGAAAACGGTTGCAAAGATATATAATTTGGCCAGATGGAGTAAGGCAATCCGTCGTTACTCAATTAAGGCGATGGGTTTAAAAGGGAATTGAAACCGCTAAAAAATCAACGATAATTGATTTTAAAAAATCTCCAGGAAGGCCACGATAAAAGGAGCCGAGATAAATAAACCATCGAAGCGATCTAAAAAGCCGCCATGTCCCGGCAAACTGTTTCCTGAATCTTTAATTTCAATACTGCGCTTCAACAACGATTCGACCAAATCGCCATACACACCGCCTACAATAATAATGGCGCAAATGCTTAGCCATTGCCACAACGCCAGCAGCGGGAAGAAGTAGGCCATGGCAAACGCCATTGCAAAAGCGAGTAACGCCCCACCAATCACACCCTCCCATGATTTTTTAGGAGAGATGCGCTCGAACAATTTACGCTTGCCAAACAACGATCCGGCAAAGTAAGCGCCTGTATCGGTAGCCCATAAAATGAACAGCGAACCAAAGATGATTTCGAAATGGTATTCGCCTTTTTCAAAGGCAGCGATGTGCAACAGCGCCAAAGGCACCGCAATGTAAAAGATGCCCAAAAAGGTAAAGGCAATATTGGTAAACGGCTTACGCTCAAACTTTTTATACAGCTTAATCATGTACACACACGAGAGCAGCGGAAAGAAAATAAAGTAGTAGCGATAGGAGATAGAACCACGCTCAATAAAAAACGAAAGAAAGAAAATGGTGAGCCCGCAAATGGTACCAAATGTTTTTTGTGGAACCATACCATCCAGTCCGGAGAGTTTGTAAAATTCCCGTAAGGAAAAAAAGCAGATAATAAAGAAGATGACGAGGTAAGTCCACTCGCTATACACTACACCGAAAATAATACCGAAGGCACCGAGAAGCGCTGTAGCCAAACGCTGCGGAAGGTTGCTGAATTTTTTTTGTGGAATGCTCAAAGGGTAGAAGGAGTTGAAGTGGAAAAACGTTTCTTAAAATAGTATAGCAAGCCAATAGAAATCAAAGCACATACAATCACCGCGGGCCAGGGTGCCGCTTCGGGTTTTTCAATATCAGTGTTGATAATTTTTTGCTGAAACAGATAAATCATCACAAGCGAAAAGCCATTGTTAAATAAATGCGCTACAATCGGCACGATCAGGTTGCCCGACCAATAATATAAATACCCGAAGAGGGCACCCAGCAAAACACGTGGTACAAACCCAAAAAACTGCACATGGATGGCGCTGAAGATTATCGCGGACACCCAAATGGCTAAGTGAATATTACCACTGCCGCGCCACAGCTCACGCTGTATAATACCTCTGAATAAAAATTCTTCACACAAACCTGCTAAAACCCCTACTACTACAAATGCCACAACAAACTCACCAAACGACTGAAAATTAGTGATCATCTTAGTGAGGTCAGCCAGTTCATTTTCTTTGTTGCGCGCCCATTCTTCAATGCCTTTTAGAAAATCAGGTAACGTGATGTTTTGATTCCACTCGATAATGGCGGAATCAGCAACGGCAAATGAAACGACCAAACCTGCCGCTACCAACAGTGATAGTGGTTGCAAAGGCTGAATATTAAAATAACTTAAACTGTTTTTTGTCAGAGCCTTCCATATAAAATAAGGAGTGACTAAAAATCCGCCCAAGCTAGACATGCCTTGCATTACCAGAAACGGCACCCGAATGTTATTGTCACTCGTGTTACTAATAGCCTGTGAAAAATCACCTTCGCCTGTATACAGCAATTCTGCTAAACCTAGCCCAATGGCTCCTCCCATCAAGGCTCCGGCAACAGCCCCTGAACCAACCAGCAACAACACCAGCCAAACAGGTTTTTCTTGATTCACTTCCATCCGTAAATAAAATAGTAATTTTGTGCTGCTTTAGGCAGACTAGCTCGCAAACAACGCAGTTTTTGAACGAATAATCAAACGTGGCAAAGATCGGTACCATAGATTTAGGAGAATTCCCCCTGTTGCTCGCCCCCATGGAAGATGTGAGCGACCCACCTTTTCGTGCCGTTTGCAAAGAAGGCGGTGCTGATTTGATGTACACCGAATTCATTTCCTCCGAAGGGTTGATTCGCGATGCGGCCAAGAGCCGTCAGAAACTCGACATCTTCGAATACGAACGCCCCATCGGCATTCAGTTGTTTGGAGGTGACATTGGCAACATGGTGCACTCGGCACAAATCGCCACCGAAGTAAATCCCGATTTAATCGACATCAATTACGGTTGCCCCGTGAAGGCAGTGGCCTGCCGAGGAGCCGGTGCTGCGCTTTTGCAAGACATCCCCAAAATGGTGCAAATGACAGCTGAAATAGTGAAAGCAACCCATCTGCCCGTAACGGTGAAAACACGCCTGGGCTGGGATGAAAATACCAAGAACGTAGTGGAGGTGGCCGAGCGTTTACAAGACATCGGCATACAGGCACTCACCATTCATGGTCGCACGCGCGTGCAGATGTACAAAGGCTCAGCCGACTGGACACTCATTGGCAAGATCAAAGAAAATCCGCGGATGAAAATTCCCGTGTTTGGCAATGGCGATATCGACTCGCCCGAAAAAGCACTGGAATACAGAAACCGCTACGGAGTAGATGGCATCATGATTGGTCGTGCAGCTATTGGCGCGCCCTGGGTGTTCAACGAAATCAAACACTTTTTTAAAACGGGCACGCATCTGCCGCCACCTTCCATTGCCGATCGCATACAGGTAACGCGCAAGCATCTTGATTTCTCCATTCGCTGGAAAGGCGACAAGCTCGGCATTTTTGAAATGCGCAGGCACTACACCAACTACTTCAAAGGCGTTCCCGATTTCAAACCTTTCCGCATGCGATTGGTGGAGGCGTTGATAGTGGATGAAATAAATTCGATATTAGATGAAGTAGAAAGTCATTATTTGGAACCAATCACGAATTGATTGATTTGTGATTTAATAAACATACTAAATCATGAAATCGTTGACATTAACACTTCCCGAAGAAACCAACGAGCAAGAAGTAAAAATGGCTGTTGCTGCCATGCTTTTTGACAAAGGTATCCTATCGTCCGGTCAGGCAGCAGAATATGCTGGGATAACTAAGCGAGAATTTCTAACGATCGTTGGCAATTATGGTGTTTCAATATTTGGCGAAACACCCGAAGATTTAGAGAAGTATAATTAGATTCAAACATCATTCAAAAAAATCCTTGAAGAGTCGGGCGAATAAACAAGTCTGAAATAAATGATGGAAGTCATCCGCACAATTTTGTTATTTGCACTTCAATAAGCACCATGTCCGACAACAACAAAGGCACCGCCATCTTCTTACTCATTGCACTATCGCTGATTTGGGGCACTTCGTTTATCCTCATCAAGCAAGGCTTAAAAGTATTTTCACCTGAGGAAGTAGGATCTTTGCGTGTCGCAGCTGCCACCATTTTCTTGTTGCCATTTGCTTTCCTGCGCTGGAAAGAACTCAAACAAGGCGATCATATCAAACTCTTTGCCTCCGGCATGATGGCCATCTTCATTCCCGCATTTTTATTTGCACTCGCACAAACACGTTTACAAAGTTCTGTCACCGGCATCCTCAACACACTCTCGCCCTTGTGGGCTATGTTGCTGGGCGCACTCCTTTTCAAACAACGTTTTCGCGGATATGCAGTCGTTGGTTTGCTCATCAGCTTTGGCGGAGCAGTTATCCTTGCACTCGCTCGTGCCGAGGGCGCCATTGGTGGATTTAACGCTTATGCACTGCTCGTTGTGTTAGCATGCGCATTCTACGGAGCCAACGTAAATTTTATCAAGTTCAATGTGCAAGGTCTTAGCTCGCTTACGATCACCAGCGTTTCATTACTACTCATCTGGCCGTTTGCGTTAGTCTACTTGTTTGGCTTCACCGACTTTGTTCAAAAGCTCAGTACTCAACCCGGTGCGTGGCAAGCCGCAGGCTTCATCGTCATCTTAGCACTCATGAGCACAGCCGTTGCCAACCTCATCTTCAACAAACTGCTGCAAATCTCCACACCCTTGTTTGCCAGCTCCGTCACCTACATCATGCCCATCGTATCCGTGATGTGGGGTGTGCTCGATGGAGAAAAACTTTACATGGGTCACTTCATCGGCATGGTTGCTATTTTAGGCGGAGTCTACCTCGCCAACCGAAAGTAATTTACTTGGGGGCATGGCCAAGCTAACGCAAGGCCACCGGGCTTTTCGTTACAAGCCACCCACCTCACTATCAACACACAATGGCTTTCCACTGCAATCCCTTGCCCGCTGACGCACGCGTAGTGCCCACTCGTCACAATCGCCTTTCAATTACTGAAGTTTAACTTTAATCCGTGGTCTGTGTTCTAATCCGTGGTCTGTGTCCGCACAGACCACTTTGTAAACGTAAAGAAGGTTTTTTCGGTCTGTGAGGACACAGACCGAGGGGTAGCCCGCTGGCGCATGCGTAGTGCCCACTCGTCACAATCGCCTTTCACCTCTGGAGGTATAAACCGTAATTATGAAATAGAAATTCAATTGTATAATTTCACAAACAAACTCTGACAGTATCGTCAGGGTTCTAATCCATGGTCTGTGTCCGCACAGACTCTAATCCGTGGTCTGTGTCTGCACAGACCACTTTGTAAATAAAGAAGGTTTTTTCGATCTGTGAGGACACAGATCGAGGGACAGAGAATTACTGAAGTTGACAAACCCAACAGACCGAAAGGGAATCATTCATAACACTCGCTATTCATATAAACTATTCTTGTTACATTCGTTTTCAAATCAACAAAAAAATATGAAGCGCCTCATTCTCATCACCACTGGTTTGTTATTCATCTTCCAAAGTTGCAATGCACCCAAAGAAGCAGCGATCAAGCAATACACTGTCAACCAATTCATGGACATCGTGCAAATCAATGGTGGTGCCTTCTCGCCCGATGAAACCAAAATTGTATACAACAGCAAAGCCACCGGCATTTTCAATGCCTATGAAATCGACATCAAAACCGGTGCCGAAAAGCAACTCACCACTTCTACCGACAATGCGGTGTTCAGTCAATCCTATTTCCCAACCGACAATCGCGTGCTCTACACCAGCGATAAAGGCGGCAATGAAATCAATCATCTGTTTGTCTTGTCACCCGATGGCTCCGTACAAGATCTGATTCAAGACTCAACTGCCAAGGCGCAGTTTGCCGGATGGAGCTACAATAAAAAACTCATGTACTATTCGTCCAACAGCCGCGATAAAAGATACTTCGACTTGTACAACGTGCAGGTGGCCGGTGGCGAAACAAAAGTATATCCCTCCACACTCGTCTATAAAAATGAAAAGGGCCTCAACCCCGATGTGATGTCAAATGACGATCGCTACATCGCGCTCAGCGAAACCATCACCACCAATAACTCCAACATGTATCTGCTCGATACACAATCCGGCAAGCTCAATCTGCTCACCCAACACGATGGCAATGCGCAATACAATGCTCAATACTTTAGCCTGGATGGTAAAACGCTTTTCTACTTAACAGACGAAGGCAGCGAATTCATGTATCTCGCCAGCTACAACATCGAAACAGGCGAGAAGAAAAAAGTAGAGGAAGCCCCTTGGGATATTATGTACGCATATCTTTCTCGCAATGGAAAATACCGCGTGGTGGCCATCAACAACGATGCCCGCACCGAAATCAAAATCTACAATGAACAAGACGGAGGCAAATTAGTTTCCCTAGAGGGTTTGCCTGAAGGCGACATCACCGGCGTGAATATTTCTGATAGCGAAAAACTGATGTCCTTTTATGTGAGCAGCTCAAAGTCGCCCAGCAATTTGTTCGTTTTCAATTTCGAAACAAAAGAAGTAAAACAACTCACCAACACCATGACCAAAGAGATCAACCCTGATGATTTGGTAGCAGGTGAAGTAGTTCGCTTCAAATCATTCGATGGATTGGAAATACCGTGTCTGCTTTACAAACCCAAAGGAATTAAAGAAGGTCAAAAAGTGCCGGCACTCTTGTGGATACACGGTGGCCCGGGCGGACAAACACGCTTGAATTATTCTGCCGCTCTGCAACATTTAGTCAATCATGGTTATGCAGTGCTGGCCGTAAACAATCGCGGAAGCTCAGGTTATGGTAAAACTTTTTTTGCGGCAGACGATCGTAAACATGGCAACGAAGATTTACGCGATTGTGTAGAGTCCAAAAAACTGTTGGCTTCACTTCCTTACATCGATGCTGACCGCATTGGAATTTATGGCGGCAGCTATGGTGGCTACATGGTGATGGCCGCACTCACATTTGCACCGGAAGAATTTAAAGTAGGAGTTAATCTTTTTGGCGTCACCAACTGGATACGAACCCTGCGTAGTATTCCTTCATGGTGGGAAGCGCAGCGCAAAGCCTTGTATATGGAATTAGGCGATCCAAACTCCATTGATTCAATAGCGCTTTATGCGAAATCACCACTCTTCCATACGGACAAAATCACCAAACCCTTTATTGTATTGCAAGGCAGCAACGACCCGCGTGTGTTGCAAGTCGAGTCCGATGAAATTGTGGCCAACGCTCGCAAAAATGGCGTGAAGGTAGAATACATCATCTTCCCCGATGAAGGTCACGGCTTCGTCAAAAAAGAAAACAACATCAAAGCTTCCGAAGAAGTATTGAAATTTTTGGACGCGAATCTGAAAAAATAAATGCCGAAAGAGTATGCTTCTAAGAAGTCGGTTTTTATTAGCTCTTGTATTCTCCACAATTGTTGTCAGCGCTTTTGCGTATCCATGCTCAAAGTATCGAATGGATTTAAAGTCAATGATTGTGCCCGGAGAAATAATCATTTCCTGGTCAATCAATACAAGAGCCAATAACTGCGGGTTCAAAAAGGATGAAATTCTGGGCAAACGATTTATTGTTACCATTTCAAACATCTTTGAAGAAGTTCTGGTTTGCGACACGATAAACTCTGCCGCTTATCGGCTGAATACAAGCAAATTCGATTCTCCCGGATTATTGAGTATTAGGATTCAAGAAGTGGGTAGTGATTCAGGTCCGGTTTATGAGAATATCCGTATTGATGTGGATGCCAAGCGACCCAACCTGCCCTCCTCGATTGACACCTTAAATTATTATCTCTTAAATGGATATTTTTCCAATGCCTTACCGATTCTTTACGATATGAAGCGGTTCGATATAGTGGAGGAAATGTTGCGTCAACATGAAATTCTATTTCCGGATTATTATCCTGTTTATAATCTTGAAGAGCAACAATTTTTTAATAGTTACTTTGACGAGCAGTCAGATTCATTGGTGAGAATCGCCTATTTGAAAGATGTATCTAATTTCATGAAGATTATTAACGAAGAGACCAAAGAAAATCGGAAAGCCAGAAAAAGCTTTGAGGTTTATGGTAAGGTCTCGAAAGAAAATAAACTCATACAATACACTGTGCTGCCAATTGAATATAAAGTTGTTTTCGATAAAGCTTTAAATCAGCTAAGCTTTGATAATTCAGGGACAGGTGATTCGATGTTCATACTAAAGATTGGCCAATCTCGAAATAGAAAGATTTATCATTTATTAAATGAAAGAGCACTAACTAATCCCACATCCTCTTTTTTTATTAAAAAATTTCCCTTCCGCGGTGCAGTACATTAACGTTTATCGATTTGACTGGGCACTTCTAACGCGATCACGAAAAAAGCTTTTCTATTTTTCAATTCTTTGCTAAGAATATATTTTACCTTTGCAACTTAAAATAAAGGAAAGAGTGAGCAAACCCGTAAAAATCGGCACGGTGCAAATGAGCTGCACCGCACAGCCAAAGCAAAATTTAGAAAAAGCAATTGTCAAAATCCGCGAAGCGGCAGCGAAAGGCGCCCAAATCGTTTGTCTGCAAGAACTCTTCACTTCGCTTTACTTTTGTGATGTAGAAGATTATGACAATTTTAAATTGGCGGAAGTTATTCCGGGTCCTACAACGGATGCCCTTTCAGCGGTTGCCAAAGAATTAGGCGTGGTGGTCATTGCTTCACTCTTTGAGAAAAGAACCCAAGGCATTTATCACAACACAACAGCCGTGCTCGATGCGGATGGCACCTATCTGGGCAAGTATCGCAAAATGCACATCCCGGATGATCCGGCCTATTATGAAAAATTCTATTTCACTCCTGGCGACTTAGGCTACAAAGTCTTCAAAACCAAATTCGCAACCATCGGCATACTGATCTGTTGGGATCAATGGTATCCGGAAGCTTCCCGCATCACCGCATTGATGGGTGCCGAAGTTTTATTTTATCCAACTGCCATCGGGTGGGCTACTTCACAAGATGAAGCAACTAACACAGAGCAATATGGTGCTTGGCAAACCATTCAGCGCAGCCATGCAGTGGCCAACGGATTGCACGTAGTGAGTGTGAATCGAGTTGGCTTTGAACAGAATGGAGCTATGAAGTTCTGGGGCGGTTCATTCATTGCCAACCCACTCGGAACAATTCTTTATAAAGCTTCGCATGAGAATGAGGAAGTCAATGTTACAGAAATTGACCTCAACAAAACAGATAGCGTGCGTGTTCACTGGCCCTTCATGCGCGACAGACGCATTGATTCCTATCAACCAATCACTAAACGATTTATTGATGAGTAGTCTAAAAGTTTTTAGTCCGACTAGTCCGAAAGACATGAGTGATGGCATTTAAGTTTGAGAAGCTAATTGTTTGGCAGAAAGCTGTTGATTTAACAGAACTTGTAGACCAGGTATGTAAGAAGTTCCCAAAAGAAGAGCTTTACATTTTAACATCACAGATCAAAAGAGCATCTGACTCAATTGCATTAAATATAGCCGAAGGATCAACTGGTCAATCAAACGCAGAGTTCAACAGATTTTTGGGAATGGCGTTACGATCAAATATCGAAGTAGTAAGTTGTATCTATCTGGCCAAAAGAAGAAAAATTATTTCAGAAGACGATTTCAATAAAATATACTCCAGCTGCGAAGAAATTCTTGTTATGATTAATGGACTTCGCAAAGCTTTAAAAACTTAATTATGTCGCAACAAAATTTACCAACTTCCGGTCTTTCGGTCTTCCCTAAGCAACTTGGCTATCACTTTCCTGCAGAGTTTGCACCACACACAGCAACATGGTTGAGCTGGCCACACAAAGAAGCTTCATGGCCGGGAAAAATCAATACAATCTTTCCCATATATGCTGAGTTCATCAAACGAGTGGCAGAAGGCGAGTTAGTGAATATCAACGTTGCGAATGATGCCATGAAACAATTTGCCATTGGCCATTTGGAAAAAGTAGGAGCCGATCTAAAAAAAATTAATTTCTTTTTCCATCCCACGAACGATGCGTGGTGCCGCGATCATGGCCCTGCATTTTTAATTCATCCCACCGAAAAGAAAAAGATGATTGTAGACTGGGGCTACAATGCGTGGGGTGGCAAGTACCCGCCTTTCGATTTGGACGATGTGATCCCAACATTGATTGCAAAACATTACAACATTCCGGTGGTGCATCCAGGCATTGTGATGGAAGGTGGATCGGTAGAATTTAATGGCAAGGGCACCTTGTTGACCACTCGCGCTTGCTTGCTCAACCAGAATCGCAA
>JBGAUU010000095.1:0-17438 GCA_044228465.1 Cyclobacteriaceae bacterium
CATGTCCTTTTCGGTAGTTAATATGGAAACCTCGCCATTGGCTTTAGCATACACTTGAATAGAATCAATGTCAACCAGAGTGTAGGCATGGTGGTCGCCAAATTCAAAATGTTTCACCAATTGATAATGAGCCGACACATATTCTTGCAAATAGGAACTATTGGCTATACCCGTCACCAAAATGACTCGTTTAGAAATCTGATTTCCCGCTAAGAAAGGTTGTGGTTCCATGTAAGTAAGTCCACTGAAAAACACCGGCTTATCACCTGCATATTTTTTTACTTCAATCTCATTTAACTGGTGCTGAGGCGAACATTTAGTAATAATAATCGCATCGGCACGCTTCGCACCCATTCTGCTCTCGCGCAAGCGACCCATCGGCAAAACATAGTCAGAATAGAATGGCTTGCTCGCATCTGTTAACAGAATAGAAAACTGCGGAATAACCGTGCGATGTTGAAAGGCATCGTCCAGTAAAATAATTTGCGGCTCTTTTGGTTCATTCAGCAAAGTTGGAATTGCCAATGCACGCTCCTCACCTACGGCCACCATCACCTCGTTACCAAACTTCCGGTAATATTGATAAGGCTCATCCCCCAAAGTTGTTGCATCGTCCGCATCGGTCGCCAAGCGAAATCCTTTCGTTTTGCGGCCGTAGCCTCGGCTAAGGATGGCTACCGAATAACGGTCTTTCAACAAACGCACCAGGTATTCGATCATCGGGGTTTTCCCCGATCCGCCAACATTAAGATTGCCTACACTGATGATAACACTCTCAAAGGAAAAGGAGGGCTTATGCCCGATGTCGTACAAATAGTTGCGCAGGCGAGTAGCCATATTATAGAGCGCTGCCAATGGCCAGAGTAATACTTTTAGAACAGACATAAGCAGTGCCGCATTCTTTCGCTAATTTTAAAATTCAAAAATAAGCAAACAATGGCAACGACCACGATAAAAGAAGTAGCCAACTTTTTAGAATCCATCGCCCCGAGGGCTTATCAGGAAAGCTATGATAACAGTGGCCTGCTGACGGGCGAACCCTCTGCGTTGGTGAAAGGTATTTTGGTAAGCCTCGACTGCACGGAGGCTGTAGTCGATGAAGCCATCGCTAAAAATTGCAACCTGATTTTGGCGCATCACCCCATCATTTTCAAAGGGCTGAAGAAACTCACCGGTCAAAACTACATTGAGCGCACCATCATCAAAGCGATTAAAAATGATATTGCCATATACGCCATTCATACCAATCTGGATAATGTGATAATGGGTGTCAATAAGCGAATTGCTGAAAAGATCGGGCTAACTCAATGCCGCATTTTGCAACCCAGAGCCAACATCTTAATGAAACTGACCACCTTCGTGCCACCCGAAGCCAAAGAGCAGGTTTTGAATGCGTTGCACCAAGGTGGTGCCGGCCAAATAGGTGAATACAAGAATTGCAGTTTCGAAGTATTGGGCGAAGGTTCCTTTGAACCGAGCGTAAATGCTAACCCCACCATTGGAACACAAGGCAAAAAAGAAACGGTGAAGGAAGTCCGCATTGAGGTGATTTTTCCGGAGCACCTGAAAAGCAAAATCGTAAGTGCCTTGCAGGCGGCCCATCCCTATGAGGAAGTAGCCTATTACCTCCACCGTCTGGAAAACGAAAATCAGGAAGTAGGTGCAGGTATGGTGGGTATGTTACCAGAACCGATGGAACTAATGGACTTCTTAAAGGGTTTAAAAGTACGCATGAATATTTCTACGATCCGATACACCGCTCCCATTGGCAGAATAGTACAACGGGTAGCAGTTTGTGGCGGTTCGGGAAGTTTCTTGTTGCCGGCAGCCATAGCCGCTCAAGCCGATGTTTATGTATCGGCCGATTTTAAATACCACGAATTCTTTGATGCCGAAGGTGAAATTGTGATTGCCGACATTGGCCATTTTGAAAGCGAACAATTCACAAAAGACCTGCTTTCGGAGGTTTTACGTGAAAAATTTACTACGTTTGCAACCACTTTTTCAACGACTAACACAAATCCAATAAGCTATTTATAAGTAATGGAAAATCAGACAGTTACACAGAAACTTGAAGCGCTTGTAAAACTTCAATCCATCGATTCAAAACTAGACGAACTTAAAAAACTGAGAGGCGACCTTCCCGATGAGGTTCAGGATTTGGAAGATGAAATGGAAGGCTACAAAACCCGTTTAGGTCGCTTTGAGGGTGAAATGAAGGAGTTGGAGGAGAATATCAAGAAGAATAAGGAAGGCATTAAAGAGGCTGAAAAGCTAATTAAAAAATACAACGAACAGCAAAAGAACGTAAAGAACAACCGCGAGTTTGACGCCATCACCAAAGAGGTGGAGCTTCAAGAGTTGGAAGTTCAAATCTGCGAGAAGAAAATCAAAGAAGCCAAAGAAAAGATCGAAGCGAAGAAAGCAGAAATCAATTCAATCGAGGCAATTATCAAAGACCGCAATCAAGATTTAGATAATAAGAAAGGCGAATTGCAAGATATTTTGGCCGAAAGCCAGGAAGAAGAAAAACGCTTGATGAGCGAGCGCGAAAAAGCGGTAAAAAAAATTGATGACAAGATGCTGAAGCACTACGACCGTCTTCGTAAGAGTTTGAGCAACGGGTTAGCTGTGGTGCGTGTGGTACGCGGTGCAGCCGAAGGTTGTAACATCATCATCCCTCCGCAAAAAATTGCTGAGATCAGAGAGAAAAAGAAAATTGTAATTGACGAGCACTCGGGCCGTATTTTGGCAGATGTAGACTTAGGCTCTATGGAAGAAGAACCAAAAGCTAAGAAAGCAGCACCTGTTAAACGAGCCACTAAAAAAGTTGCGTAGTTACTTGTCAATATCTCCCAACAAAAAAGCAGGCCTTCTCGCCTGTTTTTTTTTCGTGTTTCATAGTGTTGTTGCCATTGACAAAATCTGGCAATTCAGCCCTGAAATGCAGAAAGCCTATCAGTTGGTTTTAAACCTCCAGCCTGAGTTGGCGTTGGCTCAACTGAATAAAATTACCGCCAAAAGCGATGAGTTGCACAAAATGTATGTGCTGAGCCTCAACGAAACCATCGACATTCTGGTAACAGAAGACCCCAAGCGACTGGAACAGTTTGAAACAAACTACAAAATCCGTCAGGAGTATTTGGACAATCTTCCCACCTCAGCCGAAGTGTTGTTTTTACAAGCTGAATTGAATTTACAACGCGGATTCAATCTCTTGAACACCGGACAAGAGTTCAACGCGGTGTTCGCCATTCGCAGAGCTTATAACATGGTGCAGGAGTGCCAGAAAAAGTATCCTGATTTTGTGCCCATTAAAAAAACGGCCGGTGTCATTCAGGTGATGGTAGGCTCTGTGCCCGATAAATATGCGTGGTTCATGGGACTGCTTGGAATGAAAGGGCAGGTAACCATTGGCCAAAAACTGCTTTCTGAATTGCGCCAATCCAAATCATCATTAAGTTTAGAAGCAACCATTCTGTTTTTCACCGTCAAAGGATTTATCAACCAGCATTTTGCGGAAGCTGCTCAAGGCATGAAAGACTGTTTGAAAGAGCAACCCAACAACCGACTGGTGTTGTTCATTGCTATCAACATGCTTATGAAAGATTCGCAGGCTGAAAATGCACTCGAGTTGTTTGCAATTCTTGACAAGCAAAACCAAGGGCTTCCCTTGTATTATGTGGAATACCTTCACGGTGATGCGCTCTTGCAAAAAGGCGAATACCAAAAAGCTATTCCTTATTATCAAAAGTTTCAGAAAGGCTACCGCAGCATCAGTTTCGTCAAAGATTCGTATTACAAAATTTCATTGTGTTATTGGCTGATGAATGATGAAGTACAAGCCAAAGCTAACTTCGAAAAAGCCAAGGTAATGGGCAAAGATAATGCAGAGCCTGACAAGCATGCCGCGAAGCAGTTAGCTGAAGGAAAGTTACCCAATGCTAAAATTTTGAAAGTTCGTTTGCTGACCGATGGCGGTTATTATACCGAAGCGACTTCCGCATTACAAACCATCACGCTGTCGGAACTTAAAAATCCCAAAGATCAGGCAGAGCTTGCTTATCGCAAGGCAAGGCTGGCTCACAAACTCAAGGATTTTACAGGTGCTAAGATATTCTACCTTCAAACGATCCAGTTGACGAAAGATAATCCGTGGTACTTTGGTGCAAGTTCTGCCTTACAACTAGGCTACTTGGCGCAAGAGCAAAAAGACTATGCCAATGCACGCAAATACTTTGAGATGGCGATGAGCTACAAGCGTCATGAGTACAAAAGTAGCATCGATAGCAAAGCGAAGGCAGCTTTGGAGGAAATGAAGTCTGCGAAAGTCTAAATCAATTTTAAGCGCTTACCACTTTTTCAGTTACCGGTTGATTCATCAACTGGTAATGCGATATATCATTGTGCTTTTTAATGGCGAACATCGAGCCTGTATAGTCGAGTTGATAGAGGCATAAGTTCTGATGTTCAAAAAGGTCCATGCTCTTCAATGGATAATTCAGCAGCACACATAAAATAATACGGAGCGCACGTCCGTGCATGCAAATCAATATGTTTTTCTCGTCTGTTTTAGATAGGATATGATCCAAAGCTACGCGCTGACGGGCCACCACGTCTTCCGGACTTTCGCCACCTTGAATACGCTCGCCCGTGTTGCCCGCTTGCCATTGCTTCAGCATCCAATGATAATAGGCATCTTCTTCCGGGGTGATTTTCTGACCTTCATTGGTACCCCAACTGATCTCATTGAGTCCTTCCAGTTTTTCGAAGGGACCGCCCATCTCGATAAAATCGCGAACAGATTCGGCTGTGCGCTTCAGATTCGACACGTATATTTTGTCGAAAGGCACCGAGCGATACATCTCAAAAAAAGCCTTGGCTTGCTGGCGACCAATGGCATTCAATGATGAATCTACGCCACTTCCTTGCACAATGCCTTTCAGATTGAAATCTGTTTGGCCATGGCGAATGATATATATTTTTTTGGTGGTCAATTTCTATTAATTTGCCTGCTTTGGAATCGGGCGCAAAAATAAGGAAATACTTCTATCCACCATCATTATGAAATTGTTCTCTCCGGACCTTACTCTCGATTTACTCAATAAGTTGTCCGGCAATACTATGGTGGCGCATTTGGGCATTGAAATCACACAAATAGGCGATGATTTTATTGAAGCAAAAATGCCGGTCGATCATCGAACCCATCAGCCGGCCGGATTGTTACATGGTGGAGCTTCGGTAGCGCTGGCAGAAACACTCGGAAGTGTGGCAGCTACTTGTTGTATTGATAGAACCAAACAGCAATGTGTGGGGCTTGAGATTAACGCCAATCACATCAAATCTGTGCGCAGCGGGTATGTGATCGGTGTAGCCAAACCGATTCACATCGGTAAGAAAACACAGGTATGGGAAATTAAGATAACGAACGAACAACTTGAGCTGGTTTGTGTTAGCCGAATAACGATAGCGGTACTAGACAAAAAATAGATGGAGATAGCGGAAGGCAGGCGATTTGTAAATGAGGCAGAAGCCATCCAAAGTATATTGGCAGAATGCCTGACGGAAGGTGGTGCTTTTTCGCTTTGGCGGATGCCGAATTCTACCGAAAGTGTTCTTTTCATCAGCCAGCAAGGTGTAAACGAAGTAGACGAGGTTTCACTGGAAGAATCCGAACCCGGCTTTGTGTTTTCACCCTTTCTTCCGAATCAGAAGAAGATATTCCTCAAAGCTGATCTGATTTTCAAATTCAAAAATGGAGAAGTGGCTCAGGATGTTGTTCATGGTAGCCCTGTCTCCTATTCCATTCCTGAACACAAAACCGAGAAGAAAGTTCGCTACCATATCAAACAAGTAGAAGCCGGTACATCTCACTCCTATCTGGATATTGTAGCCAAGGGTATTCAGGAAATTGAAAAAGGTACGTTTGAAAAAATTGTTCCTTCACGCTACAAAGAAGTGAAGCTGCACACCCCGTTGGATTGTGTGAATACTTTTCTAAAAATGAGTGCCAAGCACCCAGCCGCATTTGTTTCTGTTTTCTCTTCGGCACAAACCGGAACCTGGTGTGGTGCCACGCCTGAATTGCTGGTGAGTGTGGATCGTGAATCCAAATTCAGAACGCATGCGCTTGCGGGAACTCTCCCCTACTCGCCTGAAATCAATTTGAAGTCGGTAGCGTGGACGCAAAAAGAAATTGAAGAACAAGCGCTGGTGTGTCGCTATATCATCAACTGTTTTAAAAAAATCCGCGTACGCGAATACCAAGAATACGGACCGAAAACCATTGTAGCAGGAAATGTGATGCACTTGAAAACCGATTACATGGTGGATATGAAAGAAGTGAACTTCCCACAACTAGGATCGGTCATGTTGAAGTTGTTGCACCCAACCTCTGCCGTGTGTGGTATGCCGTTGGATGCCGCCATTGCTTTTCTTCAAGAGAACGAAGGATATGCGCGAGAATATTACAGCGGCTATCTGGGGCCTGTTAACTTTCAACAGGAAAGTTTTCTATTTGTGAATTTGCGATGCATGCAAGTGTTGGAAAATGCGGTGCGCTTGTATGCCGGTGCCGGTGTCACCATCGACTCCATCCCTGAAAAGGAGTGGGAAGAGACCGAAATGAAAATGAAAAATATGATGGGTGTAATCGAATCTGCATGACGCGCCTACAACCCATTTATGATATTGCTCCGCTCTGTGCCGAGCACGGATTAACCGAAGTAATTCTTTGTCCCGGCTCGCGCTGCGCGCCACTCACAGTAGCCTTCGCTCGACATCCTGCCATTACAACTCGAACGATCAGCGATGAACGCAGTGCTGCTTTCATCGCACTGGGTATTGCGCAACAAAAGCAACAACCTACTGTTTTGGTTTGCACTTCGGGTTCGGCTGCTTACAATTTTGCACCCGCTGTGGCGGAAGCGTTTTATCAGGAAGTGCCGCTGCTGATTTTTACGGCCGATCGTCCGAAAGAATGGATAGATCAATGGGACGGGCAAACTATTCAGCAAAACGGACTCTTTGGAGCGCATGTAAAAAAATCATTTACGCTGCCCGAAGATTACGAGCATACGGATTCGGTGTGGTACATACAGCGTGTAGTCAACGAAGCTATCCATTTGTCACGCAGCTTTCCGCAAGGACCTGTACACATCAACGTGCCGCTCCGCGAACCACTTTATCCTGCTAAGGGAGAAGAGATCAATTATTCTACCCCACACGTCATCACTGAAAAGGAAACGGTTCCCGCTTTATCGCTAATTGAAAAAGAAGAGATCATCGCGTCTTTGAAAAAATACACGAAGGTGCTGATCGTAGCCGGGCATCAAGAATACAATGATGGTTTACACAAAGTAGTGGATCGCTTTTCGAAAAAGTTTCATGCGCCTATCATCGGAGACGTTATTTCAAACTTTCATGGATTAGAAAATACGATTCGCTTCAGCGAATTGATTGTTGGTAAAGGAAATGCGTCTGTGCTTTCATCTTTGCAACCGGAGTTGCTAATCACGTTTGGTAAGTCAGTCATTTCGAAAAGCTTGAAGCTTTATCTGCGTAAGCATAAAGCAATTGAGCATTGGCACATTCAGCCAGCCTCACGTGTGCCGGATCCATTTCAATCGGTGAGTAAAATCATTCGCACCACTCCACGGCAGTTTTTTGAAGAACTGGCAACCGATAAGTTGGAATCGGGATTTGCTTCACAGAAAAAAGGAAACTACTATAGCCTGTGGCAAGCTGAAGAACACCGGGTGCAGCGGCTGCACGAAAACTATTTCAAGGAAGTCGATTTTCATGAGTTGGGCGTTATTCAGAAAATAATGCACGCCTTGCCGATGCGATGCAATTTACATCTGTCGAATAGCATGGCTGTACGCTATGCAAATCTGATTGGTTTAACGGCTCAACAAAAAGGCGTACACGTTTTCGCGAATCGGGGCACCAGCGGCATTGACGGATGTACCAGCACGGCCGTTGGAAATGCGTTGGCTTCGGATATTCCTACCATTCTAATTACAGGTGACATGGCGTTCTTCTACGACCGCAATGCATTCTGGCATAACTTTCCCGTTCCGAATCTTCATGTGGTAGTAGTGAACAACCATGGAGGGATTATCTTCGGAATGATTGACGGCCCCAGCCACCTCGCGGAAGCCGAAGAGTATTTTATCACCCAGCAAAAGCTCACGGCTAAAAATCTGGCCGATGAGTTTGGCTTTGAGTTCACTTTGCTGGATTCAGGGAAGAAGACAAAAAATGCACTGAAGGATTTTTTTGAATTTGGCACCAAAACAAAAATTCTCGAATTGCACAGCGATAAGAAATCAGCACAGGAAGCATACACACAATTTAATTCACAAATCAAAAAAGGATATGACGCTTAAGTACGATTGGAAACCCGTAAAAGAATACCAGGAAATATTATTTCACAAATACAACGGCATTGCGCGCATCAGCATCAACCGCCCACGTGTACACAACGCGTTCACGCCTCTCACGGTGAAAGAGATGATCGATGCCATGAACCACTGCCGCGAAGATCAGGAGGTGGGTGTGATCATTTTAACCGGAGAAGGAGGCAAAGCGTTTTGCAGCGGTGGCGATCAAAGTGTGCGTGGTCATGGAGGCTATGTAGGCCAAGATACTGTGCCGCGATTGAATGTACTCGATCTTCAAAAATTAATCCGCTCAATCTCTAAGCCAGTGATTGCCGCTGTGGCGGGATGGGCGATCGGTGGCGGCCATGTGTTGCACGTGGTTTGCGACTTGACCATTGCTGCGGATAATGCGCGCTTCGGACAAACCGGACCGATCGTAGGCAGTTTTGACGGAGGCTTTGGTGCTTCCTATCTGGCTCGCATTGTCGGACAAAAGAAAGCGCGTGAGATCTGGTATCTCTGCGATCAATACGATGCAGCAGAAGCATTAGAAATGGGCTTGGTGAATAAGGTGGTGCCGCTCGATCAGTTGGAAGAAACATATGTGGCATGGGCCAACAAAATTCTGAAGAAGAGTCCGCTAGCGATACGTATGTTGAAGTGTGCATTCAATGCCGAGCTAGACGGTCAGGCAGGTATTCAGGAATTGGCAGGCAATGCTACATTGCTCTATTATCTGAGTGATGAAGCAAAAGAAGGCAAGAATGCGTTTCTCGAAAAGCGCGAACCGGATTTTTCGAAGTTCCCGAAGTTTCCATAGGCAATTTGAAAATGTGCCAATTTGAAAATTTGAAAATCACTCTATTTGAAAATGAGTTGTGAGGGGGTAAAATCGAGAGTCACAGTTGTAATTTTATACATCGCCTTGTTTTCGGCAAGCAAAAGTATGGCGCAGGAAGTAAGCAGTAAGGCTACATTTATTACGATCCGGTTGAAGCCGCATCAGGACTTGAAAAAGGAGTTGATGACGTTGGCGGTGAAGGAGAAAATAAAAGCAGGATTTATAGCTACTTGTGTGGGGAGTCTCGAACAGGTGAATCTTAGATACGCCAATCAATCTTCCGGTTCTTTACGACACGGTCATTTTGAAATTGTATCGCTGGTGGGCACATTCAATGAAACTGCGGTTCATCTTCACTTATCGGTATCGGATAGTTTGGGTGTCACCACAGGCGGACATTTACTTGATGACAACTTAATCTACACGACAGCCGAAATGGTGATTGGCATCTTGACCGATGTGGAATTCGATCGGGAGAAAGATTCTACTTACGGATATCTGGAATTGGCTGTGAAGAAAAAGAAGAAGAAGTAATTCATCTTTCTACTCTTTCGTCCAAATGCGGTTGTTGAGGTTGAGTTCTTCTACAATGCCGGTAAAGAGTTGAAGTTGCACGAGATACTTTTCCATTTCAGGTTGTGCAGCCAACGGACGGAAGATGGTAGTTTCAAACAGGTCATTTTTCGTAGGGATGGAAATGAACACCACCGAATTGTAAAAGGCAAATTGAACATTCCCCAGCTTAGAACGAAGATGCAACATGCGTTCCATCAGTGAAGGTGTTAAAATGTAGTGTGCCTCCACGGCATCGGAAGCGTACACCACAAACGCTTTTTCAAAATCCGTATTCTCCATTTTCACGAGTGGGTCGCGTTGGGAATTCATTTTTTGAAAGAATGTGCCCAAACTACCTAATGATTTTTCAGCCTGATCGGTGAGCACCATGGTACGTCCCTTGAAATGTTTGTTGAAGTCGGCAATAAAAATTATTCCTTTAAAAAGCGTGACCCATCGCTTAAAGCCTGGCCCACCATCATCGCCTTTCAACTCTTTCTTACGCTGCGTGTGGACATCCGAGAAACGAATGGTGGTGCTGCCGATTTTTCCGCTCACCAAATCCTCACACAAGTAGCGATCGCCCGCAGTATCAAAAATAGTGCTTTGAATAAAGTCCGTAACCGAAATACCTGCCTCCGGATTATATTCTAAATTCTCGTCTGCATGTTTGATGATGCTTCGGATAACCTCATTCTTAAACCGGCTTCTAAACTTTTTTGCCCTCGGGCGATACCAAAAGAAATAGCCCAACGCTCCGGCAATCGCGATGTAAAAAATCGCACCGGAGTATCCACCGGAATAGGAATATTGAGTGGGGCCATTGGGTTCGAGTTGTGTTTCGCTGACAGTCGATTGATTGATCGTGCCGTAGAGAATCATAAAGATCACCGCAGCCGCTCCGGCCATGTAGATCTTCTTCACCATCTCCTTTCGCTCCAACTCTAAAGCATTCACAATCGGAGTAAGTGTGGTTTGATAAAATGAATTGAATGATTCTGTCGGCTTCATAATTATCAATTACCAAATAAGTTTTTCGCACTGATGTTTTCGCGTTCGGCTTGAGGAATTTCAAATACATTTTTGCGTGTATGATTAAACATGCCTGCCAAAATATTGGAAGGAAACTTTTCAATGGCGTTGTTGTATTGAGTAACAGCCGAATTGTAGGCTCTGCGTGCCGCTGCAATTTGCTCTTCGGCTTCATTCCAACTGCGTTGCAGCATGGTAAATTGTTCGCTTGATTTTAAATCGGGATAACTTTCTACCGATACCATTACTTTACGCATCATGGATGAAAGCTGGTTATCAATCGCCACTTTCTCTTCGGTAGTGACGGAACCTGACACTGCTTTGGTGCGTAGTTCAGTTACCTGCATGAGTGTATCTTTCTCATGCTTCATGTAAACTTTCACAGACTCCACCAGATTAGGAATGAGGTCGTAGCGTTTTTTGAGCATGGCGTCAATACTTCCGAAAGCACTTTCCACTGCATTGCGTGAAGTAACAAGGCCGTTGTAAATAAAAATCGGAATCAGAATAACAATGCCGATGATGATAAGAATTGCAATCATAGTTTAGAAGATATGGGTTTGGGACGTTTTGACTTTTTCGGTTTATTTTTTTGTTGGTGCTGTTTTTGAGTCAATCTTTTTCAAATAGATATTCTCTGCACGGAATGCGCCATCGATCCATTTGAAATCAGTCAGCAACTCTTGGCCCATCCCCTCCTCACCGGTGCTAAAATACAATTGGATCAACCCTTCGCTTGCTTTCCATGTGCCTTTCGTTACCACCGCGGTGCCATCGTCTTTAAAGTACGTCCATGTACCCTTTCCATCCGGTGTTAAAACATATTTATCTGACTTGGGTGTTGGCGATTCTCCATTTCCCAACATGTAATAGCTGCCGGCATACTTGGGCAACAAAGTCACTTGAGGTGCTGATCGAACCGGCTTCTTCAAATAGTTTCCTCCACGATCCACAAATTTTCCTTCTTTGGAAACAAACTCCGTCATGCGCTCTTGCCCTTCTTCGGGAAAAGTAATTTGAATGATACGTTCATTCGCTTTCCATGTACCCTGAACAATGATCGGAGTTTTAGTTACGGCTCCATTGTCATCGACTGCGGGAGTTGAACGAACACATTTTCCATCTGATTTGAGTGTGATGGTTTCGGTAAAGTCCGAAGGCTTTTCTTCATCTGCACCCAGTAAGTGAAAAGTACCTGCGTACTTCGCAACATACACCGGATTGGAAACAAATATCTTCTGCAAATAAGTACTACTTCCCAGAAATATACCTGCATCCCACTTAAATTCATTGGCAGTAGGAGATCCAGTTTCCATTAATTGAATGGTACCTTCTGTGGCCTTCCATGTGCCTGATTTCTTTACCGGCACTTTCGAAACTTTTCCATTTTCATCCATCGCAAAACTTACGCTCGTCCATTTACCATCGGCTGTCATATTAATTTTCTCTGTGGACGCATTCGGTGTTTCTTCCCCAAAGTTTAGTAAGTAATAAGCACCTGTATACTTTTTTAATATCGGATTCACTTGCCCTTGCGCAAGAATAGAACAACAACAGAACAATATCCATGTGATTGATTTTTTCATAGCGATTGGGGTAACGTTTTACTTCAATAATTCCCGTGCAAATGCTTCCACCGTGGCTTGCGGACTTGGCAGGTTGATGGTAAAGGATTGATCGAGTGGCTCGCCTGCGTAAGTGCCTCTCACTTTCATTGATACCATACCGCCATCGGCTACACTCAATTTGCTTTCGAAATAAGCATAGGTGATGGTCACCACGCCCGTACTTCCCTTTTCAACAATGTACTTCGTAGCTTTGAGCGAACCACTGGTAATGGTGCCTGTGCCCTGTACAATTACTTTTGCTGCTTGCAAACTTTTATCGGCTGTTTCGCGTGCGGTAATCAAACTGGCAATACGTGGATCGAGATCAATCGGTGTTTGGTCGCAGCCTTTGCCTAAAGCCTCCAACACTTTTTCAGAAGCTTTCAACACGCCTTTAGCGGTCGCCAAGGATGCCTCTAAACCCACCACCTCTGCTTTTAGCTTGGTAATCTTAGCGCCATTTTCAATGGCCTTGGTAGCGTCTTTCTCGATTTCCTTCGCCAACTTTTTGATCTTCGCTTCTTTGTCATCGATATCGTCTTTCAAGCCATTTACTTTCTTGCGATCTTTTTTCACATCGTCCTCTGCATCATTGAACTTCTTGCAATCCTTATCGCGCTCAGCTTGTACGATTGCACGTTGCTTTTCAATCTCCACATTAAGAGTCGAAACTTCCTGTTGTTTTTGGGAGAGCGTAGTCTGCGCCTCTTTAAAAGCCTTCTGCGAATTCTTAGTAGCCTTATCAATTTCCGCGGAAGCGATATCGCCAATGTACTTTTGCAAGTCGGAATCCATGGTAGCCATGACATCGTAACCTGCCCCGTCTTTCGTGCTGCCTGCAGCTATGCGCAACTTGGCCTGAAACTTGTCAAAGATCTTTCCATTCATATATAGGTCAAAACCTTTATCACTCAATATCATGTCGGACTCAGCCGTCAGTTTGAGCACAGTAGCTTTTCCGCTGTAAGCAATTTTAGAAGACTTAGGATCAGTGGTACTGAGCACCATGTTGAAAAACGGATCGGGTTTATCCAACGCACCGGTAAATGAAAAGTAAGGTGGAAATACAATCGAAGAAATGCCGGCACCGGCTTTGATTCCGGCTGACGAAATGCCTACCAATAAATTGGTATTGTAGCCGTCAATGGCCGCACTTCCTTTGATCAAAAATCCGGGATCATAATTTTTCTCCAATACAGTAACAGTGGTGAGTCCCGGCACAATGGTAAGTCGTGCATCTGTTACTCCCATGGAGTTGATCAAATTACGCGAATCGTCCGGAACACGAAATGTTGGATTGGAATATTGAACTACTCGTACCAGATCTTTCATCAAAATCTGATTGAAGCCAGCATCGATCATACATTGTGTGGGATTGGATGGATCGAGTGCGAAGGTAACATCGCCTGCAAAAGCGGGATTGCGAGGGTCACCTACTTTAATTTTTCCTTTGAATTGCATGGTGGGCATGGGCAGCGGAGTAGTTTTAAAACTCACACCTACGCCTATTCCTAAATCAATCAATTGTACGCCATTGGTTTCAAAGGGACGATCCCACGTGCCGGTCATTATTCCTTCGATGCTCAACTCTGCATTGGTAATGTTGACTGCTACCCGTGTGGTGAAACTCAGTGTTCTGTTTTTCTCCGCCTTTACATCCATTGTTCCTCCCAGACTCACTTCAAAGTTGGCGGGATTGGGTGCAATGGTGAAGTTGACATTCTTTAAACGCACCGGTAAATGAAAAGTAAGGTGGAAATACAATCGAAGAAATGCCGGCACCGGCTTTGATTCCGGCTGACGAAATGCCTACCAATAAATTGGTATTGTAGCCGTCAATGGCCGCACTTCCTTTGATCAAAAATCCGGGATCATAGTTTTTCTCCAATACAGTAACAGTGGTGAGTCCCGGCACAATGGTAAGTCGTGCATCTGTTACTCCCATGGAGTTGATCAGGTTTCGCGAATCATCCGGCACACGAAATGTTGGATTGGAATATTGAACTACTCGTACCAGATCTTTCATCAATATCTGATTGAAGCCCGCATCGATCATACACTGTGTGGGATTGGAGGGATCGAGTGCAAACGTCACATCGCCTGCAAAAGCGGGATTGCGAGGGTCACCTACTTTAATTTTTCCTTTGAATTGCATGGTGGGCATGGGCAGCGGAGTAGTTTTAAAACTCACACCTACGCCTATTCCTAAATCAATCAATTGTACGCCATTGGTTTCAAAGGGACGATCCCACGTGCCGGTCATTATTCCTTCGATGCTCAACTCTGCATTGGTAATGTTGACTGCTACCCGTGTGGTGAAACTCAGTGTTCTGTTTTTCTCCGCCTTTACATCCATTGTTCCTCCCAGACTCACTTCAAAGTTGGCGGGATTGGGTGCAATGGTGAAGTTGACATTCTTTAAGATCGTAGTACGCTTTGCATCAAACGGAATGTTGGCATCTCATTACTCATTTTCGCCCGGATTGTTGCTGACAGTGGCGCGCAACAACAACTGACTTTTGCCAATCAACTGCTCCACCTCTTTGGACATGGCGGAGATATCGTACAGCGACAGTAAGGTAAGTCCACGTGTGACTTCGGTTTCTTGTCCTAACTTCTTGAATAAAGAGAGTCTTGTTTTTTGTGTGGAAGATGCCAACACAATAGCGGTATTCTTTAAGCCAACATTATCGAGGACACCGAGATTGGGATCAATGCGTTTAAATGAAAAATCGGAAGGTGGTGAAACACCCACCATAAACTCTGCAGGCGTTTTGGAAGCATTGATAAAAAATTCAACCTGCCCGAAATCAGAGGTAGTGTTGAGTGAAAGAGTTTTGGCGAACGGTGTCATGGAGATGGTGCCCTTGGACATAGAAAGATTCCAGAAGGCATCAGGCCACTCAGGAGCTTTGTTCATGCCGATGCTGCTCAGTACATTGCCCAAACTCAAATTACTAATATCACCAGACAATACACAATCATTGGGGTTACTCGACAAGGTGGCTCCTACTTTGATCGAGGCATCGCCAATTTTGAAATCACTGTTAAGTGTAGATGAAATGGAAACGGCACCGAGTGGATTATTCAAGTTAAAATCAACGGTTATATTTTTAGCAACGATTCCGGCAACAGGGTTCCAATCTTGTTGGGCCGCAAAGTGAATACCCACTGTACTAATGGTGTTTTGTGCTAACTCTACATAGAGCGATTGCAGGCTGACTACCTTTTGAATTTCACCCGGCATCCAGTTGACAATGTTTTGTTTGGCTAATTTTTGCTGCGCATCGTTGGGAAGTTTGCTGCCTTGCGGAAACTGCAATTCGAATCGAGCCATCACATCTGCGGAAGCGAATGTGGCCACCAAGGTCACGCTATTCATTTGAAAGAAAGTGGCATTGCCGCTGATGCGAAAGCCATTGCCATTGGCTTCACTCTTTAGATCAGAGAACACATAATCCTGATTTTCCTGAAAGAGCGGTGCGAGTGCCGTTTTCATTTTATTGATCATATCTTCTGAAGGAGGTTCGTTCTGAGCCCCCGACAAAAAGGGGCTGAAAAGTGCTAAAAAGAAGAATAGCACTGACGTGAAAAAGCGCATACAGTGGGGTTTAGGTGTTTGGGTATGAACAAGATACGTTTTTTTGATAATTATGCATCAATCGTGCCAAAAAATTATGGACTTCAAATCTTAATCTGTGGTTTGCGTTCTCACCATGTTGGCGTGAGGGAAAAATCAAATTGACCTTAACCTAAAATCAATCTCTCATCAACACCAACCAGGCTTTCGCTACATCTCCTGCCTGTAAAAATTGTTTGGCTTGCTGGTGGGATTCAACTTCGCTCAGGTGAGCAAATGAAGGGTGTTCTTTTTTGAATTGTGCAATCGCCTCAGCTGTAGGAAGTATCTCGCTGTTGCCGAGCATTCCTAAGTCATTACCGGAAAGTATTTTGCTGTTGCGAATTTCTGTTGGCAATGCATCAATGCCCAAGCCTACTTTCTCATTGGGTTTAGGTACCGTAAAGATTGCCTCGCCACTGGCGCGGCTATAATAATCATTGCCCATGCGCGCCACGGCATTGTATAAATGGGGATTGATTCTGCCTTCTCCATCAAGCACCGCATCATTGATGTGCATCAACAACACTTCGCATACAACCAAGTTGCCGGCCCCTCCTTCCGTGCCTAAAGGAATGACTTGATTGACTTTACATTCAAACGATACGTGCGACTCTCCTACTCGTGGTGGTTTTACTATTGCTGATTTTACTTCGGTCAATCCTGCCTTGATAAACTCGTTCACTCCTTTCGGGAAATCGCAACTGGCCAGCGACACTTGTTGTACCATGTCGTAATGCACAATGTTGATCACCACTTCTGGGACTTCCAACACATTTTCTAAAGTATGCTTGGTGGTGTTGTTGCGCGCTCTTCGCGAAGGCGAAAACACTAAGATCGGTGGATTAAGGCTGAAGAGGTTGAAAAAACTAAACGGGCTCAAATTAATATTGCCTTGTTGATCTACCGAACTCACTAAAGCAATCGGTCGTGGTGCGACAGAACCTTGCAAATAGCTGACTAATTTAGGAAGCGGTATTTCTTTCGGGTTTATGATCATACAGGAATCTACACCTTGATCTTTAGGGCTTTCACGAATTTAATGCTTCATCTGAGTTATCAAAGATAGTCCAAATGTCAACTAAGGGAATATAAATATCCATAAAATTCTTTAGCACTCTGGTGTATCTTCTCCTGATCGATTCGATTGGAATATTATATTCACCTAACTGAACTATTCTTTTTATAATGATTAAAGCTCCAAAGGAGCATCCTGCTTATAGAAAATCAATCGGCTTCATTGGCTCCGTAGGAGCCACCTGACTAGCATATCGTTTTCAGGAGGCTCCTCCGGAGTCCAACGCGCATTCCGTAACTAAATCCTATAGACAGGTAGCCCCGATGCGGCAATCCTACACTTACTAAACCGCTGGAAGTATTTTCCCCTTGCATTCGCCAAA
>JBGAUU010000096.1:0-17389 GCA_044228465.1 Cyclobacteriaceae bacterium
GTTTGGCGAAAGCCGCAACGATTGAAGAGGCTCGTGCGAAAGCGAATGCAGCCGCTGCAAGTGTGAAGTATCAATTGCAATAATCCACAAATGGCAACAGACGAACTTTTACAAATCGCCCATCAGTGGTTTGATGCTTTTAATCAACATGATTTAGAAAAGCTACTCAGTTTGTACGATGAAAATGCAGAACACTATTCTCCGAAACTAAAAGTGAGACAACCAGCCACCAACGGCTTGATCAAAGGAAAGAGTGCATTACGAACATGGTGGCGCGATGCCTTCGATCGGCTACCTTCTTTGCAATATGAAATTGTGCGACTAACTCCTTATCAGGATCGCGTATTTATGGAATACATTCGCCATGTGGAAGGCGAGGAAGATTTGCGCGTAGGAGAGATGCTGGAGATCGCTCAGCACCAAATCGTCCGGTCATCGGTTTTTCATCAGTGATTACTTATCCAATAACAGCATCGGATGAAAAAACCCGCCTTGACGGAAATAATTTGCCACGAGTTGGCCAAGTGCCGGACCGTGTTTAAACCCGTGCCCTGATCCACCACCTAAAATCCAGAGGCGATCATTTTCCGGATGAGCTCCTAGCACAAAATTTCCGTCCGGAGAATTTTCATAGGGACAAACTCTGCTCTCTGCGAGTGGTGCATTTTTTAAACCGGGAAAACGGTGCCCGATAAACTGACGTGCTTTCGACAAAACCTCCGGATTGTAAATGCGCTCGCCATGTGTCGGATCAAACGCTTCACCGCGCTTGTCAACACCAATCTTAAATCCACGACTTGCATTTCCCGGAATGCCGTAATAAAAATCACTACCATCCAGATCAATCCAAGCCGGCAATTGATCGTAGGCTTTACTGTTTTCAGATGGAACCCCAAAGTAGTAAGCCTCTTGTTTGCTACACGTAATTTTCTCGCGCAACAAATCCGGAAATAATTGACCCAACCACGAGCCACAAGCAAAAATCTGCAAGTCGCTTTGAATCACTTCGCCATTCGATAACTTTAATCCAGTGAGATATTGCTTGGCGGATGAGGCAGGCTCCAAAAACGCTTGTATAAATCTACCTCCTTCGCGGATGAATGCTTCCAGCACTGCCTGACAACTTTCACGGGCTTTTAAATAACCACCAAACGGATCGAGCCACGCGTGATGCAAATCACTCGTTTCGATGATTGGGAATTTTTTCCGGATTTCTTCCGGAGTCAGGTATGTGTATTCCATACCATGCTTCGTTGCAAAAGGAATGGAGTCATCTACAATCGAGTTGTGCTCCTGGTAGCAAAACCAGATCACACCATTATTATAGAATAGCTGCTTGTTCCATCGCTGCTGATTTTCTTTCCAAAGCTCCAACGCTTTTACATTCAAGTCAAAGTAAAAAGCATTGCTTCCATAGGTAGATCGGATCACCCGCGTTTCATCGCCTGAGCTGCTGCGCGAATTGCCTGCGCCCCAAGCATCAACTAATGTGACCTTAAATCCGCTGCGAAGCAAATACAAGGCCGTCCATCCACCAAACGCCCCGGCACCGACTACGGTAATAGTCGAACTCATCGGCAAACTTGGAATTGAGGATTGCGACTTGTTACTTAGAGTATCAGGAGCAAACGTATTGATATTGGGTTTCACGCTGAGTTTATTTTAACCTCAACAAATTTAAAGGGTTCCGCCAATAGTTAATGCGCTCGCTGATGAAGTGCCATCCTTTTATTCATTATAAAGAGAGTAAGAATGAAATTGAAGTATCCGATCAATCTGCATAAAGGTCTCACATTTTTGGTGGTGATCATTCTCATGAACGTATATCACAATGATTCAATCGCTGCTTATCTCTATCTCGCGCTCCATGGAAGCTACGGATTGATGTGGTTGTTGAAAGACCAGCTTTATCCGGATAAGCAATGGGAACAATCCGTTTCCATTCCCTACGCAATCTTTGTTTTCGTGGTTTTGGCACTCTATTGGATTGCGCCTTTTGTTTTGATCAGTCAGCAACGCGAATCCTCAATTGAAATAATGGCGTTGGCAGTGGCGATGAATGCAGTAGGGGTGATGCTCCACTTTGCCAGCGATGCCCAAAAGTATTTTACTTTAAAGTACAAACCAGGTCTGATTACCGATGGCTTCTTCGCGCGGAGCCGCAACATCAACTATCTGGGTGAGGCGATGATTTATTTCAGCTTCGCGTTGCTGTCTGCCAGTTGGCTGGGATGGATTGGTATAGGTGCCTTCTTCTTCGGAGCATTTGTGCCCAATATGCTAAAAAAAGACAAGTCGCTGGCTCGTTATCCCGAGTTTGAAGCTTACAAGAGTAAGACCTGGCTTTTCTTTCCTCGATTAATTCGATAAAGTCCAGTTATTCCACTCTATTATAATAGTCACCACTAATATGGTGAAGAATGCCAATGCAATGAATTGGTGTACCCATTCGGCTGCAGGCTTCCTTCGGATACACATGATTAATAATAGTGCCGGAAAGAATAGCTTGAGCCATTGCGTATCAATCCACATATCTCTGACTAACAACGCATCGAAGATGGAAAGAATGGGTAACACGCTGCCGAAGAGAAAGATCTTTCGGTAGTTTTCGAAGTAGAACGTTTTTAAATCAACAGTGCCCTCCTGAAGACCGAATGGGAAAAGTAGCCGCGCAAGAATAAACAGAACAATCGGGTAGATCATAACAAATAAAAAGATACCCAAGCTCCAGGATGCTTCGGTCCGTAGATCATACGTAGCCCACCAATCTTGAATATGCAGAATCAGGATGACAATTACCCATAGCGCGTGCGGCCAATAAACCTTCACCCGATTACTTTGGTGAATCAAATCGGCAATGCCGGTGAGCACTTGGGTGATTCCCAAACCTAAGATGATGGAAATGAGAACAGTTACATATTCGAAGGGACTAATGCTATCCATATCATCAATTGATCTTTAAAATTATTCTAAATAGCCTGAACTAATCATTTGTTCAAACTAAGACAACGCTTACGTTACAAACTTATCCACAATTACCGACTTCTCACGCCAGCTACCTTCAATCATGCAATTTGACTCAAATAAATATGTGGTGATCTGTAAAATAAATTTGAAATAATGCATTCCGAGTGTAGATTTGTGCCATTCCGTAAAAAAGCGGTTACCTAAACGCGTCATGATGAAGGATAGATTATCTGATCTCGTTAAGATTCTCACAATCGTACTGTTCGTTACAACCAGCATTACTTCTTTCTCGCAAGAAATACCGACAGACGCTGCAGCAATCAGCGCAGGTGAGGCCTTATTTAATGGCAATTGTAAATCATGCCATCGTGTCAAACAAAAATTGGTTGGTCCAGCTTTGGCTGGTGTGCAAGATCGCACTCCTTCGGTTGCTTGGATTCTGGACTGGGTGAAGAACCCGGCCAAGAAAATCGCTTCTGGCGATGAGTATGCTAACAAAATTTATAATGAGTATAACAAAAGCCAGATGACGGCTTTCACTAGTTATACAGATGCTCAAATCCTAAGTATTTTGGCTTATGTAAAAGCAGAAGCCGATAAACCTGACGCAGTTCCAACACCCGCACCTGGTTCCGATGTTGCCGCTAGTGGTTCTGGCGTTCCATCTTCTTATATGAATACCATCCTTGGCGGGATGATTTTGATTTTGGTATTGATGTTGGTCATCTTAGGATTGATCGTCAATGCATTAAAGAGATATTTAAGTCAGAAAGAATTGAGTGCTGAAGATGCAGAGGTTGTAAACTCACCTTACACATTCTCAAGTGTTACTCGCAGTTCTGGTTTCGTCTTCTTAGTTACCTTCTTAGTCGCTTCAATCGGCTTCAAAACAGTTATAGATGGTTTGTATTCCATTGGCGTTCAGCAGGATTACCAACCCAAGCAGCCGATCGCATTTTCTCACAAGTTGCATGCGGGAGCTTACGAAATCAACTGTAAGTATTGCCACACCGGAGTAATGAAAGGCAAGCAAGCCAACATTCCTTCACCAAATATCTGTATGAACTGCCATACGCAGATCAAACAAGAATCTCCAGAGATTCAAAAGATCTATGCGGCAATCGGTTATGATCCAAAAACTGCTTCTTATACCGGCAAGCAAAAGCCTATCGAGTGGGTTCGTATCCACAACCTTCCTGACTTAGCGTATTTCAACCACGCGCAGCACGTCAATGTGGGTGGCATCGAGTGCCAAACTTGCCACGGCCCTATTCAAGAGATGGAAGTTGTGAAACAATACTCTTTGTTAACGATGGGCTGGTGTATTGATTGCCACCGCAAGACAGAGGTGAACACAAAAGATAACGCCTACTACGACAAATTGAATGAACTCCACTTGTCAGCCAAGAAGTCGAAGATGAAAGTGGAAGACATCGGAGGTTTGGAATGCGCAAAATGTCACTATTAATATTATAGAAAGTTTTTCGGTTACGATACAGATTCTATGAGCACTACTACTAAAAAGACATACTGGAAAGGAATAGCCCAACTGACAAACGATCCGGCTTACGTAAAGGATGCCGACAAAGAGTTTGTTGACAAGGGCGTGCAAGATGATCCGGGTCACTCCAGAAGAGATTTCTTGAAAATGATGGGCTTTAGCGTAGCCGCTGCTTCGTTGGCAGCTTGCGAGGCTCCCATCAGAAAAGCCATCCCTTATGTGGTGAAACCAATGGATGCCGATGCCGGTATTCCTAATTATTATGCATCATCTTATGTAAATGGAGGCGACTATTGCTCAGTAGTTGTAAAAGTACGCGATGGTCGTCCGATCAAGATTGATGGCAATACACTATCAAGCGTAACTAAAGGAGGTACCAGCGCACAAGTGGAGGCTTCCGTTCTTTCCTTGTATGATAACTTCCGCTTACGCGGACCGAAGGCCAATGGGAAAGACACTGATTGGGAAACCATCGATAAGGAAGTAACGGCTAAATTGGGAGACATCGCTGCGAAAGGCGGTCAAATCCGAATCGTTAGCAATACTATCTTGAGCCCTTCGACCAAGGCAATCATCGAGAAATTTAAAGCGAAATATCCAACCACTACGCACGTTCAATACGATCCTGTTTCTTATTACGGAATCTTAAAAGCAAATGAAGAGTCGTTTGGAGTTGCTCAAATCCCTTCATACGATTTCAGTAAAGCGAAATTGATTGTCAGCGTGGGAGCCGATTTCTTAGGAACTTGGTTGTCACCAATCGAATTCTCAAAAGGATATGCTGCCACTCGTGAAATTAGCGAAGACAAGAGAGAAATGTCACGCCATTACCAGTTTGAAAGTAACCTTTCACTGACCGGTGCGAATGCGGACTACCGTGGTATGATGAAGCCTTCACATGAGGCTGCCGTTCTTACGCAGATTTATAATATCGTAGCCGGTAAATCGGCTGCTGACTCAGGCGTTAAATACGTAGAAAAAGCAGCCAAGGAATTGCTCGAAAATAAAGGAGCTTCGATCGTAGTTTCCGGATCGAATGACAAAGAAGTTCAAGTTCTTGTCAATGAAATAAACAACCTATTAGGTAACTACGGCTCAACTATCCTTACTTCTTTGCCGGTGAATTTCCGCCAAGGAAATGATGAGGCGATGGCTGCATTTGTAGCAGAGGTGAAGGAAGGAAAAGTAGACGGAGTTATTTTCTACAACTGTAATCCGGTTTATGATCATCCGTCAGGAGCTGATTTAGCGACTGCTCTGAAGAAAGTGACATTGAGTGTTTCTACTTCTTATACACCTGATGAAACGGCATCTGCGGTAGCTTACATGGCTCCAGATCATCATTACTTAGAATCATGGAATGACTTTGAGCCAAAGCCTAATCGCTTTAGCTTATCGCAACCTGCCATCACTCCGATTTTCAAATCACGTCAGGCGCAAGAAAGCTTCCTCACATGGACAGGAGAATCCAATGTGGAATATTATACTATCCTCAATGAGAATTGGAAGAACTGGTTCTTTGCGAAGCAAACGGCCGTGTTGGATTTCCAAGGCTTCTGGGATAAATGCTTGTATGAAGGTGTTTATGAAGTAGCTTCTGAATTAAAAGAATTGACTTTCACTTCACATGCCGATGATGCTTTAGCTAACGTAGCTAAGAACGTTAAAGCAGGTGATTTCGAATTGGTGATTTACGAAAGCTACGGAATTGGAAATGGTAGTCAGGCAAACAATCCTTTGTTACAGGAATTACCAGATCCTATTACTAAAGCAACCTGGGATCACTATGTAACGATTTCACAAGCAGATGCTAAGAAATTAGGATTAGAAAATGATGCTGAAGGAAATACAAAATTGTTAAGTATTTCGGCAAACGGTAAAACGATAACACTTCCTGCTCTTATTCAACCAGGTCAGGCACTCGGAACCATTGGAATTGCATTGGGTTACGGCCGCACGAATGTGGGCGAGGTTGCTAAGAATTTAGGTCTAAATTTATATCCATTCGTATCAACATCGAACGGTTCTTTGAACTACACTGCTTCGGGAGTGAAAGTAGCTTCAACGCCAAATGACTTCCAGTTAGCCCAAACCCAGATACACCAAACCTACATGGGGCGTGCAAGCGTTATTCAGGAGTCAGTGCTTTCTGAGTTTAAGAAAAATCCGGCCGCAGGACGTGAGTTTCCAAAGATTTCAAATTGGGATGAAAAAGTAGATGCTTCTTCACTCACTTTGTGGAAAGGTCATGAATACAAAAATCATTATTGGGGCATGGCAATTGACCTCAATACATGTAATGGTTGTGCTGCTTGCGTAGTAGCTTGTAATGTGGAGAATAACGTAGCATTAGTTGGAAAACAAGAAGTAATCAATCGCAGGGAAATGCATTGGTTGCGTATCGACCGCTACTATAGCAGTGATGCAAGTCCTGAAAACTATGACGAGGCTGAAAAGGCATCAGAAAATCCAGAGGTTGTGTTCCAGCCGATGATGTGCCAGCATTGCAATAACGCACCTTGCGAAACCGTGTGTCCGGTTGCGGCAACCACACACAGCACAGAAGGTCTCAACCAAATGACTTACAACCGTTGTATCGGCACACGCTATTGCGCGAACAACTGTCCATATAAAGTAAGAAGATTTAACTGGTTCAAGTACCACGATAACCAGCAGTTCTATCAATCCAATCCGGCTATGAACACGGATTTGGGAAGAATGGTATTGAATCCGGATGTTACGGTTCGCTCACGCGGTGTAATGGAGAAATGTTCTTTCTGCGTACAGCGCATTCAAACTGGAAAACTCACTGCCAAGAAGGAAAGAAGACCGATGAAAGACGGAGAGGTTGTTACGGCATGTCAGGCAGCTTGTACCACAGGCGCGATCGTGTTTGGTGACATGAACAATCCGGAAAGCAGTATCAGCAAGTTGTTGAAGATTGAAAGCGATCCGAAACGTCCTTACGGAATTGATAAGAAAATTGGAAATCCTCGCGCTTACCGCGTGTTGGAAGAAATTGGTGTGAAACCAAATATTTTCTATCTGACCAAAATCAGAAACAAAGACGAGAAAAAAGAACACGCATAAAACCAGTTTTGATTTTTATTGAATTTAAGATATGCAAATAACTTCTTCGATACGCGAACCACTAATCACCGGAGGTAAAACCGTCCATGATGTTTCAGAAGACATCAGCCGTCAGGTAGAAGGCAAACCCACTCAATTGTGGTGGATTGCCATGGGTGTTTCCCTGACGCTTTTTGCGTTTGGCTTCTATTGCCTTTGCACACTTCTTTGGGAAGGAGTAGGGGTTTGGGGTCTGAACAAAACTGTAGGTTGGGCGTGGGATATCACCAACTTCGTTTGGTGGGTTGGTATCGGTCACGCAGGTACATTGATCTCTGCGATCCTTTTGTTGTTCCGTCAGAAGTGGAGAATGTCCATCAACCGTGCGGCCGAAGCGATGACTATCTTTGCCGTTATTTGTGCGGCTACTTTCCCTTTCGCCCACATGGGTCGCTTGTGGTTAGGTTTTTACTGGGTGTTCCCGTTGCCAAATACATGGGGTTCACTTTGGGCAAACTTTAACTCACCTTTGTTGTGGGACGTATTTGCGATCTCTACGTATTTCTCTGTTTCATTGGTGTTCTGGTACATGGGACTTATCCCTGACTTCGCGGTAATCCGCGATAGAGCGGTTCGTCAAGGACATCAGCTTCGAGCTAATATTTATAACTTCTTAAGCTTTGGATGGGATGGCGCTGCAAAAACATGGAGCCGCTATGAGTCAGTTGCTTTAATTCTGGCAGGTCTTTCGACACCTCTTGTATTGTCGGTTCACACGATCGTATCCATGGACTTCGCGACTTCGGTAGTTCCAGGATGGCACGCAACCATTTTTCCTCCCTACTTCGTAGCAGGTGCAATCTTCTCAGGCTTCGCCATGGTGTTAACGCTTCTGTTAATCACACGTAAAGTGTTCAAGTTGGAAGATTACATCACCATCTATCACGTTGAGTTAATGAACATCATCATTATCGTTACCGGATCGATTGTAGGTATAGCTTATATCACCGAGTTCTTCATTGCATGGTATGGTCAAGTGCCTGCTGAGCAATACGCCTTCTACAACCGTATGCAAGGTCCATATTGGTGGGCTTACTGGTCCATGATGACATGTAACGTAATTTCGCCTCAGCTTTTCTGGTTTAAGAAAATCAGAACCAATCTGGTGGCTACGTTTGTGTTGTCAATCATCGTGAACATCGGTATGTGGTTCGAACGTTTCGTGATTATCGTTACTTCTATTCACCGCGATTATGTTCCGTCAAGCTGGTCGATGTTCCACCCAACATTGTATGATGCGGGGGAGTACATTTTTACATTCGGTTTATTCTTTACCGCCTTCTTGTTATTTGCTAAGTTCTTCCCGGTAATCAACATGGCGGAGGTAAAGAGTATTATTAAGTCATCATCAGAACAGAAGCATTAATATATGGAGAGCAATAAGAATTTTGTTGTCGGAATATTTGAGGATGAGGACGTGCTATTGCACGCAGTGGAGCACACTCGCGAAAAGGGATTAAAAATCCACGAAGTGTACTCACCATTTCCTGTTCACGGGTTAGATGAAGCATTGGGATATAAACGTTCTCGTTTGCCTATTGCAGCATTCTTATTCGGAATGACAGGTACTTCTTTAGCCTTGTTGATGCAAATCTGGATGTTGGGTTATGATTGGCCAATGATCATCGGTGGTAAGAACCACGCATCATTACCTCCATTCATTCCAGTAACATTTGAAATGACTGTATTGTTGGCGGCATTTGGAATGGTGGGAACCTTCTTCATCGCGAGTGATATGAAGCCGTACAAATGGCCACGTTTGGCGGTTGATTTGGCAGCCAACAAAATGAGCAAGGAAGAAATCAGCGCATTGCTTAAATCACAAGGCGCATCGGAAGTAAACGAAAAGAATTTTTAATTGAACGTTGCTATGCGAATAGGATTGAAATTAACAATGGGGCTTTTAGTGGTTGTTTTAGTGGCCGCTTGTAAGGCGAGTGGAGATTATCAGGGTTTGGAGTATGCTCCAAACATGTACCACTCTGTAGCTTATGAGCCGCTCTCCCAAATCACTGACCCGAATCAGGGAAGAATTACCAACGCATTGAATAATGATAGAGGTGAGTTTTATAATTCGAATCTATACAACCCCTATAAAATGAATTTGCGGCTGCCTCCTCCCCATACTGTGAGAAGATCAGCTTCCGGTTGGTTGCCTTATCGCGGCACGAATGACAGCACAGGTTTACGCTTAGCCAATAAGTTGGTAAACCCATACGATTCATCGACTGCCATTTTATCGCAAGGAAAAGCATTGTATGAAATGTACTGCCAACATTGCCACGGTGCAAAAGCTGGCGGTGATGGAAAAGTGGCTACAGGGGTCAAAATTGATGGGGTAGAGCACAGTGTGTATCCAGGTGTTGCCAACTTGAAAGGTGATGCTTATAAGAACATCACCGAAGGTCATATCTTCCATGTCATTACTTACGGTAAAGGTTTGATGGGATCTCATGGTTCTCAAGTGAGCGAAGAAGATCGCTGGAAGATTGCCAAGTATGTAAAACAACTACAAAAGAATTAATTTCTATTCTCAATGATAGCGGACGAAAAATACATTTTCAAACCTCAGACCAAGCAGAAACTTATTATTCTGATCGTAGTAGGTCTCGTGCTTTTTGCAATTGGGGTATTCATGGCCCAAAGCGGTGGTCATCACGAAGCTGCTGAAAAGCATGCCTCCACTGAGATAGCAAAAGAACTATTGGCAAGCAATGAGCCTGTCCAACACGCAGATGCGCACACTCCGGCTGCAGAACATCATGGTAGCCCCACTTGGTTGAAGCGCATTTACACTTCTCTTTGGCAGAATAACATTTTCTTTGCCGGTATTGGAATTATAGGGTTGTTTTTTATCGCCATTCAGTATGCGGCACAAGCCGGATGGTCTGCACCGATCAAGCGCATCCCTCTAGCTATCGGGCATTGGATTCCTATTGCAGGTGTATTGACAATCGTGCTCTGGTTCTTGGTGAAAGGAGATGTGTTTCACTGGACAGATGCTAGTTTGTATACTAAAGGAAGTGGTCATTATGATGAGATACTGGTAGGTAAGAAAGCTTTCTTCTTCGGCCCTTTTAATGACGGAACTTTCCCAATCTTCTATATCTTGAGAATGGTGGTATTCTTCGGATTGTGGTACATGTTCTTTACTTGGATTAAAAAAGAAATGCTTGCGGAAGATATCAATGGCGGAACTTCGCATTGGTTGGCATCACGCAAATTATCTGCATACTTCTTAGTGATTTTTGCTGTTAGTTCATCCGTAGCTGCATGGGATTGGGTTATGAGTATTGACCCACACTGGTTCAGCACTATGTTTGGATGGTATGTTTTTGCTAGCTGGTGGGTAACTGGTTTGGCAACCATTACATTAATTGTGGCGAACTTGAAAGGTGCAGGTTATTTAAAAGTAGTAACACAAAACCACCTACATGACCTCGGTAAATTTGTTTTCGCTTTCAGCATCTTCTGGACGTACATCTGGTTTTGCCAATTCATGTTGATCTACTATGCGAACTTACCGGAAGAAACAATCTACTTCATTCAACGGATGAGAAATGCACCTTATAGCTGGATATTCTACCTGAATATTTTCTTAAACTTTGTATTGCCCTTCTTGTTATTAATGACAAGAGATGCGAAGCGTCAAGTGTCTATGTTGAAGGTAGTTTGTCCGATTGTTATCGTAGGTCACTGGTTTGATTTTTATAATATGATTACTCCTGGTGCCATGAAGATGGATGGCGGATTGGGTCTATTGGAAATCGGATTAGGTTTAGTTTTTGCAGGAGTTTTCTTGTTCGTGGTTTTACAAGCCCTGTCGAAGCTTCAATTGGTGGCCAAGAATCACCCATTCATGCAAGAGAGTTTGAACCATCACATTTGATTAGTTTAAAGTTTATTAAAGAAATACTATGAATTGGATAATTTGGGTAGGTGCAATTTTGGTGTTGATCATATTGTTTATGATCTTCAGAATTGGCAATCTGGTAGATCTGGTAAAAGGAAATAAAGATGAAGAGTTCTCTATTTCTTGGAATAACATCAACGCCTATCTGTTTTTGGGCTTCATGTTCTTCGGATTAATTTTCTTCTTCTGGTACTCCATTACTTATTTTGCTGATTACGATCCTCCGGTAGCCTCCATTCACGGGAAAATCACCGATGACTTGTTTTGGTTGACGATGTGGGTTACAGTCGTAGCCTTCAGTATTATTTTCATAGTCATGTTTTGGTTCACCTTTACTTATCGTTACGATAAATCAAGAAAAGCTGAATTCTTTGCTGACAACACTAAATTAGAAATTCTCTGGACAGTAGTACCAGCTGTTGTTTTAACAGTGCTAGTTATCCAAGGCTTAGTTGCATGGTCAGATATTACAAGTCCTGCTTCTAAAGATGCGGTGGTAGTGGAAATGGTGGGTCAGCAATTTTTATGGACAGCTCGTTATCCAGGAACTAAAGACAATGAATTGGGTAAGCATAACTATAAAATGATTGATGCTTCTAATGAGTTTGGTTTAGACTTATCAGATAAAAACTCTTTTGATGATTTTAAGTCATTAGAACTTCATATCCCGGTGAACAAAGAAATTTTAATGAAGATTCGCGCTAAAGATGTTATTCACAGTGTTTTCTTACCTCACTTCCGTGTGAAGATGGACGCTGTTCCAGGTGTTCAGACCCACTTCAAATTCACAGCTACTAAAACCACCGCACAAATGCGAGAGGAATTAAATAATCCTAATTTCAATTATGAAATGGCTTGCACTGAAGTATGCGGAAGAGGTCACTTCTCTATGAAGTTCCCAGTTGTAGTTGACTCGGAAGAAGATTACAACAAGTGGTTGTCTTCGCAGGAATCGTGGTTAAAACAAAATCCGGACTATCTGAAATATGTTCCGGCCGAATTGAAAGAAGTAGCAATGATTAAAGCGGGTATCCCTTTGGATAATTCAGTAACAGTGCAAACCGCAGCGATTAAATAAGGAGAAAGAAACTATGGCAACAATAGACGTACATCATCACATCGATACTCATGAACATGACGACCATGGACACGAGCATCACCACGGTAATTTCTGGACGAACTACATCTTCTCGGAAGACCACAAGGTAATCGCAAAGCAATTCTTATTAACGGGTATGGCTTGGGCACTTATCGGTGGAGTGCTATCCGTTTTATTTCGCTTACAATTAGGTTTTCCAGAGGCTAACTTGTCTTGGTTGAAACCTATTTTAGGAGGTTGGTTAACGGCTGAAGGAAAGATTGATCCTGACTTTTATCTGGCTCTTGTAACGATGCACGGCACCATCATGGTGTTCTTTGTTTTGACGGCCGGCTTGAGTGGAACATTCAGTAACTTCTTGATTCCTTTACAAATCGGTGCTCGTGATATGGCATCCGGTTTCATGAACATGCTTTCTTACTGGTTCTTTTTCTTATCCAGTGTAATCATGTTTATTTCACTCTTCTTGTCGACAGGTCCTGCTGCAGGAGGTTGGGTAATTTATCCTCCTTTGAGCGCATTGCCACAAGCAATTCCCGGTTCGGGCCTCGGTATGACGCTTTGGTTGGTGTCAATGGCCTTGTTCATTGTAAGTTCGCTGTTAGGCAGTATCAACTACATTACCACCGTAATCAATTTGCGAACAGTAGGTATGTCGTTTGCTAAACTGCCTTTAACTATTTGGGCGTTCTTCCTCACGGCTGTAATCGGTATTTTATCATTCCCGGTACTTTTCGCTGCAGCCTTATTATTGATTTTCGACCGCAGTTTCGGAACTAGCTTTTACTTATCTGACATTTACATTGGTGGCGTGGCATTACCAAACCAAGGTGGAAGTCCAATTTTGTTCCAGCACTTATTCTGGTTCTTAGGACATCCTGAAGTATATATCGTGTTATTACCCGCGTTGGGTATTACTTCCGAGATCATCGCAACCAATTCGCGTAAACCGATCTTCGGTTATAAGGCAATGGTGGGTTCGATGTTGGGTATTGCAATCCTGTCGTTTGTGGTGTGGGCTCACCACATGTTTGTGACGGGGATGAATCCTTTCCTTGGGTCTGTTTTCACACTCCTTACATTGATTATTGCAGTTCCTTCGGCTGTTAAAATCTTTAATTACGTCACTACTTTGTGGAAGGGTAATATCCGGTTTACTCCAGCCATGTTATTCTCAATAGGTCTGGTTTCATTCTTCTTAACAGGAGGTATTACTGGCCTATTCTTGGGAAACTCAGCAGTAGATATTCAACTGCACGATACTTATTTTGTGGTGGCTCACTTCCACTTAGTAATGGGTAGCGCATCTTTCTTCGGAATGATGGCGGGCGTTTACCATTGGTTCCCTAAGATGTTTGGCCGCATGATGGATGAAAAATTGGGTTACCTACACTTCTGGTTTACCTTCATTGGTGTTTACCTTGTGTTCTTCCCTATGCACTACATTGGTATTGCGGGTTTCCCTAGAAGATATTATTCGTGGACGGCTTTCGAAACTTTCAGTGGATTTGCGGATTTGAATATGTTGGTGAGCATCGCTGCGATATTAACACTAGCAGCTCAGTTCGTTTTCTTGTTCAACTTTATCTACCATATTTTCCGTGGTAAACCTGCACCTGCTAACCCTTGGAATTCAACTACTTTGGAGTGGACTACGCCACGCGTTCCCGGACACGGAAATTGGCCAGGCGAAATCCCAACTGTTTATCGTTGGCCATATGACTACAGCAAGCCCGGATCAAAAGAAGATTTCATTCCTCAACATATCCCGTTCTCTGAGACGCCAGAATCAAATCTGCCGCATGAAAGCGATCAGATCAAGTTAGATTTAGGTGGATCTGGAGTAGGAGGCAATAAACACTAGTCCCCGGGATTAGTAAAGAGATTGAACCGAACAGCGACTAAGGGATTTTTTAAGCTTTGCTTAACAACCTTAGTCGCTGTTTATTTTTTAATAGCAGTAGGTGGCATCGTTCGAGCCACAGGATCGGGCATGGGTTGCCCGGATTGGCCGAAATGTTTCGGTAGTTGGGTTCCGCCTACATCTGTTGAGCAGTTGCCGGAAAACTACAAAGAATCCTACGCACAGTATCGCGACAAGAAGAATCAAAAATTTGTCAGACTTCTTCATTCCATCGGAATGCATGAAACAGCCAATCAAATTACTCAAGACAAAACAATTTTGATTGAAGCAGATTTTAATCCTGTGAAAACATGGATTGAATATTTGAATAGGATTGTGGGTATGATTATCGGTTTGTTGATTGTATTGCTCTTCGTTCGCTCGATAAAGTATAGAAAAGCGAATCCGGCTATTTTCTGGCTCTCTCTTGCTACGCTGGTAGCAGTTTTGTTTCAAGGGTGGTTTGGATCAATTGTAGTCTCTACCAATCTTACCCAATGGACCATAACAGTACACATGTTTCTAGCGATAGTAATAGTGGCAATTTTAGTCTATCTATTATGGATAAGTAGCGAGCAACCACTTCAAATTGAAGCATCCGGCACCGTGAGATGGGTGCTTGCCGTATGTGCAGCATTATTATTGATTCAGACATTTTTGGGAACCCAGGTAAGGGAGGCTATTGACCAACTAGCTGGGGCAAGTCGTGATACCTGGATTGCCTCGCTAGGAGGGGAGTTTATCATTCATCGCTCCTTCTCATGGTTGCTAATTTTAGTGCATGGTTTTCTCCTATGGACATTGTATAAAACTAGTACCGCTAAAACTTTAACCACAACCTTAATGGTGTTAATTTTGGCTTCGGTTTTCAGTGGTGTTGGAATGGCTTACGGAGGAGTTCCTCCTTTCTTACAACCCGTTCATCTTACCCTGGCAACGGTGACGTTTGGTTTACAACTTTATTTGTTTTTTGGGTTGAACAGTAGAAATAAAACAGTGTTTGTAAAGTAGCTATGGAAGCAGTTCAAAATGTAAGCACGTTTATGTTCGCGATGAGCAAGTCAAAGGCTTATTATGAACTTCTGAAACCCCGTTTATCCATGCTGGTTGCCTTTTCTTGTGCTTTCGGGTATGGATTGGCTTCTAAGGGAAGTATCGATTGGGTAGTGCTAAGCATGCTGGTAATCGGTGCGTTTTTGCTTTCTGGTGCTTCGGTATGTATCAATCAGATTATTGAGCGCGATTTGGATAAGATTATGAGCCGTACTCAATCTCGACCTATTCCTACCGGAAGAATTTCAGTCAATGAAGCCATTATCTTCTCCGTTGTTTGCCTGATTCTTAGTATCTCCATTCTGTGGGTATTCACCAACCAATTGACCGTTGTTTTGTCGCTTGTTTCAATGGTGCTCTACAGCTTTATCTATACACCATTGAAGCGTGTAGGGCCGATTGCTGTTTTTGTAGGAGCCATTCCGGGTGCGTTGCCACCTTTATTAGGATGGATTGCGATGACCGGAGGGATTACCTACGAAGCCATGATTATTTTCGGAATACAATTCATCTGGCAATTTCCGCACTTTTGGGCGATCGCATGGGTTGCAGACGATGATTACAAGAAAGCAGGTTTCAAATTGTTGCCATCAGGAGGAGGAAAGGATTTGAATACGGCTATTCAGATCATGGTTTATACGATGTTTTTGATTCCACTCGGACTTTTGCCCGCTAAATTTGGGATAACCGGATTAGATTCAGCTATTGTTGCTTCGGTGTGTGGAGTGGCATTTTTCGCACAGACGTTTTCATTGATGAAGACCGGAAGTCAGAAGTCGGCCAAGCGCATTATGTTTGGATCCTTTTTGTACTTGCCGATTGTGCAGATTGCTTATTTGTTGGATAAAATTTAATAATGCTTATGAATGAGGCTGTTGATTTTAAAATAGTAGAGGCTCCTGCAAAGCCCATGTCTTTATAGCCAGTGTGATGATGCTGTTCATGTCATTAACCTCGGCTTATATCGTTCGTCAGGCAGAAGGAAACTGGCTTTACTTCGAATTGCCGACCCTATTTCTGATTTCGTGCGCGGTGATTATTGTCAGTAGCGTTTCAATGCAATTGGGCTATTGGGCTGCCAAGAAAGACCAGTTCAATAAGATCAAGATATATGTGGCGATAACAACCGTTTTGGGCCTTACTTTTCTGGTGCTGCAGTATTTTGGTTGGAAAGACATGGTTGCTCATAGTGTTCATTTAGTTGGAAACCCGTCAGGTTCATTTATTTACATCATTACCGGATTGCATGGATTGCACATTGTGAGTGCGATCGTGTATCTATTGATCGTACTTAATTCTGCCTCGAAGCTTAAAATTTCCTCCGGCAATATGACTCAGATGGAAATGTGCACAACTTATTGGCATTTTTTAGGTCTTCTTTGGCTATATTTGTTCGTTTTCTTAACATTGCTGAGATAAATTTCTAACCATGGCACATGCACACGCGACAACCGCATCGGATCAAAATGTTTGGAATGGAGGAGTAGCTCCACTAAACGCCAGTTATGGAAAGCTGATGATGTGGTTCTTCTTACTATCAGACGCATTCACATTTTCGGGTTTATTGATCACTTACGGTTTAGTTCGCTCTGCACATGCAGCTTCGGATGGTCTTGCAGGGTTCGATGTAACTAAATGGCCGGTTCCGGAAAAAGTATTTGAGGCGGTTCCATTCTTGCATGGAGTTTCATTGCCACTGGTCTTTGTAGGTATCATGACTTTCATTCTGATCATGAGTAGTGTTACCATGGTGTTGGCGGTCGAGGCCGGGCATCGTATGGATCAGAAGGCTGTTGAGAAATGGATGTTGTGGACAATTTTAGG
>JBGAUU010000097.1:0-17378 GCA_044228465.1 Cyclobacteriaceae bacterium
AAATTAGAAGAAGAATTAGTGGTGCGCCCGACCAGCGAGGCCATCATCTGGAGCACTTATAAAAAATGGATTCAATCGTATCGCGATTTGCCGTTGCTGATTAACCAATGGGCCAACGTGGTGCGATGGGAAATGCGTACGCGCCTGTTTTTGCGCACGGCTGAATTTTTATGGCAGGAGGGCCACACCGCCCACGCAACGGCTGCCGAAGCGGTGGCAGAAACCAAACAAATGTTGGATGTGTACGCGGAGTTTGCCGAAACGTTTATGGCGCTGCCCGTTATTAAAGGTAGAAAGTCTGAAGGCGAGCGCTTTCCGGGAGCTGTGGACACTTATTGCATTGAAGCAATGATGCAAGATGGCAAGGCTTTGCAAGCGGGCACTTCACATTTTTTGGGTCAAAACTTTGCGGATGCATTTAATGTGCAATTCACCAATAAAGAGGGCAAACTCGAAAAGGTGTGGGGCACCTCGTGGGGTGTGAGCACCCGATTGATGGGTGCTTTGATCATGGCACACTCGGATGATGATGGTCTGATCCTTCCACCAAAGCTGGCTCCCATACACGTGGTGATTGTTCCCATTTTTAAAAGCGAAGAGGAACTGAGCAAAATATCAGTTAAAGCAGAAGAGATTGCCAAAGAGCTGCGCAAATTAGGGTTGTCCGTCAAGTTCGATAATCGCGATACATTGAAGCCGGGCTTTAAGTTTGCCGAATACGAATTGAAGGGCGTACCTGTGCGGATGGCGATTGGCCCACGCGATTTAGAAAACGGAACGGTTGAAGTAGCCCGCAGAGACACAAAAGAAAAGAAGACGATGCAGATGAGTTCGGTACTGGCTGAGATTCCAGCGCTGCTTGATTCTATCCAGCAAACCATCTACGATCGGGCTCTTAAATTCAGAAATGAAAAAATAACGAAAGTAGATTCGTACGAAGAATTGAAGCGCGTATTAGATGAAAAAGGAGGTTTTGTTTCTGCGCATTGGGATGGCACTGCCGAAACGGAAGGCAGAATCAAAGATGAAACCAAAGCAACTATTCGCTGTATTCCATTGGATGCTGTTGAGGAAGATGGCGTTTGTATTTATTCCGGCAAACCATCCAAGCAGCGTGTGTTATTTGCGAGAGCGTATTAAGATTTTGAGATGTTTTTACGTCAAACGATGAGTTCGTTTAATTGTAGTAACTTTAAACCTTTCAAACGCTGATTAATAAGTAGTAGAATCAAAATGGCAGACTGGTCAATCGTTTTATCACTGATTACATTGGGCCTCATTTTGGTGGTCGCAGAGATCGTCTTCGTTCCCGGAACCACCGTGGTGGGGTTGATAGGTTTTATATTCCTTATCATCGGAGTTGGCCTTAGCTTTAAATACTTTGGTGGCGAAGTTGGTTGGATTTTACTGGCCAGCACTTCGGTGGCATGTGGCGGTCTTCTTTACTTTTCATTCAATACTAAAACATGGAATCGCTTTTCGCTGAAATCAGCCATTAAAAGTAAAGTTAACGAGGGTGAGACGGATCAACTTATAGTTGGCATGGAAGGACAAACTGTTTCTGCTTTGCGCCCGATTGGCAAAGCAGAATTGAACAATCAAACAGTAGAGGTAAAAACAACAGGAGACTATTTGGACAGTGGCAGTAGAATTAGAATCGTTAAAATAATTTCAAATCAAATAATCGTAGAACCAATTAACTAAAATTTATTTATGGAGAATCTGGCATTTATTTTTGTCGTCTTTATTTGCATCATAGGCTTCTTCTTGTTCACCTATTTTGTTCCGGTGGGCTTGTGGGTTACAGCCATCTTTTCGGGCGTTCGTATCAGCATTGGCCAATTGATTGGTATGCGCTTACGAAAAATTCCACCGTCCATTATCGTGAACTCACTGATCACCGCTACCAAAGCGGGTATCACTTTAACTTCGAGCGATCTGGAAACTCACTACCTCGCCGGTGGTAATGTTCCCAATGTAATTCGTGCATTGATTTCTGCCGACAAGGCAAATATCAACCTCACCTTCAAACAAGCTACAGCTATTGACCTAGCAGGTCGTGATGTATTTGAAGCCGTACAAATTTCAGTAAATCCAAAAGTGATTAACACACCCAAAGTTGCGGCCGTAGCTGCCGATGGTATTCAGTTGATTGCCATTGCCCGTGTAACCGTTCGTGCCAGCTTAGCACAGCTAGTAGGAGGTGCCGGTGAAGAAACTATCTTGGCTCGTGTAGGTGAAGGTATCGTAACATCGATTGGTCAGGCGGCTTCACACAAAGAAGTGTTGGCCAACCCGGATAAGATTTCGAAGTTGGTTTTGTCGCGCGGTTTGGATGCAGGCACTGCATTTGAAATCTTATCCATTGATATTGCAGATGTAGATGTTGGTGCCAACATTGGTGCAAAATTACAAACTGACCAAGCTGCTGCCGACTTGCGTGTGGCAGAAGCGAAAGCCGAAGAGCGCAGAGCGATGGCGGTGGCTGTAGAACAAGAAATGAAAGCGAAAGCACAAGAGGCTCGTGCAAAAGTAATTGAAGCGGAAGCTGAAATTCCTAAGTCAATCGCACAAGCTTTCTTAAGTGGCAACTTAGGTGTGATGGATTATTACAAGATGCAAAATGTGCAAGCTGATACGGAAATGAGAAATTCTATTTCCGGAACCGGTAAAGGTGGAAGCCAATCACCTACCAAGTAATCAAAAAGAAAGTGTTTGAATAAAAAAATCTCCTGCTGGTCAGGAGATTTTTTTTGATTCTGATACATTATTTTTCTTTTTGACGAGGCTATTTAAAATACCACTCGTAATCCGACTTGGTGACAATCCCCACCGGTCCTTCGTAAATGCCGCCTGTGTTTCCCATGTCTTCTACCAACACCTCAATCAAATTTTCAGCCCCTTTCTTCAGAAGTCCGGCAGGAATAGAGTAAGCTCTTTTTTCCTGATAGGATTCGCTCCATCCGTATTTTTCGTGGTCGTTGGTCGAACCAATTAACTTTCCGTTTAGGTAAACTTTATCGAAGTCATCGATCTTACCCATCAGCAACACCAGATTTTCAGTGGATGCATTTTCGGGAAATGTAAAGGTCTTTTTGTACCACGCGAAGCCATCGTATTTATAATAGCCCTGATGATCCCAAGGGCCTGGTACCAATATTCGTTTCCAACTTGATTCATTTTTTATCGGCTTACCATCCCAACTAGTGGCAAAAGACCATACACCTTGCAGGTCGAGCAGCAAATGGCTTTTCTTGGCTACGTAAATTCCCAAGCGACCTTCAATAATACCGCCACCTAGCGTGACATCAAAAACACGAACTGCGATTACATTCACCCCATTAAAATTGATCAAATCATTTGGGATGTTGTATTTACGCTCACTGTTGTAGGCTGTTTTGAAATGTGGAGGCATGGTGCCCGAAAAACCAATGAGTTTTCCGTTCACATACACTTCATCGCAATCATCGATGTAGCCCAGATTCAGATAGTAGTTCTCTTGCTTGTTTAACTTCTTGCCATCAAATTTTTTGCGGTACCAGGCAAATCCATCATAGCCATTGAAACCTTTATCTTCCCATGGAGAAGGCGCCAAAATGTTTCCCCAGCGGGTATCGTCATAATCGGCTTCTGCCCAAACAGCCTCATCATCTAAAGTAAATTTCCATAAGCCGTTTAACGGAATAACCTGCCCATGCATGGTGATGCTAAAGAGTAAAAAAAGAGTAGTGAAGTAAAATCGCATCGAGAAACTTTTTATAAAGATACGCAAATGTAAAAAGAAGGTGAATGACCATTGGCCACTCACCTTGCTCCAAATAAACCCTAATTATTCGAAGCGACCAAAGGCTGATTGTATGTTGTGCTTTCCAGACGAGGGGTGTACCCTTTGCTATTCTTCGATTCAGTGAGTGAATATGTCACTGATACGTTTTCAGAAATCACTTCAATCTTAAATTTCTTGGCATCAATTCCGCTCACATCGTATTTTTTGATAAAGCCATGCGAAAATGTAGTTGGCTTTACGCGATCCGTTTTCAGAATTCCACTTTCATCTGAGAATCGAACTTCTACAGGTTTAGTAGTTTCGTAGGCGTATAAAATTTTTACCAGTCCTTCTTCCGTAGATGGAAGTACTTTGATAGCGGGTGACAACTCTGATTGAGCTTGTACTGAAAAGGCAGCGCTTGCCACTATGGCTAAGCCTGCAGCGATAATAGTTTGAATTTTCATGGCTTTGTATTTTTAAACTTGTTGATTGAATTACAAGTCAAATAACGCTGCCATGCCGAGGCAAGATGTCACCGCGCGGTAAAGGTTTGTAACAAGTTGTCACAAACCAAAAACTAAGTCAGATCACCAATTTATAGCCGGTGCCATGCACCGTGAGGATGATTTTGGGTTGATTGGGATTCACTTCTGTTTTTTGGCGAAGCCGCACAATGAAATTATCAACGGTGCGTGTGGTGATTTGCTCTTCGTAGCCCCACACGTTTTCCAATAATTGATAGCGGCTCACAATTTGATTTTTGTTTTTGAATAGATATTGTAGCACTTCCATTTCTTTGTGTGATAGCTTTACCTCTTCTCCATTTTCACTGGCCTGAAATAACGAAAAGTCAATTGACAGTCGGCCAATTTGAATTTTATCCTGCGGATTGTCGGTTCGATTTACTTGACTTCTGCGGAGAATAGCCTTTACACGCGCCAGTAACTCGCGCACGCTAAATGGTTTGGTGATGTAGTCATCGGCTCCTAATTCTAAACCAAGAACTTTATCAATTTCTTCTCCTCGCGCTGTCAATAAAATAATTGGAGTACGAATGCCTGCGGCTCGAGCTGATTTACACACATCGAAACCTGACAGTTTAGGCAACATTACATCCAACAAAATCAGATGGAAACTTTCTTTTTTGATAGCGGCAAGACCTTCTTCGCCATCAGAAGCAATGCTTACATTGTAACCGTCTATCTCCAAGTTGTCTTTCAAACCCAATTGCATCGCGGGTTCGTCTTCAATTAATAAAATCTTAACCATTTGTGATTGTTGTTTTTTGTACTGGAAAATAAAGCGTAAAACAAGAGCCTTTACCTAATTCACTCTCCACCGTGATTTTACCTTGTTGAGCTTCCATCAATTGCTTGACAAGTGAGAGCCCAAGCCCGGTGCCGCTGGTTTTAGCTAAGTTACCCGATGACACCCGATAAAATTTATCAAAGACATGCTTTTGATCTTGTTGGCTGATACCGATTCCAAAATCTTTTACGATCAGTAACCCAAAATCTTTATCAGACTGCAGGCTTATCTCCAACCTTTTTTGTTCTGCAGAATATTTGATCGCATTATCAATTAAGTTGATGAATACTTCCATAAATGCTTCGCGATCGGCTATTACCCACAAGAGGCCGCTGTGTTTTAATTCATAGGTAAAACCTTTATTGCGTAAATGAAAGTCGTAGGTTTTTAATACATCTTCTGCAGCCGCCTTTAAGTCAAGCGCTTCGGGATGCAGCACTTTTTTCTTTGCTTCTGTCTGACTGAAATTCAATATCTTATTGACGATGCCCGAAAGCCGCTGTGTTTCTTTACTGATGATGCTATAATATTCTTTTTTCTTTTCTTCTGATTTAACGCGATCCATCTCCAACGTTTCTGCAAACATACTGATGAGCGCGAGCGGAGTCCGAATTTCGTGTGAAACATTCGATACAAAGTCAGCCTTGTTTTGTGCGAGCTGTACTTCGCGTTTTACATTTCTGAAAACCAGAATCACTGCGATGATCAGAATCACATCCAACACAAGCAGCAAGGAGAGATTGGTATAAGTGCGCTCGTCTATGATTTTTTGCAAAGTTGAGCCGACTGTTCTGATACCAAGTTCGTGTTCCGGAAAAATCCAGAAGGTTTTGGTGAGCGATTCTTTTTGGAGCGAGGTTGTATCGCCTTGTAAAGTAGAATAAACCGGCTGAGGTGTAGGTTTTTTAAATACAGAAAGTACAAATTGATCTTTGGCCACCATTTGCAACCGTGGCCCAACTAGATCGTGGATGAATGATTCACTGTCAATGATCAAACCAACTACCTGATAGCCTTCGAGTGTTTGGGATATGTAGATGATACAGTGAAATAGCGGGTTTCCCCAATTGTTATTCAGCGAAATTGTCTTTTGAAATCCGCTATTTTTAAATTCAATGAGTTGCTGAGTGATTTCTGGATTCGAGTGGAAAGCTTGTTGTACTTTATCTTCCCAGTCTGCGGTGGAATCCAATGAAAAGAATTTAATAACCGGTTTATCTTGAATCGTGTCGATTACGAAAACACGGTTGAGCGAAGGATTGAGCGATAATAATTTTTGAAAGGCCTCGTCTGCAGTGGCTTCTTTTGCAGATTCTACTTTGGTAATCCAATTGCTTAGTACGTCATCTGAATATTGGTTGATGGAGAACAAAATGGCATCCAATTGCTTTTCATAAATCTGTTGGATCATCTTCTCGTCTTTGTTTAAAGCCGACATTTCGTAGACAGAAAAGAAAAGAGCCGGTAGCAAAAAGACAATGCCTAAGAGAAGTCCGATTCGGTTAGTCGATTTCATTTGAGTTTAAAACTAACGTAATTTTTACGAATCAGTTATCCGCTCTTCAAATTTATGAAGAGGGGTGGGCTTCAATAGCATTTTGACTCGTTTACAGTTTTGATACATTTATTTTGAACTGCCAATAATAATCATGAATTTGAAACGGAAAAATCTTGCCTAACTTAATGAGACATAAATTCTTGGTGGCCTTTTTTTTTCTGACTCTATCTTGTAGCGATCAGAAAACAATTACAGCCGAAGAGCGAGAGGCTCATCGCGCTGAAATCGACAAATGGCATGCGAAACGTTTGGAAGAAGTAAAGGCACCGAATGGCTGGCTCAATTTAATTGGTCTTTATTGGTTAGAACCGGGTGTCAATACTTTTGGAACTGGTGCCGACAATGATATTGTTTTTTTGAATACTTCCCTCCCTGCGAAAGCAGGCCAATTTCTACTGAAAGGTGATACGGTTACACTTATAGCAGAAAAGGGAGTGTTGATTAAAAGTGCATCCGATACGATTAGCAATGCAGTCGTTTTTCATGCAGATGCTAAATTGAATAAGGTTCTTGAATTCGGCACAATCCGTTGGAACATTATCAAGCGTGATGATAAAATTGGGGTTCGTGTGCGCGATCTGGCAAGTAAGACCGTAACTGACTTTAAAGGGGTAGAGCGTTTTCCGGTAGACATTAATTGGCACTTGCCGGCTCGCTTCGAAAAAGGTGATTCTTTACGAACGATTGAAGTCACAAATATTATTGGTCAAACGGTGACGCAGCCATCACCCGGTACGATCATCTTTACGGTGAACGATGTAGAGTACAGATTAGATGCGATGGATGACAAAGATGAGTACTTTATTGTCTTTGCCGATTTTACTACAGGACATGAGACTTATGCCGGTGGTCGTTTTATCTATGTAAGAAAACCTGATGCCGATGGCAATACCATTATCGACTTTAATAAGGCATACAATCCACCTTGTGTGTTCTCGCACTTTGCTACTTGTCCACTTCCGCCTGCACAAAATCGTCTAAAGCTAAAAGTAACGGCTGGAGAAAGGGCATATCTTGGTGAAAATCATTTCTGAGTTATTCCGGAACGATACATAAATCATTCCAGCAATTCACAATACGATTAGACGTCTCGAGCGGATTCGAACCGCTGTAAGAGCTTTTGCAGAGCTCCACCTATCCACTCGGCCACGAGACTAAGATTGGTTATTTCAACAGACCGGCAAATCGCTGATAGAATAATGTCGGACTGTTTTCATTTTTTGGTTCATATTTTCCGGTCACGATCGGAATGTAAATCACACGCCTTCTGCTGGCTTCGCCCACTACTGTTGATTTAGCTACCCGATGCCACAACCGTCCATCATGAATCGTAAGATCTCCTGCTTTGGGTATTACTGCTACTTCTTGTGCATCGGGGCGATTGTCAAAGAAGTGTGCTTTCCTAAATAGAAGACTACTCAGGCTTTGTGTGTGCGTGCCGGGAATCAGCCGCAGCCCACCATTTTCAATTTTTAAATTGCTGAGATGAATGCCCACATTCAACATGGGGTTTAATTTTTGCCCGTAGAAAATATCGCGTAAGCCATCGACATGCCAACCCATTTGTGTGAATTTACTGCCGGGTCCATTCACATAGTGATTAAAGACCATGCCGTCTTTTTCTGAATTACCCAGGCGTGCTTCCGGACCAATCAACTCTAATAAGATAGAAAAGCGGGGATCTAATAAAAACTCTGCCAGCACGGGATGATGTTGATTGATAAAAGCAAAACGCTGCACGATCGGAGAGCCGTCCAGGTTCACTCCATATTTAATAGGCACGCCATTGACTTTGGTAATTCCTTGATTGATCCATTTTTGCTCTACCTCCTTTGAAGCTTGTATTATGGCTTCTACCGCGTGAGTAGGAATGAAATTTTCAAAGTGAATGAATCCAAATTCATTGAAAAATTCCTTTTGCTCTATGGTAATGGAGTCTCCTAACCGAAATTTCTTGTAATCATGTAGCATATGATGGCAGATAAAAAATTTATAAATCCACTTAATTAATAGCAGGAAGACACTTTTTATGTCGCCTCAAAAATATTTTTACAAATATAGTCTATTAAAATAGTAGAGTAATAAATAATTCTTTTTATTTGCATCAGATTTATAAAGAAGGGGGGAGAGAAAGGCTCGAAGAACCCCTGGCAACTTTTAAGATTAAATTTTGAATAAGTGCCAAAACCAGCCCGGTAAAAGGGAACTATAAACTATTGACAAAATGAAAACGAAAAACATATTTCATTATTTCCACTCCGAAAGGGGGTATTTCTGCCAGCTTCCAGCATTAGCATGCTGAGCTGTTTTTACTCGGCTATTTCCCGGGTGACATTCACAACCAATTTTTAATTTACACGAGTCATGAATGCCATGAAATCAAAAATCAATCTCAATTACGTTCCCTTAGTTTTTGCTGCCATTTTTGCTTTGGTCGCTTTTATTATACCACCTGCTACATTTAAATTCAAAGTAGACACAAAAGCGAGTACTCTTAATTGGATTGGTAAAAAAGTAACGGGTCAGCATAACGGATCTATTGCCGTTTCATCAGGAGAAATTGTGACTGAAGGTAAAACGATCAAACAGGGATCATTTGAAATTGACGTAAACTCGATTACCGTAGCTGATATTCCGGATAAGGATGGCAATGCCAAATTGGTTGGTCATTTGAAGAGTGATGACTTCTTCGCAACTGAAAAATTTCCGAAGGCAGCTTTCGTTATTGGCAGTGTCATTTCGAAATCAGGAAACGAATATGTGGTGAAAGGTAAATTAACTATTAAGGGTATTACAAATGATATTGAGTTTCCGGCAACGATTACGAATGACGGAAAACAGATAGTAGCCAATGCAAAAATTATTGTCGATCGCTCAAAGTTTGATATCCGATTCCGATCAAAGTCATTTTTTGAAAATCTGGGAGATAAAGTGATTTACGATGAATTCGAATTGGATTTAAAATTGATTGCTATTCTGCAATCGGGGTCGTAGAAAAAAGTAAACTAGAAAATAGAAGGTATGGGAATAAGTAAGAGTGAGGGGTTGGTTTTTCATCAACCATACATCGATGAGGGTAAAGGTTCTGTGGTAATTTTGCTCCACGGTTTGTTTGGCAATATTAATTTGTGGTTGCCGGTGGTGGAAGAGCTGAAGAAAACGCACCGAGTGATTATTCCACGTTTCCCCCTATTTGATTTGCCAATCGCGCAAACCAATTTATCATTTCTGGTACGAGTACTCCACGACTTTATCGAGTGGCATCAGCTTTCGTATGTTACGTTGGTAGGTCATGCGGTAGGAGGACAAGTCGCACTATTTTATGCTCATCAGCATCCGGACGCAGTAGAGAAAATTGTTTTGGTGGGAAGTAGTGGTTTGATAGATCAAAACCCAGTAGATGATTTAAGAGCATCTCATCCTACCAATTTTCATTTTATCAGTGAAAAAGTGCGTAATGCATTTTATCAGGAAGTGCCAGAGGTAGAAAACCTAACACGCTCCATCTATGAAACGGTACAAAGCCTACCTAAGCGTATGGTGCTTACCTCTCTTGTAAAATCATCTTTGCATAGCAAGGTGGCTTCTTTTTTAGGAAAATTGGAATTACCTGTTTTGTTAATCTGGGGTTTGCAGGATAAAATTACGCCCCCCGAGGTAGCACTACATTTTCACGACTTGTTAAAAAATGCAGAAGTAAAATTTATCGATCAATGTGGACACGTTCCAATGATTGAACAAACAGAAAAGTTTAATCAGCACCTCTATCAATTTTTAATAGCAAAGTAGCGATATGGCATTCAACTATGTGGCGGTCGCAATCCCGGCATTTTTCATTTTTCTAGGTTTGGAGTATGTAGCAGCAATCCGCCAAAAGAAGCAACACTTGTTTAAGTTTGACAGCTCGGTAGCTAATCTCACTATCGGAATTGCTGAGCGGCTCCTCAATTTGTTTATTACCACATCGTTCTATGGGGCATTTGTATATGTCAACGAGCATTTTGCACTCTGGCAAATTCCGAACACTTGGTGGGTTTGGATTATTTTGTTACTGTCCACCGATCTGGTTTGGTATTGGTACCACAGACTTGGGCATGAAATTAATTTGTTTTGGGCGGCTCACATTGTTCATCATCAAAGCGAAGAGTTTAATTATACGGTTTCTGCCCGCATCACCACCTTTCAGGCTATTATCCGAAATGTATTTTGGTGCCTAATGCCGTTAGCCGGATTTCATCCTACAATGGTTTTCGCTACGCTGGTGATACACGGAGCGTATTCGTTCTTCACCCACACGCAATTGATCAAAAATTTGGGTTGGCTCGAATATGTTTTCATTACTCCTTCGCTGCACGGGGTTCATCATGCCTCCAACGAAAAATACATCAACAAAAATTATGGCGATCTTTTTGTGTTTTGGGATAAGTTGTTTGGCACCTTCCAAAAAGAGGAAGAAGAGATCAAGCCGGTGTATGGATTAACACACCCGCTCAAGAGCTACAGTTTTATGTGGCAGCATTTTCATTATTTTCTGGAATTGAATTATGCCATCCGCAGAACAGAAGGGTGGCTCAACAAAGCGCGCGTACTTTTTGGAAAGCCGGAAAATCTGAATCAACAAATTCGTCCGGCTTTGGAGCGAATTTACCTACCCCACAAGCAAGAACTAAAACCGAGTGCACGATTCAAAGCGTATCTGGTGATTCAATTGGTGGGAGCGGTGTCGCTATTATTTTTTGTATCCGGGTTCTTCTTCTCACTCAACGTAGTTGATAAAACAGTTAATAGCCTACTTATTTTAGTGACCATCGTCAACTGTGGAGCACTTTTGGAGCAGCGCAGGTGGATTTATTACCTCGAATACATTCGCTTACTTTTAATAATATTCTATTTCAGCTTTTGGATTGGAAGTATTCAACTATTTTTACTGTCGCTGCTGGTGATGCTCGTAGTAAACAGCACGCTACCGACCAAAAAGCTTTATTTAAAATTTGTATACGATTCCAATTGATCTGACATTGCATGGAAAATAACAAGGGGCGCCTAGGCGCTTTATTGCCGCTATTTGTTTTTTTGGTCGTCTACCTTTTTACCTCCATTGCGCTCAACGATTTTTATAAGATGCCGGTGCTGGTAGCATTTTTGTTGTCAGCCGTGGTAGCATTTATTCAGTACCCATCCATACCTTTTTCCAAGAAAGTAGATGAGTTTAGTCATCACATGGGCGATGCCAATATCATGCTCATGTGTTTTATATTTCTGTTGGCCGGGGCCTTCGCAGCTATCAGCAAAAGTATGGGCGCGGTAGAATCTACCGTCAACTTTGCACTCACGTATTTATCGCCCAGCCTGATTATTGCGGGACTGTTTTTGATTGCTTGTTTTATATCCATTTCGTTGGGCACATCGGTTGGAACGGTGGTAGCACTTTCGCCAATTGCAGTAGGTTTTAATGAGTCGATGCCCGGTGTATTGGCGGTGGCGTTAGGAGCCGTGGTGGGTGGCGCTATGTTTGGCGATAACTTATCGATGATTTCGGATACCACCATTGCAGCTACACGGACACAGAATGTGGAGATGCGTGATAAGTTCAAGGTAAATTTTTGGATTGCATTGCCGCCATCTATTATTGCATTTTTGATTTATGCTTTTTCAGGAGCTGTTACAGATTCAGTTGTGATAGCCGGTGAGCATCCGTATTCCTTCATCAAAATTGTGCCCTATGTTTTTGTATTAGTGGCCGCACTTACAGGATTGAACGTAATCTGGGTTTTGCTAAGTGGAATTGTGTTGACAGCGATCATTGGCATAACCACCGGAAGTTTGGCTGGATGGCAGGCGATCAGTTCGGCTAATGCCGGAATGGCTTCTATGTTTGAGCTGAGCATGACGTGTATTATCATTGGTGGTATCGTAGGATTGATTCGCTACCAGGGAGGCATTGATTTTATTCTTTATCATGTTTCGCGATTGATCAAAACAAAACGCGGTGGTGAATTGGGAATAGCCGGCCTCACGGCATTGGTGAATGCGGCCATTGCCAACAACACGATTACAATTTTGATTGTTGGGCCGCTAGCCAAAACCATTGCCGATAAAAATGAAATTGATGGCAAACGTAGTGCGAGCATACTCGATACGATTTCTTGTTTTGTTCAAGGCTTGTTGCCCTACGGTGCACAACTTTTAGCAGCCGTGGCTATCGCACAGCAAAAGGTCACTGCTTTTGAAATCATTGGTTATATGTATTACCCATTCTTGTTGGGTATTGCCACACTGGTATTTATTTTTCTGAAGAGGAAGTGATTTGTGCTTTCGACTGGCTCCGGTTGAGTGATTTTTAGATACTTAGTCTGCGCTTTTGTCGCTTCATCATCCATTAGGACGGTAAAATAAAATTTGGATGCCTCATAAACTTGAGGCATTTTTGTTAGAACCTACCTAACCCAATTATGGAAAAAATACCACTCACCGACCGGAAGTATGTTCCTACCTTCATATTTGTTACCAGCTTATTTATGCTTTGGGGCATTGCCATATCCATGGGTGATGTGCTCAACCGCCATTTTCAAAAGGTATTGAATGTATCATTGGCACAATCGGGATTAGTTCAGTTTTCGATTTTTGGCGCTTATGCGGTCATGGGAATTCCGGCAGGGTTGTTCATGAAAAAGTATGGATATAAGAATGGCGTGTTGTTTGGTTTGTGCTTGTATGCGCTAGGATCATTTTTGTTTATTCCGGCAGCGGGAGCAGAGTCATTCGGATTTTTTCGAATAGCGCTTTTTATTTTGGCCTGTGGACTTGCTACGCTCGAAGCTGTAGCGCATCCATTCACTGCCGCGTTGGGAGATGAACGTAAATCTGAACAGCGACTCAATTTTTCACAAACCTTCAATGCGGTAGGAACAATTATCGGTCCGCTCTTAGGAGGTTTTTTTATTTTAGGCGATGTTCTTACGGGAGATACTCAGGCAGATTTATTTTCGGTGAAGATGCTTTATTCGGCCATTGGCGCTACTGTATTTATCATAGCCGCAGCTTTTTGGTTTACGAAAGTGCCTCCGTTACAGGAAGCACGAAATGCAGTTGGCACACAACGCACCTATCGCGATTTGTTTCAATACAAACATTTCAGATGGGCTGTGGTAGCACAATTTTTTAATGTTGCTACCCAAGGTGGTACGTGGGCATTCTTCATTAATTATGCGATTAAATACATGCCCGGCATGACAGATAAGCAAGCCGCTTATTATTTTTCATTAAGCATGGTTATGATGCTACTGGGGCGGGTTGTTGGAACCTACTTGATGAATTTCATTGCACCGAATAAGCTCTTGGCCCTATTTTGTTTAGGTAGCATTACCATGTGCATTATCATTTCGCAACATCTTGGATGGTTTTCGTTTGCTTGTTTGATTGGTTTGCAGTTTACCTTTAGTATCATGTTCCCAACTATTTTTGGATTGGGTATGAAAAACCTAAACGATTTGCGTGAGAAGGCTTCATCCTTTATTGTGATGGGCGTTGTGGGCGGTGCAGTGTTTCCACCCATCATGGGCTATGTAGCCGATCAATACAGTGTGGCCACAGCCTATTTGTTGCCGATCATTTGTTATTTCATGATCTTCTTGTTTGCGGTTAAGTTTTATAAACCTTCAGAAGAACCTGCCGTGACTAAATGATAGAATCAATTTTTGTCCGATTTCGTTAGAAGCTGATATGTGTTTGGGAAGAAGAATAAGTTTAGTCGTTGGTTTGCTTCTGATTTTTTCTTTTAGCGATGCGCAACCAACAATTGCGTTGGGCAGCGATACGCAAAAGCCTATGCGGATTGAAAAAGTATTTCTCAAATCCAACCATAATCAGGAGGCAACGAAGCTGATTTTTCAGCAGCTTACCAAGATTAAACCAACCGATTTATTCATATTGGGTGATGTCGTGTCGCTGGGGCACAAAGAAAAAAAGTGGAAAGCGATCGATAGCTATTTGAAAGAAAGTCGGGAAAGAGGAATTGCGGTCACTGCTTTGTTGGGAAATCACGATGTGATGGGCAATGCAGCCAAAGGTGAGGCTGTATTTCAAAAACGTTTTCCGAATCACGTTCGAACGGGTTTTGTGAAGATCTCTGATTCCATTGCGTTTGTTCTGTTGAATTCCAATTTTTCAAAGCTATCACAAGCAGATCGCGCCAAGCAACAAAACTGGCTCACCGCCACCATGAAGGAATTAGAAGTTGATTCTTCGATCCGTATCATTGTGATGAGTTGCCACCATGCTCCTTTTTCAAATAGTAAGATCGTAGGCTCTTCTGCCGAAGTTCAGTCTGACTTTGTGCCCGCTTATCTCGCATCCGCGAAAGCGAAATTGTTTATTACGGGTCACTCGCATGGGTTTGAACACTTTCAAAAATCAGGAAAGGATTTTATGGTGATTGGTGGAGGAGGTGGAATTCATCAACCACTCAATACGAAAAATCCACCACACGCAGATCTCGACCTGAACTACAAACCGATGTTTCACTATTTGTTGTTACAACGATTCGAGAATTCGCTTAAGTTATCATCTTATCCATTGCTTCCCGATTTTTCGGGTTTTGGTGAGCCTCACATTATTTCGATCCGATAACATGAAGAGGATAGTCATCATAGTGCTTTTCCCAATTGCAGTTTTTGCACAAAAGAATTGTCAACTTAAATTAGATAAAGACAGTATTCAGGTGTTTACCTGCGATCCGGAAAATTCAAAGTATAAGATCATTCAATCAAAATTTTTCTTAAAAGCCAGTCAACGCCAGCTCAAAGCAATGTTGTTGGATGTTGATCATTTGGGAGAGTGGCAAGATCAAACGGTGAGCGTTAAGTTGTTGAAGAAGGTGAATGAAAATGAAATTATCTATCATACAGAAGTCAAGGCTCCGGTGGTTGATAACCGTGATTTTGTGATTCGGTTAACGATTCAGCAAATAAGTGCCAGCGAAATGAAAGTCACTTTGGTCAGTATACCGGATTATATTCCCAAAGTAAAAAATGTTGTGCGTGTACCGATGTCCAAAGCAGTTTGGGTGGTGAAAGAAGTAAAGCCCGGTAGACTGTCTGTGCATTATTCTTTGGAGATTGATTTGGGTGGAACATTACCGGCCTGGGTTGTTAACTCGCTGTCGCACAAAGCGCCATACCAAACTTTTATGAGTATGAAAGCAAAGATTGGAAAGTATAAGTAGTTTTGATAACTACTCCACCAATTCAATATGATTGTTTCCAATTAAGATAGGTTTGCCGAATCTTCCATCTTCTTCTTTCACCTCGAGATTGAGTACACCTCGCGGACAAACAGATGAACAAACTCCACAGCCTACGCATGAGCTGCGCACGATGTTCTGTCCACGCTGCGCATACCAGCGCACATCAATGCCCATTTCACAATACGTAGAGCAATTGCCGCACGAAATGCACTGCCCTCCGTTGGTCGTAATTCGAAAGCGTGATTTGAAACGCTGAATGATTCCTAAGTAAGCGGCCAGCGGACAACCAAACCGGCACCACGTGCGATTGCCCATCAACGGATAAAAGCCTGTCCCCACCACGCCCGCAAAACCCGCTCCAATAAAGGCTCCATAGATTTCGCGTAGCTTGTAACTATCGAAAAACAAAACCCATGAATTGTTGGTGAAATACGTATACAACACTCCTATTGTCATTATTACAGCAAAGACTAACACGCTGTGAATGATCCAACGTTCGGCCTTCCACGCTTTCACGGATTTATCGGAAAGCTGTCGGTAGGGATCGCCCAAAGTTTCTGCCAACCCACCACAACCACATACCCATGAGCAATACCAGCGCTTGCCAAAAAAATAAACGAATACGGGTACGCCAATGACGATCAATGCAATTCCCCACACCAGCATAAAAATGCCCAAGCCCCCATTTGCCAGCAACGTATCCAATCGATTGTTGAAGAAAAATGAATAATCCAGCGGCCAGATATTTTTGAAATCAAAATAAGGTTGATTCAGACGAATCATGATTTCGGGAATAAGAAACGCGAAAGCCGTTTGGAAAAACATGACCGAGCACGTGCGAAGAATCTGATACTTACTATGGCGATAATTAATAATCATTCGAACACCCATCACCAAAATGCACAACGTATAGATGAACCCGTAGAGAAAAAAACGGCCCGCTTCATTGCCGCTGAGCAACCTACTGACTGGGTCGACCAGCAATACCCAGTTCGTCATGTACTCCGGATAAAAATACAGCACCACATAAAATGCAATGAGCCAACTTCCCGTAAGGATGCCGAGCCATTGTACATTTTTCATGGCATTGAAAAAGATGCCATTGTTTTTAATGCCGGGAGCAAGTTGCAGCTTGGGCAAAATGTAAAGAAGCGCACCGACTACACACAAACCAATGGTGAGCAACAAATAAAGCAACGGATTATTCTTTACCGGACTGATTGCCGAAGCTTTGGTGATTGAATAGGTGAGATCTTTGATGGCGTAGCGATCGAATCCAAATTGTGATACAATGCCATATTGACGAATATTGTCTGCTACCTGTTGTAGTTGCGCCCGTTGAGTTGGTTGGCCATCCAGCCAGCTTCCATAATCTCTGAATGCCTTTCGTTTGAAAACTGTGGTTTCCTTACTTCCTGCAAAAACAGAATCGACTGATGCAATGGAAAACTTTTCCTGATTGCGAGCAACCAGTTGATCTATCTCTTGTTCTGATATAC
>JBGAUU010000006.1:0-88102 GCA_044228465.1 Cyclobacteriaceae bacterium
TGACTAATTGAAATTCGGATGGATGAGCGGTACTAAAAATACCCTTTGTGCCACAGGCTCAGAAAATCCATGCTCAATGCTACTGCCACATGGAGCAACGCCCCCATCCACACCGATTGGGTACGATAAGTCATCAATCCTAAAAAGATGCCCGCAAAAATTGAACCCACACATTCGGGCATCGGCTTGGTAAAATGAATCATGCAATATGGAATCACCATCACAAAAACAGAATAAAGGCCCAAGTCTTTTTTCAACCCCAGCACCATCCAACCCCGAAAGAAAAACTCTAAGGCAAAAAACTGCGCCACATAAAAAATCTCCCACACTAAAAAGTAGGGAATCATTTCGTTTCGATCTATCGGAACAAAAAACGGATACGTGACTTGAAACTCTGATGAAAAAGAAACCCACACAACAAATGGAAACAACAGCAGAAAAGCCAACCCATAAAATCCGGCAAACGAAAATGCACCTTTCCTCTTCAGTCCGTAATCGCTTAGTTTTTCTTTGAAGACGAACCGAATCACAAGAATGGGAACTGCCACATAAAATAAAATGGTGGTGCTCGCCCAAAAAATCATTTTCCAAAAATGGCGATGAGCTTCCTCCGCAAGCTGCGGTATCTGAGTAGCAATAACATCAAACCCAAGTCGACCGCTAAAAAAATGAATGCATACCAAACAAAAAGCCGACAATACCAAAATCAAAGTGGACTTGAATGATATGGTCTTGAAATCGGAAGTGGCGAATGGAAGCTGCATTCGTTGATCTTTATCTGGTACGAAGCCCCAAATACCCAAAATCAAACTATCTTTGCTACAATTTTCTTCAAAATGATTTCAGTTTCAAACATTTCGTACTTTATCGGTGGACGCGCATTGTATCAAAATGCGTCCATGTTCATCAAACCGAACGACAAAATCGGATTAATTGGCCTCAATGGGCGCGGCAAATCCACCTTACTGAAAATCATCAATGGAGAAATTCGAATTGATGCCGGCTCCATCAGCAAAGCCAAAGATTGTACGATTGGATTTCTCAATCAAGATCTTCTCTCCTACCAGACAGACGATGCCATTCTTACCGTGGCGATGGGTGCATTTAAAGAAGCGGTGGATACCCAACGGCAATTAGAAAAAACGATCCACCAACTAGAAACCGAATACTCGGATGAATTAGTTAACAAACTCACTAAACTACAAGAGAAGTTTGAGCAACTGGATGGTTACACCATGCAGTCCAAAGCAGAAGAAGTATTGGAAGGAATTGGATTTTCTACGAAAGATCTGCATCGCCCTTTGCGCGAGTTCTCCGGTGGTTGGCGCATGCGCGTGATGTTGGCGAAACTTCTTTTGGAGAAACCTTCCTGCCTCATGCTGGATGAGCCTACGAACCATTTGGACCTTCCATCTATTGAGTGGGTAGAAGATTACCTGCGCAACTACGAAGGCGCTGTGGTGATTGTATCGCACGATCGAACCTTCCTGGATAATGTGATCACGAAAACAGTAGAGGTCACCCAAGAACAGCTCATCACCTACGAGGGCAATTACTCATTCTACCTGAAGGAAAAAGAATTGCGTGAAGAAATTCAGCAAGGTGCTTACGAAAATCAGCAAGCTAAAATCCGGCAGACCGAACGCTTCATTGAGCGATTCAAAGCCAAGGCAACCAAAGCACGTCAGGTGCAATCGCGCGTGAAGGCACTCGACCGCATGGATTTAGTTGAAGAAGTTGTAAGCGATGTAGCCGAAGTCAATTTCCGGTTTACCTTCAAGCAACCTTCGGGAAGACATGTGGTAACGATGAAGGACATTTCTAAATCGTACGGCCCACTGACCATTCTAAAAAACAGCAACGCCACGATTGAGCGAGGAGATAAAATTGCGCTGATCGGTGCGAACGGAAAAGGAAAATCCACTTTGCTGCGCATCATCGCCAACGATGAAGCAATCGAAGGCGAACGCACCATCGGCTACAATGTGATCTACGGATTTTATGCGCAGCACCAATTAGAATCGCTGCATGTAGAAAATGAAATTTTGGATGAGTTGAAGCAGGCCGGCAGTGGAAAAAGCGAACAGGAGTTACGTACCGTGCTCGGTTGTTTTCTTTTTTCGGATGATGATGTTTTCAAAAAAATCAAAGTGCTCTCCGGAGGAGAAAAGTCGCGCGTAGCGTTGGCGAAAACACTCATATCCGAAGCGAACTTCTTATTGCTGGATGAACCTACCAACCACTTGGACTTTATTTCTGAAAATATTTTGATTCAGGCGTTACAACAATATCAAGGAACATTCATAATTGTATCGCACAATCGCCACTTTGTAAGTCAGGTAGCCAACAAAATCTGGTACATCGAAGATCACCAGATCAAAGAATATCCAGGTACTTACGAAGAGTATGAGTATTGGAGAAAGAAAAATGAGGCTTCTGCTTTACCTCCTCCCCCTCCGCCTAAAAAGCAAGAAACCAAACCGGCAGAGCCAAAGGCCAGTCAACCCAATCATGCCAAGAAAATTGCCGAACTGAATAAAGAGTTAAAGAAGATCGAAGACGCCATACAAGTAGCGCAGCAAGAGCGTGAGAAGATAGAAAATGAAATGGCGAAGCCGGAGGTATTTTCGAACTTTGAAAAACTCAATGAGCAACAACAACTATTTGAAAAAGCAGATGCCAAGTTAGAAGAACTCAATCAGCGTTGGGAATCCGTTGCGCTGGAGATTGAAGTGTGGGAAAAGAAATAATTCTAAAAAACATACTTCAACCGAAAGCCAACATCCCACACCAGTGGATTGATGGTAGAACCTGTGCTCGATTTCAACACAGAGTTAAAGCTGTAGCGGAAGCCCGGAATCAGCGAAACATGGTAGTGGTTATTCATTTTATAGCTCAACTCAGTACCTACCAAGCCTGTCCAGTTTAAACTACGATAGGCAGAATTATCACCAGCCTCTTGTGAAAAACTTCCGAACTGTCCATTCAAGTCAGTCATCGTGTTCCGATAAAAAATATCGGCAGCCACACCGGCATTTAATTGCAAACCGGCCTTTCTATTCACTAGCAAATAACCGGCCTGAACGGGAATTGAAATAAATTCATTGGTATTGCGCAGGACATAAGTAGGCGTGCTCGCCAAATAGGAAGTTGCGCTCGCCAAATCAGCCACAAATGCTCGTGGCTGCCCTGCATCTTGGAGAACAATATTTGAATTATATTCAATGGACTGATTCAAGTAATTAACACCCCCCATCACAATCCATCGTCTTGCTATCTTCTTTCCTAAACTCACACCATACGAAAAAGAAGTACCCACTCCTGCTTCAGTACTCTTAGGGTTCGTGTTTAAGGCAGATATTGCTCCTTGCCGATACAAACCCGCTGCCACTGCATTTGAAGTACTGCTCTGGTTATAAGCTCCGCCCGACCCATTCAAAGATGCCCACCAATTTTTATCCCGATCATCCGCATTTCTTTCTTCTTTCTTAATGGTCTTAAAAGTGCGAGCCGACTCGATTTGTTCTACCGGTTTACTGGTTAGTCGAATGGGCGATACAGAAAAATCGTTTGTTGCAAGCTGCGTTACACGCATATTTTCAAAACCATATGCGCTCTGAGCATTAAATTGGTTTTCCGATTTCGTTTCCTTTATGAAAGCCACTCCGTTTTCTTCAGTTGGCGATGTTAGGGAAACTCCATTATTGGCTTTAGAAATTTCATTCACTAAAGAAGGATTCCTTCCGGCATTTTCCATGCGCTTATCTCCGGCCTTTCCAGACTGGCCATTACCGCGAGTACTGCCATTTTCAATAAGAACGGAACTTTCAGAGACACTTGCTAAAGCATCGTTGCCGGCATTTCCTGCATCGGAATTATTTTTTGAGGTTGAAGATGAAGGTACCAATGATTTATTTTGACTAGCACCATTTGATTGGTTTGCCAATGATTTGGCACCGGTCTCCTCATAATTCCAAAACCAACCGGCCGCGCCCAAACATAAAGCAAACAAAACAGAAGCCGCGGCCAGGCGTTGATAAAACAGCACCCGTTTTTTCATTTCTCCTCGCTCCGCATGCGACAGCTTCAAATCGATGGAATCCCATACGTGATCAGAAGGTGCTATCTCCGCACCCTCCATCGCGTTTTTCCATTCCTCCTCAAATTTTCTGTTCTCTGACGTTTTCATATTTTCGTTCGGCTTTCAGTTTTGCTTGAAGCAAACTTTTGGCTCTGTTGTATTGCGATTTCGATGTACCCTCACTAATGTTAAGCATGTCTGCAATCTCTTTGTGGCCGTAACCTTCAATAGCAAAGAGGTTAAAAATAATCCGACAACCATCCGGCAAACTCTGCACCATCCGGATCAACTCTGAAAAATGAAAATTTGACAAACCAATTTCTTCCTGTTCATAGAGATTAGCATCATTCACATCTACCATCGGAAGTAGGTAGAGTTTTTGTCGCTGCATGTTTAATGCCGTATTGATCATGATGCGCGTCATCCAGGTAGTCAGTTTAGCTTCTTGCCGGAATGATGAAATACTTCCAAATATCTTTATGAACCCCTCTTGTAGAATGTCTTCCGCTTCTTGTGTCGATTTTGCGTAACGATGGCAAAGCGCAAGCATTCGTCCGCTAAACCGGTCGTATAATGCACGCTGTGCAGCCCTATCGCCTTTTGCGCAGCCTTCAATTAGCTCAATTTCGCTATGCATTCGCTATTTTGTTCTTTGACACACGCTATCCGAAAAACGTTGGAATACAAATTGCTTCAATAAAACGTTTAGTTTTGAGTTATGACACGAAATCATTTCCGTTTTTTGGCAGCCGGGCGGGCTTTTAATCCTATTAAAGCCAATCGAACAGCATCTTCTATACCCTTCATGCGTTTGTCACTTCTTTTCACCTCTCTTTTCCTTACTTCCTCCATCTACGCACAACCCACATTGGAGTTTATCGATAAGACCTACGAACCTCAGATAAAAACCGTAAAGCTCTACCCTTCCTTCGATGGTATGCGCGACTATCTGCAATCGGCCGCAGCGCTCATTGAAAATCAAAACTTACTGCTCGAATTTGACGATCTGCAAGACCAGCGCAACAACTACTATGTAAAGTTAATTCATTGCAATTACGATTGGACACAGTCCACTCTGCGCGACCTCGATTTTCTAGAAAATTTCAACGAAAACCCGATCACCGACTATGCGTTTTCCATTAACACCCACACCCGATACATTCATTATCGCTTTGCGGTGCCACCGGTAAAAATTCCGGGCAACTACCTCCTCATTGCCTACCGTGAGTCGCCTTCTGAAATCATTTTATCGAAACGCATGATGATTTACCATAATCAGGTAACTATGACGAAAGACAACATCATGGCAGGGTCCGGTAATCTATCCACTAAAAAACAACAATTCAATTTTGATATTGACTATTCCAATATCGAAATTCTCAATCCACTAGAAACCATGCACGTGGTGATTCGCCAGAATCAACGCTGGGATCATGCCAAGTTTAATGTAGCTCCGAGTTTCTTTCGAGAGCAATCAAGCCGTATGGAATATCGGTTTTTTAACAGCGATCAGCAGTTTGATGGTGGCAATGAATTTCGCTTTGTCGATTTTCGTTCATTGAATTTTCCGGGACAAAACACCGGTAAAATCAACAAAGCTGTAAAGCCTCATGAACTTTCAGTTGCGCTGGATGATTATCGCAGTCAGCAAGTGTATTCACAATATGCCGATCTGAATGGAAACTTTCTGATTGAAAATTTAGATGTAGGTGAAGCTGACCTTACGGGAAACTATGTCTACACTCAATTTCTTCTCAAGGCACCTCAAAAAATAAACGGAGAAGTTTATCTGATAGGAAGATTCAATGACTATGTGCGTAGCGAAGAAAACCGGATGCAATACAATCCGGTAGGATACTATGAATCGCGGCAATTTTTAAAGCAGGGATTTTACAACTATCTATATGAAGTAGTCTCGGATAAAGTCTCACCGAACGATATCGAAGGCAGCTACTTTCAAACTGAAAATGTGTACGAAGTTTTGATTTACAATCGTCCTTTTCGCCCCAATGCCGATTTGTTGATTGGCTATTACCTGATCAATGTGAATCCGCGATAGTGAATCTAGTATTCTTTTGGAAACTGTTTGACATGTCGGATCCGAAGGATAAAAACTTCATATTCCGAAACGTAATACGATATACGATAACTTAATTTCTCAAATGCACGGAAGTTGCCATCATTCTTGAGCTTATATTTGTCGTGCGGATGTATTTCAGGAAAGGTAGATAGCTTCCTGACAGCCTCTAATAACTTCTCCCGAACCAAATTGGCTTGATGCGGTGATTCTCTACTTATATACTGATGTGCGTTTTTTAAACTAAGAATTGCCTCAGTATCCCATACTATTCTTTTTGACTTCCCCATTTCGTAGATTCATTTTCTACATCTTCATGGGGAGTAAATTTTCCTGATAAGATTCTTGATTTTGCTTCTTCTACTTCGCGGTTATAAACTTCAATACTTTCACCTAGGTAACCTTGGTCCTGAAATTGTGAACGCTCAATCAATGCATGGATTTCCTTTAGTAAGGCCACGTCATTAATCTCTTCTAACTTCTTTATAAGAAACGACTTTTCAGCAATAATATCCATATTGAGAAGGTATTGTCATCCTAAATTAAGCAAAAATCAGGCAAACGCCTCTTCCATATCTGCTTCACGCTTCAAGGTGCTGGCTCCGGCTACATCTACCATACCAAAACCTTTGTGCGAAAAATGACCGAGACCATTTTCGTAGATAAATTGCTGCACAGGCTGCGGTGCATATAGGGTGAAAGGGAACGTATATCCACGTACTTCGTATTTCACATCTGAATCATACAACGGATAAATGCGTGCAAATTTCTTGTGCGAAGCCTGAATGCGGTCGATATAATCTTTATCGGCTACCAATTGAAATTTATAGAAGTCGGCCAACTGCTGCTCGGTAAACTTGCCACTGGCCGTCATTCGCTCAATGGTGTTATCATAGAGCAAATCAGAAAATTCATCAGTATTTGGGGGAATAAAACGCTTGCTGCTTTCATCGTTAAAAGAAGAAGGCAGCAACACGATCGGTGAAATACACAAGAACTTGACTGAATCGGTAATGGTTACGGGCTCTTCCATCTCCGTGGCTTCTGGCACTAATTGCAAATTGCCAATCAACAGTTCCTTTTGTTCAAAAAGTGTCTTGATGAAGTATTCTAAAAATGCTTTGTCCGAAGAAGAAAAGACAAGCGTAACACGCGATGAATAAAAGTGTAATCCCTTCCGACTGATTTTGATCTGACCTTTTAGTCCGGAGAAATTGAATTGTGTGAACGAAAAAAACTCACTCCGCTTGCCCAGCATAATCAGCCCTTTGATGGTTTGAGCCAACAGAAACTGGTGGTGAAAAGGCACATATGCCCCTCTGTTTTTTAATGAAAAGACGATTCTGGTTCTCACGATATTAATAGCTAAAAAAATAGCTGCAACACTAAATCCGCTCTAAAAATGGGGTATGCGGAAGACTAAAGTACTAAAAATCAAGCAAATCGATGAAACCGATGTAAGGAATAATCAAACATTGAAGCGAAAATGCATCACATCGCCATCTTGCACCACATAATCCTTACCTTCTACGGCCAATTTTCCCGCTTCGCGGCAGCCCGCTTCCGACTTATATTTCTGGTAATCAGGTATTTTGATCACTTCGGCACGGATGAATCCCTTTTCAAAGTCGGAATGGATAACTCCGGCAGCCTGAGGAGCGCGCCAGCCTTTATGTATGGTCCAAGCTCTTACTTCCTTCTCGCCTGCGGTAAAATAGGTGATCAAATCCAGCAATTCGTAAGCTGCCCGAATCAATCGGCTCAGGCCAGATTCTTTCAGTCCATACTCATCCAGAAATACTTTTCTATCTTCTTCACTTTCCAGTTCGGCAATCTGTGCTTCAATGGCAGCACAAACTAGAACCACTTCCGCGCCTTCTTCTTTCACTAATTTTTTCAACGCATCCACATAGGCATTACCTGTGTGAATCGATTTCTCATCTACGTTGGCCACGTAAATCACCGGCTTGTCGGTAAGCAAAAGCAAGTCTTCTACAGCCTTTTTATCTTCGGCTTCCACCTTCAGACTGCGGGCGTTTTTACCGGCTAATAAAGTTTCTTTATAGGCAACTAAAGTGGCCAATTCTTTTTTCGCCTTGGCGTCACCACTTTTAGCAGTGCGTTCCACTTTACTAATTTTTTTCTCGATAGACTCCAGGTCTTTCAATTGCAACTCCGTGTCGATAATTTCCTTATCAGCAATCGGGTCTACCTTTCCACCTACGTGAATGATATTGTCATTATCAAAGCAACGAACCACGTGGGCAATGGCATCGACCTCACGTATGTTCGCCAAAAACTGATTGCCAAGACCTTCGCCTTTGCTGGCACCTTTTACCAGGCCGGCAATGTCTACAAATTCAAAAGTAGTTGGCAATACCCGCTGCGGGTTTACCAGCGATTCAAGCACTTTAAGGCGCTCATCCGGAACAGAAATAACACCAACATTGGGTTCAATGGTGCAAAAAGGGAAATTGGCAGCCTCTGCCTTATTGTTAGAAATAGCATTGAAAAGCGTTGATTTACCTACGTTTGGAAGACCTACGATGCCGCATTTTAAACCCATGTTTCTTTAAATTAAGGCGGCAAAGATAATTTAGTTTTCCTGATTAATGGGTGGGGTATAAAGAAAAAGCCTCAGTTTTCACCAAGGCCTTTTCCGGTTTAGGTAAAGAAAAATCTTAATCCCACTTCAATTCAGAGTCCACTGGCACATGTTTGTTGCCTTCAGCTTCTTTTTCTTCGCGGGCGTGATCAAACGAGTCAAAGTCAACATCCGGCATCAGGTCATTTTTTACATGATTGACCGTGTTGTTGAGTGCTTCCATAAATTTATTAAAATCTTCTTTGTATAAAAAGATCTTGTGTTTCTCATACGTAAAACCTTCATCATCTTTATTAAAGCGCTTTTTGCTTTCAGTGATGGTCAGGTAATAATCGTTAGAACGGGTAGATTTCACATCGAAAAAGTACGTGCGCTTTCCCGCCTTCACTTTTTCGGAATAAATCTCTTCACGGGCATTGTTCTTTTGCTCTTCCACAGAATAATAGGTTTAGGTTAGGGTTTTAGGTAATCCGAAGGTAGTACTTTAAAAATTTAATGCAAAAAGAAGATACAAATTTTAAGGGGTTTGCGTTTATTTAGGTTCTGATGCAAGTATCTTTTGAAGAAGTAAAACAGTCTGGCAGCCTGGAATTGCTGGCCAAACAGTTGGTAGAAGGCTTTATTACGGGGCTGCATAAGTCGCCCTACCATGGTTTTTCGGTGGAGTTTGCCGAGCACCGTCTCTATAATGAAGGTCAAAGCACACGCCATATCGACTGGAAGGTGTTTGCACGCACCGACCGGCTCTATACCAAACAATATGAAGAAGAAACGAACCTGCGATGCCTGATTGCCATCGATACTTCTTCTTCGATGTATTACCCAAGGCCATCACTGGCAAAGATTCGCTTCAGTATTCTAGCATCTTCTGCGTTAGCATACTTGCTGCACAAACAACGTGATGCCGTTGGCCTTGCATTATTCAATCATCAGATTGATGAATTGACACCCATTAAATCTTCGTCTGTTCATCTCAATAAGTTGTTCACGCTGTTGGAAAAACAGTTTGATCGCCCCACAAAAGCAACTCAAACAACCAATGTGGTGGCCGTTTTGCACGAATTGGCAGAGAAAATCCATAAGCGCTCGTTAGTCATTTTGTTTACCGACATGTTTGACGGAGGTGAAAAGCAAGAGGAAGTGTTCAAAGCACTGCAGCACCTGAAACACAACAAACACGAAGTGCTGCTTTTTCATGTTACCGACCACGAAACTGAATTGAACTTTTCATTTCAAGAGAGGCCCTACGAATTCATTGATTTAGAGACCAACGAAAAAATTAAGCAGATGAAATGCCACCAATTAAAACTGGACATGATTTCCGTGAACTCCAAGACGAACTACTTTGAAGTACTTCAAGCATATTTGATTAAGCGATCGAAGATGCGATAGGCTGATTTCAATTGTCTGCATTAGTTGGTTTACACTTCCCCAAGATTTACGACTTAGATTTTTTATACATTTATCTTTACTAATAAGACTTGGTTTTTACTGCAAAAAATACTTCGCTTAGTAAATAATTCTCTAGAAAATAGTATTCAAATGAAGAACCTCTTATTCCTTTATCTCTTTTTCATTTCCGTTGCCGGGACAGCACAACAGCAAGAATTGGCAACGATGGTCGCCAAAATTCAAGCATCGTGCTCGAAAGTTGAGACGGCAACAAAGACTTATGAGCAAGATGTAAAGTTATTGGATTATTCTTCCATCCGATATTCCTTCCATGAGGTAGATCAAAAAGGAAACAAAGTATCCTATGCCTATGATTTCAACTTTGCGGATATCGATATTAATACTGTTAGAGAGGTTACGCAAAAAGACATCATTCTGGTGGTGCTATCTGTAAAGAACAAACAAAGACTAGTAAAGGGCACTAAAAATGGCGAGTCGACACCGTACGATGATGAGGTTCGTATTCATGCAAAAAATGTGGACCATGCCCGTGAAATCTCTGATCTGATTAAGAAGTGTATTCCCTTGGGGGAAAAAATAACAGCCGCCAAATTAAAGCTTACCACCTATGAACAAATGGTCGAGTGGTTGGTACAAAATGTAAAGAATAGCACAACGGGTTCGAAATCTATAACTCAAAACTTAAATCAAGATTCTTATGTAGCAAGCTTTAAACTTGTACAAATTACCAGCGATGGAAAAACATCGCAGCAAGAAGAATTTACCTTCAATTTGGCAGATATCAACTTGAACACAATCAATTTTAAAGTGAGCGGCAATCAATTCGGTGTAGGCTTTGAAATGAATCAGCGCCTAAAATCCATTAAAGCCGTTAAAGATGGCAAGAAAAAGGCGCCTGTAGATGATCTGGTGATTTTTACGAATAGCGTAGACGAAGCCCGCGACATCAGAACGGTGATTTCATTGGCAGTTCCCCTGGCCTCCAGCAAGGTAAAAGGCGACATTCCATTATTGAAGACTGAAGCAGAGGCACTCAAAAGCCTGGAATCGCTGGTGAAAGATGTAAAAGTAAACGAAAAGAATTTCGGACAAACGCTCAGCGCACAATGTATTACCTCGCTGACCATAACGGAACAATCAGCTTCTTCCACTGTAAAAAATGTCTATCAATTCAATTGGGTGGACATTAATCCAAACACCATTCAAATAAAAGTTTCGGGGGAAAAAATGGGAATTGAGCTTCCGGTAATTGATAAGAAGAAACTTATCATGAACTACAAAAATGACAAACTTGACGGCTATGAAAATGAGGTTTCAATTTACATAGAAGACATTGAAATCGGGCGGAGGTTAAAAAACGCCATAGAAAAAACAATCACTAACTGCAAAGCTTCCTACAAAGAACCTTTCGCGGATACCAATGAGATGCTTCAATGGTTAAAGAGTAATATTGGCGAAGTAATTATTGATCAGTCTAGTAAGAGACAGATTTTTGACTTGGCTGAAGAGGGAAATGAAAACAAGATAAAGTTGACCAGCATTGAAATTAAGAGTTCTTCTTCAGTACAAGAGGTTATGGAGTTTAATTTAAGTGACCTCAACCCAACAAGCATTACTTATGAGATAAAAGGAAAATGGATTTCCGTTCGCTTTGAAACCAATTTCAAAAGCAAAATCATTAAGGCCTACAAAGACGGCAAAATTCAGCCGTACATTAGTTCGGGAGAAATTGTGGTTAAGGATATAGAAACTGCACGTGGGACAATTGCAGCCTTGAAAAAACTTTGCGACAATTTGAAAGGCAAATGACCACCCCAAGATTTAACAGCGATGCTCTCCACAGAGCACTAGGTCAATCCGGCTCGTCCTGATCTTTCTTCTGATCGATCATTTCGATGGTATTCTCCTTCTTTAATTGCGGTTCTCTGTTTCGGGGAATCATCAATGCACCTGCAAAGATGCCCGTGCAGGCCATTATAATTAGCAGCACCAAGCCGACCGCACGGAGTGCCTTTTTTAACTTTAACATAAATGAAATTTTTTATTGCCACTGGCAATGGTTGATAATCAGGAATAGAAATTGAATTCGCCTAAACGATGTTCAACTGATTACCCTCGGGGCTCAAGGAATGAGTGTGAAAAAGGAAACGAGCGAGATAGGAATAGAAATATGAGTGAAGAAGCAGCTGCTGCTGTGTCTTCTTCGTTACTTGTAGTGATTGAAATTCAAAAGACGACTTGCCTTGTGCTTGAAAGCAATTTGCCTTTGCAATATTTAATTGAAATGCAGACTTCTCTTTATGGATACTTACCCACTCGGTGCGTGTGGGCTCTGAAATACGGGGAGTAGACAAGGATCCTCCGTTTCCAAAGATCAGGAGCAGCGCTACTGTCGCCTGAAGAAGAAACGCGTATCGTGGATGGGGTTTCAATCTAAGCTTGTAATTGCTCGTTGTGCAAATAGGCTTTACGAGCCAATAAAACTTCTTTTGATTCTACATGATCAGGATCTGGAACACAGCAATCAACCGGGCAAACGGCTGCGCATTGTGGCTCTTCATGAAAACCGGTGCATTCTGTACACTTTCCGGAAACGATATAATAAAATTCATCCGAAACGGGCTTTTCGTTTTGCTTGGCATCATAAATTGTTCCGTCCGATGATTTGACCTCTTTTAATGCAGTGCCCCCAGCCCAAGTCCACTCACGTCCACCTTCATAAATGGCAGTATTGGGACACTCGGGTTCACAAGCCCCACAATTAATACATTCATCTGTTATCTTTATGGCCATAAAGCTGTTTCTACCTTTTTATTGACACAAAAGTACAATCAATGAGCAAAACAGCGAAATACACCCAAAAGTTTTACCAGATATATGGAATTGAAGGATCGAATCAAGGTTTTTGAACTATTGGGTAACAAATTAAGGGGCCTATCCCCTGCTGAAATTTCCACTTTAGCAGTTGGTGCCAAATCAGAAAACGGATGGTTTACCAATGAATCGGTAGCGCAGGCAGTGGCTGGTTTAGCCTTTATGTTAGAATCAGTCTCTCTCAAAAAGTGGCTAAGCGCTTATGCCATCATCGACTCACACCCCAAGAAGGTGGGCGTGGCCATGGCCGGAAACATTCCACTGGTAGGATTTCATGATTTACTATGCATTATTCTATCTGGACACATCGCTATCGTAAAATTGAGTTCGCAAGATCAATATCTGATGCGGCAGATCATCCATTGGCTTTATGAAATTGATGCACGCTTGCGCGATAGAATATTGATTGAAGAACGCCTGAATCATGTCGATGCGATCATCGCAACCGGCAGCGACAATACCGCTCGTTATTTTGAATACTATTTTAGAAATATCCCGCGTATCATCCGCAAAAACAGATCTTCTTGTGCTGTGATTATGGGCGAAGAAAGCGAGGAAGAAATCGCTAAGCTCGGCACTGACATATTTAGCTATTTTGGACTAGGCTGCAGAAATGTGTCCAAGGTTTTTTTGCCGGAAGGTTATGACATCAAAAACCTGATGGAACCAATCGAGTCATTTCAACCAGTCATTCATCACAATAAATATGTAAACAACTACGACTATCGAAAATCTATTTTTCTCGTCAATCGACAAGAGCACTTTGATAATGGATTTCTGTTATTAATTGAGAATGTTTCAGTCGTATCACCTATCGCGGTGCTACACTTTGAGTATTATGCTACGTTGGCGGATTTGGATGAAAAGATAACTTCCCAAAAAGAAAAAATTCAATGTATTGTTGCTGCTCAGAGTTGGTATAAAGGAAGTGTTGCCTTTGGAAAGGCACAGCTACCTGATCCGTGGGATTACGCGGATCAGGTAGACACTATGCAATTTCTGTTGTCAATATGAAAATTATTGACCTCTGATAATTTCCAGCCAGCCGGTAAATACGGTTCCGCCAACTGAAATCCGGTAGAAATAAATTCCATCGGCAGTCGATCCGCCATCCCAATCATTATTATAATTAGATGACGAATAAATTTCTGCACCCCAGCGGTTGGTAATATTCACTTGCGTGCCGGGAGGCAAATTGCGGATGTAGAAAGTATCATTCGTTTTATCACCATTTGGCGTAAATACGTTCGGGATAAAGATTTCAGTATCCACTTTGATTTCGATGTTTGAAAACACTTTCTGACAGCCCAACGCATCGGTTATTTTTAATTCATACAATCCGGCATACAGATTCTTCGCCTCATATTGCATCACAAGGCTCTGAGGGTTTCTAGCTGGTACTCCAAAAGGATTGAGTAAGTAAAACTGATTGGCGATGACAGGTGTTTTAAGCTCCAACTGAATTTCGTAGGGTTCCTGCTGACTTTCTTTTATTCCAATCAACATACTACCGGTAGGTAAATCAGGTAACGAAATTTTACGAATAGTGAATAAGGTATCTAATGATGCCGAAGGTCCGGCAATTGTAAACGACTTGAATGCACTTGAAATTGGATTCGTACAACCGGTAGCTACTGATTGATCTTGGTACAATCTGATTTTGTAATCTCCTTTGTTTAATCCGGTTAAGTTCACAGTTCCCAGCGCCTGCAACTGTGTTATTGGATTAGCAGGTGATACAGAAGCAGCGGGCACAATATTTCCATTCGAGTCAACGATTTCATAATTGTAATTGACTGTCAAAGAACCTTTGATGGATGTCAACGCAACTCCTCCTTTATTTTCAAAGCAAATAATATCGAGTGGACTAGCCGCAAAATCTACTTCGTATGGACCATTACTTATCTCAAGGCCAAGCGTTTTCGTAGGGCATGCCGCACCAGTTGGCGTCATTGAAATGTAATAGGTATTGTTTGACAAGCCGCCAAATGGCACCACCGTGCTACCATTTGAAATTACATTCTGAATAGTGGTAGGTGCATTAACCGGATCTGTTGTAATTCCAACTTGGAAAGTACCGGCAGAAGTAATCGTTAACAAAATGTTTCCGTTCGTTCCGTTGGCCGAACAATCAGGCGGGTTGATGGTAGTCGTATAATTTACTAATCCCGGGAAATTGATTGTGAATGGGAAATCTTTTTGACAACCGTTGGCATCTACAACCGTGAAGGTGTGATTTCCACCCGTCTGTTGGGGAAAGGTGCTATTTCCTGGAAGTGCCTTCGCAACGCCATCTAGTAAGAAAGTATAAGGCGCAACCCCACCGCTGATGGTACCAATAACCACCGAGCCGTCATTGTTGGCACACGTAGCATCTACTGTAGTAAGCGTTATAGCAATGGCAGAGTTTGCATCTTGAATCGTAACCGTAACAGCCGCAAAGCAAGGATCTGTTGCATTTCTGCGAACACTTAATACACGCTGGAACAATGGAGCCGGGCCTGCCGGAACACCGGTGATGACACTGCCTGCAGTGAAATTGTTAAAGTTAATTCCATCCAATGACCATTGTAATAAATTTCCGGTTTCGCCCGGAACATCCAGTTGCAATGATCCGGTAGAAGCTCCAAAACATTGTGGTCCGATAATATTTGACGCAACCGGTGTGCCTACAGTTCCAGATTGATCGATTGTTACCTGTCCATTTTTCGTACAACTTACATCTCCATACTCAATTACATAATTATAAACTCCAATTGGCAAAGCTGGGAATGCTGGGTCGTTGAAATTCGTGCGCGAAATGGTGCTGTTCGTAGACGAGATTCCAGTAATGGTAATTTTTACCCCTGTATTATTGATAGTAGGTGTAGCCGGGTTGATATTGAAGTTGATCGAACCATTCGAAAGCGTGCAAGTAGCCGGAGAAGGTACAGGCGTGATTACTACGGTAGCGCAATTTCCGGTAGGAGTACACGAAGGGTTGGAAGAATTTAAAACAGTCATTATCAGAGTACCATTGGCGGTGCAACCTCCTTGATTGTAACTTACAGCAATATTCACCGCTCCGCTCAATCCGGCTGGATTAAATAATGATCCTGCCACTTGTGTTCCGGAAAAATTAAATGAACCTCCTGATGGTGATGCCGAAGCAAGCGTAATCAAATTCAAAGGACTCGCATTTTGACAAATATTACTATTCGTCAAATTGAGTGATGCTGTATTGATAACATTAAACTGGAACGACCCTACCGCATTACATCCACCAGCAACATAGCTTACATTAATTGTTTGCAATCCCGATAGACCGGCTGGATTAAAGGTGGCTGCAGGAGTATTAACACCCGTACCCGTAAATGTGAAAGTTCCACCACTCGGAGAAGCCGTTACCAGCGCAGACAAATTGATTGCGCCTCCTGTTTGACATACCGTTTGAGTAGCAGGTAAATTCAATGTAGCTGTATTGATTACATCAATTAAGATAATTCCGGAACCAGTACATCCACCCACCGAATAGTTAGCGGTAATAGATTGTGTTCCCGATAAAGTGGCCGGATTAAAGAACGTTCCTGTAACTCCAGGGCCGGTAAAAGATGTGAATGTTCCACCGGCAGGGGAACCTGAAACTAATGTGGTTAAATCAATGGCAGCGGCAGTCTGGCAAATGGTTGTAGTCGAAGCCGGAACCGTTACAGATGCTGAAGTTGTAACGTTAATATTAAATGGAGTGCTCGTGGCTGAACACGTTCCTACTGAATAACTTGGCGTAATTGAGATCGCACCTGTCAAACCTGTCGGATCGAAATTATTTCCTGTCACACCCGTTCCCGCAAAAGTTAATGTTCCTCCGGTTGGTGAAACTGTAACCAAAGTTGTCAAATCAATAATGCCCCCCGTTTGGCACACTGTTGGAGTTGTTGCCGGATTTGTAATAGTAGCAGTGCTTACCACGTTTACATCTACTTTAGTTGATTGACCTTGTCCACAAGCATAATCGGCTGCCACAAAGAAACTGGTGGTGGCTGCCACCGTTAAATCTAGTTGTGCAGCCGAAGGAGTAAATGAAGCACCACTACCTACTTGGGTTGTTAAAGCAGCATCGCTAAACCATCGGTATCCGGTTGCTGAAACATCTACCGGATTGACAGTTAAGGTTGGTGCGGTCGTATTAATGCAAACAGCTACTGGAGAAATCACAGCCGGTGCCGGCACAATTTGGTAATCGAAGGAAACGCGGGCTTGGCCAGGACCTTCGAAATATTCGATTATAAAATCATGCTGTCCGGCCGAGAGACAAACATTTGATGCAGTATATATTGCATAAGCATGAGTAGAAAAAGAATTGCCCGGATTTAAGGTTATCAATGATCCATCGATGCGTAACCTAACTCCATCGTCACCTCCCACTAAGAAATTATAAACTCCGGCACTCAAGGTCTTGCGCATCTTGAAGCGAACACTAAAATTATTTCCATAAGACCCGCACATATTTGGACCAGAAATCGAGCCACCTCCTAAATTGAGATTGAAAGCATCACGTGTGAGATCATAGGATGAAGTGCCCAGAGAAGTAATGTCTGTCTCATTTACAAACCCTCTGTATTTGGTTCCGCTGAAATTAATACTCCCAGGTGTTGATGAATCATCATATACATACCCAATCCAAGTTTCATTTCCGAATGTAACCTGATCGCCCGGAATTGGGTTGACCGTTACCAACGCTGTTCCACTCGGTGAACCTGTGCAATTTGCATCCGAAACCGCCACTAATGAGTAGGTGGTGGTGATGAAAGGAGTGACGGTGAATGTATGTGGACTTGTAGCGATTCCATTAATTGGAGTTACGGTTGAGCCATCGGTGTAAGAAATATTCCAAGGACCTGTACCAGTTAGATTGACTGTCAAGGTAGTAGACTGACCTACGCAAATAGTTGCATTGCCTGAAAGCGAGGCAGTAGGTAAAGCATTCACAGTTATATTGGCTGCTTGCTGGCAGCCATTGTTATCTGTATAAGTAATTGTGGTACTTCCTGCTGCAACTCCGGTTACTAAACCAGTATTGCTCACAGTGGCAACTCCTGTGTTCGAAGATGTCCAAGGCGTAACCGCGGCTGCCGTGCCACTGCCCGTCAACTGTGAAGTACCTGTTCCGCAAATGCTCAATGTGCCTGTAATCGTTGGAATAGCGTTCACGATTACCGAGGCGGTTTGTTGGCAACCATTGCTATCTGTATATGTAAGTGTGGTGCTTCCCGCTGCAACTCCGGTCACTAAACCAGTATTGCTTACGGTGGCTACACCCACATTCGAGGATGTCCAAGGCGTAACTGCTGCTGCCGTGCCGCTTCCTGTTAACTGAGTAGTACCCGTTCCGCAAATGCTCAATGTGCCGGTAATCGTTGGGATGGCATTTACATTTACTGTGGTAGTTTGTTGGCAACCATTATTATCAGTATATGTAATAGTAGTACTTCCTGCTGCAATTCCTGTGACTAAACCAGTATTGCTCACGGTAGCTACTCCCACATTCGAAGATGCCCATGGTGTAACTGCTGCTGCCGTGCCACTGCCCGTCAACTGTGAAGTACCCGTTCCGCAAATGCTTAATGTACCTGTAATCGTTGGAAGAGCATTTACATTTATTATGGCAGTTTGTTGACAACCATTATTGTCTGTATAGGTAATGGTAGTACTTCCGACTGCAACTCCGGTTACTAAACCAGTGTTGCTCACAGTCGCTACCCCCACATTCGAAGAAGTCCATGGGGTAACTGCTGCTGCCGTGCCGCTTCCTGTTAACTGAGTAGTACCCGTTCCGCAAATGCTTAGTGTTCCAGTAATCGTTGGAATAGCATTCACAATTACCGAGGCGGTTTGTTGACAACCATTATTGTCTGTATAGGTAATGGTAGCGCTTCCGACTGCAACTCCGGTTACTAAACCAGTGTTGCTCACAGTAGCTACTCCCACATTCGAAGATGTCCATGGTGTAACTGCGGCTGCCGTGCCGCTACCCGTCAACTGAGAAGTACCTGACCCGCAAATGCTTAATGTTCCGGTAATCGTTGGAAGAGCATTTACATTTATAATTGCGGTTTTTTGGCAACCGTTATTATCGGTATAGGTAATAGTCGTACTTCCTGCTGCAACTCCGGTTACTAAACCTGTATTGCTCACGGTCGCCACCCCCACATTCGAAGAGGTCCATGGGGTAAATGCTGCTGCCGTGCCGCTACCCGTCAACTGAGAAGTACCTGTTCCGCAAATTCTTAATGTTCCGGTAATCGTTGGAAGAGCATTTACATTTATAATTGCAGTTTTTTGGCAACCGTTATTATCGGTATAGGTAATAGTCGTACTTCCTGCAGCAACTCCGGTTACTAAACCAGTGTTGCTCACGGTAGCTACTCCGACATTCGAAGAGGTCCAAGGTGTAACTGCTGCTGCTGTGCCACTACCAGTCAACTGAGAAGTACCTGTTCCGCAAATGTTTAGTGTGCCGGTAATCGTTGGGATGGTATTTACGTTTACTATTGCCGTTTTTTGGCAACCGTTATTATCTGTATAGGTAATAGTCGTACTTCCTGCAGCAACTCCGGTTACTAAACCAGTGTTGCTCACGGTAGCTACTCCGACATTCGAAGATGTCCATGGTGTTACAGCAGCTGCCGTGCCACTACCCGTCAACTGAGTAGTACCCGTTCCGCAAATACTCAATGTGCCGGTAATGGTAGGGCTTGTAAGTACCGTAACAGTAATTGCCGTAGAAGAACTCAAACATCCACCGGAAGTTGCCAATGATAAATTAGCAGAATAAACTCCAGGTGCTACTGCCCCCGGAACAGCAATTACGATTGGGCTTGCACTCAATGTTGCATTTACAACGTCAATAAAACCTGCTGTATTTGCCGCAGCGTTAAAATCAATGTTATACAGTGTCGGGCTTCCTGAAGTTGACGTGTAGGTCAGGTTTGTCGATGTCGTTCCAGAACAAACACTTGGATTGGGGCCCAATGAAATTGATGGTGTAGACTGAATGTCAACTGTAAACGGAATAGAAGCGCTAACACAGCCTGCTGCCGTACTGACCGTTAAGGTGGCACTATACGTTGCCGATGCAGCAGCTCCCGGCACCACTAACCCAATTGGACTCACTGGCAAAGCGGCATTCGCCACGTCAATAAAACCTGCGGCATTAGCTGCAGCATTATAGTCTATGCTATAAAGAGTTGGGCTGCCGGTAGTCGCAGAATAGGTAAGATTTGCAGAAGTAGAACCTGCGCAAACAGCGGGGTTTGATCCAAGCGTAATAGTAGGGCTCGAAACAATGGTAACTGTAATCGCACTTGGTACACTGGAACAAACGCCTGCATTATTAACGGTTAAGTTTGCGTTATAAACACCGGGAGTAGCTGCTCCCGGCACATTGATTACAATTGGACTAGCTCCAAGTGCATTATTCGTTACGTCAACAAATCCTGCAGCATTAGCCGCTGCATTGAAGTCAATACTATATTGAGTAGGGCTTCCGGTGGTTGCAGAATAGGATAATTGAGCTGTTGTTGCACCTACGCAAACACTTGGATTTGCACCTAATGTAATAGTTGAGTTTGAAAGAACGGTAACAGTAAAAGCATTCGAAGTGCTCACGCATCCGCCTGCATTCGTCACCGTTAAGGTGGCATTGTAAACTCCCGGTGCCGCTGCTCCCGGAACTGTAATCGAAATCGGGCTTGCGCTTAATGCGGTATTCGCCACATCGGCAAAACCTGCTGTGTTCGCAGCCGCATTGAAGTCGATGCTATATAACGTTGGTGCGCCTGTGGTGGCGGTGTAAGGTAAAGTAGTTGAGGTTGTGCCCGAGCAAACACTTGGGCTCGCTCCCAATGTGATCGTAGGATTCGATTGTATGGTGACTGTAAACGCATTCGAAGTGCTCACGCATCCGCTCGCATTCGTCACCGTCAAAGTAGCATTGTAAACTCCCGGTGCCGCTGCTCCCGGAACTGTAATCGAAATCGGGCTTGCACTCAATGCTGTATTACTCACATCTGCAAAACCTGCCGCATTCGCAGCCGCATTGAAGTCGATACTATACAAGGTGGGTGTGCCCGTGGTTGCTGAGTAGGGTAAAGTAGTTGAAGTAGTTCCTGAACAAACACTTGGGCTCGCTCCCAACGTGATTGTGGGTGTCGTCAAAACGGTAACCGTGAACGCATTGGTGGTACTCACACAACCCGAGGCCGTTGCTACCGTAATAGTCGCATTGTAAACTCCAGGTGCCACTGCGCCTGGAACATTGATGGAAATTGGGCTCGCTCCAAGTGCTACATTCGTAACATCTGCAAAGCCGGCTGTATTCGCTGCAGCGTTAAAGTCGATGCTATACAAGGTGGGCGATCCCGTAGTTGCTGTATATGGTAAGGTCGTAGTTGTTATTCCTGCACAAACGGTTGGGCTTGCTCCCAGCGTGATGGTTGGGTTGGATTGAACTGTAACCGTAAATGCATTCGCTATACTCACACATCCGCTTGCGTTCGTCACTGTCAAAGTAGCATTGTAGACTCCGGGGGCTGCTGCTCCCGGAACTGTAATCGAAATCGGGCTTGCGCTTAATGCGGTATTTGCCACATCGGCAAAACCCGCTGTGTTCGCAGCTGCATTGAAGTCGATGCTATACAAGGTTGGCGTTCCTGTGGTGGCTGTATATGGTAAGGTAGTCGAGGTAGCTCCTGAACAAACAATTGGATTTGCACCCAAAGTGATGGTAGGTCTCGCCAATACGGTAACTGTAATTGCATTCACCAAGCTCACACAGCCACTCGCATTTCTGACAGTTAGGTTTGCATTGTAAACTCCTGCCGCTGCGGCTGCAGGAACAGTAATTGGAATGGGGCTTGCACCTAAGGCGCTATTGACTACATCAATAAATCCTGCTGTATTTGCCGTTGGATCGAAATCAATACTAAACTGAGTAGGTGTTCCGGTGGTTGCCGTGTATGAAATACTGGTTGCTGTTGTACCTGCGCAAACGCTTGGGCTCGCTCCTAATGTAATGGTGGGCAACGCCCGAATGGTCACCGTGAAAGCTCGTATCGTACTGACGCAGCCCGCCCCATTTGTAACGGTTAGGTTAGCATTATAAACGCCCGGTGCCGCAGCTGCCGGAACCGTGATTGGTATGGGACTTGCGCCAAGGGCGTTATTTACAACATCAATAAATCCAGCCGTATTGGCTGCTGCATTGAAGTCGATGCTATACAAGGTTGGTGTGCCTGTGGTTGCAGTATAAGGCAAACCCGTAGATGTAACACCTGAGCAAACACTTGGGTTAGCACCGAGTGTAATTGTTGGACGTGCCACCACTGTAACAGTAATGGGATTGATTGCGCTAACACACCCTGCAGTTCTCACTGTTAGGTTTGCATTGTATACGCCCGCTGCTGCAGCGGCAGGTACAGTTATAGTGATCGGGCTCGCAGGCAATGCTAAATTGTTTACATCCACAAATCCGGCAGCATTTGCCGCAGCGTTAAAATCAATGCTGTATTGAGTAGGGCTTCCTGTAGTAGCTGTATAAGGTAAAGTGGTCGTGGTCGTTCCGGCACAAACACTTGGATTCGCTCCTAATGTAATCGTAGGTACAGTTAAAACCGTTACCGTAATAGGAATCGGTAAGCTTACGCAGCCTCCGGCACTGGTCACAGTAAGATTTGCGTTATAGGTTGCCGGTGCAGCTGCACCCGGAACTGTTATTGAAATTGGGCTTGCAGCCAAAGCATTATTTACTACATCAGCAAAACCTGCACCGTTGGCCGTGGCATCAAAATCGATACTGTATTGAGTTGGGCTTCCTGTTGTGGCTGAGTAAGTAAGATTAGCTGAAGTTATTCCTGCACATACACTCGGGTTCGCTCCAAGCGTGATGGTTGGTAAAGGATTTTCAACAACTGTTAATGAATTAGCACTTGTTTTAGGTAAACACGCACCAAATGTAGCTCTGACATCAATAGTTTGACCGGAGACATAAGACGAAGTAGGGAGAATAAAAGAAACATTTGAAACACCATTACCTACTACAGGAGCTAATACATTCACTCCATTTACCCGGAGTTGATACGAAATCCCATTCTCACCCGGGTCGGTGGCAGTGGGCTGCCCCAACGTAATTAGAATGTTATCGCCTGAGCAAACAACTGGCGTGGACGTAGCAAGTTGAAAATCCTGCGGTTGAGGATCATTGACTTGAAAATTGCTTGTCAGCGAACAAGTAGATTGAGGATCTGTGATCGTCACAGAATATGGGCCGCTCGCCAATCCGCTAATATCTTGCGTTACGGCTCCATTGCTCCAGGTATAAATGTAGTTCCCTGAACCACCCGTAACAGAAATATCGATAGCACCGGCAGATGACGCACAAACAGTATTGTTGGTAATAGTCTGACCGGTTAATGAAATAGGCGCATAATTGATGATGTCTTGATTGGTAATTCGGGGGCCGGAAACATCTCGCACTACAATAACATAAGTTGCCGAGGAGTTTAAAGCAGCACCACCCGGTGCGTTAGTAACCGTAAAGGTGTATGGTAACGCTGGCATTGGAAAATTACCCGTATCGATATCTGCAAATGAACCACCGGGACCGAATACGATGATTCGGAGGTTCGCTCCGGTAGCTGCCGTGACAACGATATTAAATGATCCGTTGGACTGACTGTTGCAATCATTCACCACATTCGTAATCGAATAGGTTGGCAACGCCATTGCCGTGGTAGCTTGCAGCAGCATGAATGCAAGAGCAATTCCGACTAAGTGATTGACAAATCTCTTTAGCATAGAATTACTTTTTAATATTGATCAATTTTACCACCGGGCACCTACCATGCGGTCGCTGATCTCTTACAATCAGTTGATATTCGCCCTCTGGAATATTTTTGAGAACATCTACCTCAATATACTTTTTTTCAAAAGTGGTGTTGATCGGAATCAAATGCCAGATCACTTTTTGAGAAGGATCAAGGCTTGTAAGCCTTAGCTCCCAATTATTTTGGTTGGAGGTATTGTTGGAGATAGAATATTCAAATCGTACAACATTGGTACATGCACTTGCCTGAGAATAGGCTTCGCAAAATGAGAATATAATGATACAAGCAATGGGGAGCGTTGCAATTTTCATTTTATCAATTAAAAAAAATGGTGTACTCTGTCTATATAACTTTAAAAACTATTGTAACCCAACATTTTATAAAGATGCATTAAACCAAAAAAATCAGCTCTTTGAAAAGCCGGGTTAACACATTCAAGTAATATTTATATCAAAAAATGACTTTAAAACTTTCGATTCAGTATTTCGCTCAAAATAAATGCCTTCTTGAAACCTTCAGGGTCCTGTAAATCCTTTACATAGGCCAATGCCGGAACTGCCTGACTCTCTTGCTGATAGCCCTTGAATTGCCCAAACTTCACCACTGTATCTTCAATCTTCATTGTTTCTTCCAAAGAAGGACGATTAAAGGCTGCCTGTTTTGCTTTTTCGTAAGTTTCGAAGGTCTTGTCTTGATCCCGCTTGCGATAATCGACTCTTTCTACCACTTCTTCTTCCTCCAAGTCATCATCGTAATCGATGTAATCTTGCTTTTTTACTGTAACCGGTGCTTTTGCAGGAATTGGTGCAGGCAAAGATGGAGAACTTGGAGCAGGCTTTGAAGCTTGAATTTCGCGTAACAAATCTTCAAAAGAAACAGGCTTTTGGGTAGGTTGTGAAGGGCTGTTAAAAGGCTCATCTCCGCCAAAAGTGGGGGTACTTTCGTCAGACTGTTTCTTTTTGCTTCGTGCCAGAAAGGTGACAACGATAACAATCAACCAAATCCAAAACTGTATGCTATCCATTAAAGACAAATGTATTCATTTTTTCAACAAAATGAGCCTTTTTCGACCAAATTTAAGTGCTGGATAAAATGTGCATGAAATGGGAATAGCCTACTTTTCAAATGCCAATCGGAAGGTTATCTTTGCCGTCTTATTTTTTTAACAACCACTTAATTTCGAGCGACTCATGCAATTATCGAAACTGGAGATCAAAGGATTCAAAAGCTTTGCCGATAAGATTGTCATCAACTTTGATGAAGGCATTACTGGCATTGTGGGCCCCAATGGATGCGGAAAATCGAATGTGGTAGACTCCATTCGCTGGGTATTGGGCGAGCAAAAAACCAGTGCGCTGCGCTCTGAAAAAATGGAGAATGTAATCTTCAATGGCACGAGTCAGCGCTCCGCCCAACAAATGGCGGAAGTTTCACTTACCATCAACAACACGAAAAATATTCTCCCCACTGAATATTCTCAAATCACCATCACTCGCAGATTGTATCGTTCTGGTGAAAGTGAGTATTTGCTCAATGGAGTTGCCTGTCGTTTAAAGGACATCACCAACTTATTCTTGGATACTGGGGTGGCTTCCAACAGCTACGCGATTATTGAGTTAGGCATGGTGGATGACTTGCTCAACGACCGAGACAATTCACGGAGAATGTTGTTTGAAGAAGCGGCAGGTATTTCTAAATTCAAAAAGCGCAAAAAAGAAACACTCAAAAAGCTCGAAGATACGGATGCCGATCTGGAGCGTGTTGAGGATTTACTCTTCGAGATTGAGAAGAATATGAAGAGCCTGGAAAAACAGGCGAAGCAAACGGAGCAGTATTACAAAATCAAAGAAGACTATAAGGAAAAGAGCATCCATTTGGCTCGTGTAGTAGTTAACAAACAGAAGGATAAATTCAGCGTACTGAATAAGCAGGCCGAAAGCGAAAATGATCGCAAAACCAAGCTGACTGCGGAAATTGCTGAAAAAGAAGCGTTGATTGAAAAATCAAAGTCCGAGTTGATCTTGAAAGAAAAAACACTTTCATCTCGTCAAAAAGCTATCAACGAATTCGTTTCTCAAATTCGTCAGTACGAAAGCGATAAGCAGATTAAAAATGAACGATTGCGTTCATTGAATGATCGTATTCTGAACCTCAAGGATCAAATCGATCAAGACAAAAAAAGTAATGAACGCGCCCGCTTCAGCATTCAAAGTTTAGAGACCGAAAGAGAATCGGCTCATGCGATCTTGAAGGAAATTACCAACAAGCTCGATGCACTGAAGAGTGAATTTGAAGCACAGAAAGCTGCCACTTATACCTTGCAAGGAGAATCAGATGCATTGCGTCAGGTACATCGCTCCAAGCAAGAAGAATCGTTCCAGCTCAACAAAGATTTAGAAATTCGAGAGATTCAAATCTCTTCATTTACCCAAGAACTGGAGCGCACAACCACTGACACGCATCAACAAAGCACAAGCTTGGCAGAGTTTGAAAAAAAGTTGGTATTGTTGAATGAAGAAATCTCTCAGAAAAATTCTTATCTCGAAAAGTTAAAGCATGACGAGGAAGATACCTTTCAGCGGATTGGTTCTTTAGAGAAAACGATCGAAATGATTCGTGAGGAGATGACGGAGAATGGTCGTAAACTCGACTCCCGTCAAAACGAATACCAGCTTACAAAGTCATTGGTAGAAAACCTGGAAGGATTTCCGGAAGCGATCAAATTCTTAAAGAAAAATGTTGGTTGGACAAAAAATGCTCCACTCCTTTCTGATGTTCTTTCCACCAGCGAAGAATATCGCGTAGCGATTGAAAACTATCTGGAGCCTTATCTCAACTACTACATTGTTGAGCACGAAGCGGAAGCCTATGAAGCAATCAACATTCTGAGTGATGCCAGCAAAGGAAAAGCTAATTTCTTCATTCTTGATGCTTTTGAGAAGTTTACCTCCTCTCCGATTCAGATGTATTCGAATGCCTTTCCGGCAACTCAAATCATCGAGTTTGACCCGAAGTACACCAAACTGATGTCGTTCATTCTCGATAAAGTTTATATCGCAGAAGGTGACGTTAAAAACATGTCCTCCGATGGAGACAGTGTATTCATTACGAAGAGCGGAAAAGTAACGAAACGCAAATTCAGTTTATCGGGTGGTTCAGTTGGACTATTTGAAGGAAAGAAAATCGGACGTGCGAAAAACTTAGAGAAACTTGATAAAGAGATCAAAGAACTGACTAAGAAAGTAGATGACATCCGTCACTCGCTGATGGATCGTCAACGCGAATTGGAACGTTTGAAAAACAATACCCTCAAACAACAGATTGAAGAAGCCCAAAATGCAATCAAGCTGGTGAATGACGAATACATCTCTGTGCGCACGAAGCAAGAGCAGTTTTCAGCTATGCTGAACAACGCAGATTTGCGCAGAGAAGACATTCTGGAAAAGATCGACACCCTGAACGCGGAGTTACAAGATCTTCGCCCGAAATCTGAATTAGCACTTGTTGAAATGCGCCAGCATGATGAGCGTTTGAAAAAATTGGTAAGTGAATTAACGATTCAAAACGATTTACTTAGCCAGAAATCAGCTGCCTTCAACGAGCAAAACATTTTCTATCACCAGCAAGAGAATCGGGTGAAAAGTGTGGAGCAAGAAATTCGATTTAAACAAGAATCGATGGAGCAAAGCACAGCCCGCATTGCTACAAATTCAGAAGAGCTAAAGAAGAATGAAGAGGAGGCAAAGAACATTATAGAAACTACACAGAACAATGATGTAGATTTGATTGCCATGTACACCGAAAAGGAAGAAATGGAGAAAGGCCTCAGCGAAGCGGAAAAAGAATATTATTCGGGTCGTGGTGAGATTGACCAATACGACAAAGACTTGCGAGAAACACAACATCAACGTCAAAACATCGATTCATTGTTGATGGAATTGCAAGGTCAAATCAACGAAAGCAAACTGCAACTCAATTCTGTAAAGGAAAGATTATCGGTTGAATTTAATGTGGATTTGGATTCTGTTATCGGAGAATCAACACCGGAAGAAACCGAAGCTTTGTTAAAAGCTGATGACGACAAACTTAGAGCTGAAGTAACTAAGATCCGTGAGAAGCTCGACAACATGGGGCCGATCAATCCCATGGCAATGGAAGCTTATAATGAAATCAAACAACGAAATGATTTCATCATCGCACAGAAAGAAGATTTGTTGAAAGCCAAAGAATCGCTCTTCAGCACGATTAATGAAATTGAAGGCGTTGCCAGCGAAACCTTCATGGTGGCATTCCAGCAAATCAAGGATCATTTCATTCGTGTATTCCGTTCATTGTTTAATGAAGGTGATGATTGCGATTTGAAATTGGTTGATCCGAGCAAGCCACTGGATTCTGAAATTGATATAATTGCAAAACCTAAAGGCAAGCGGCCGTTGACGATCAATCAACTTTCAGGAGGAGAGAAAACATTAACAGCAACGGCTCTTCTTTTCAGCATGTATCTGTTGAAGCCTGCACCTTTCTGTATCTTTGATGAGGTGGATGCTCCATTGGATGATGCTAACATTGATAAGTTCAACAACATTATCCGAAGCTTCAGTAAGGATAGTCAATTTGTAATTGTTACACACAACAAGCGCACCATGACAACTACTGACGTAATCTATGGAATCACGATGGTGGAAAAAGGTATTTCGCGTGTGGTGCCAGTGGATTTAAGAGAATTAGCGTAAGCAATATACAACTCACCAAAAAGAGCGCTGACACACCTCAGCGCTTTTTTTATGACGTTTTTTTCATCTGCCCAATATAGAGCGCAACGATAACGAGAACTGCTCCCAATGCTGTTAGTAATGTAAAGGGTTCGTCTAACAAAATGGTGGCATAGAGCAAACCGAATACAGGGCATAGAAATAGCCAAATGGAAGCGCGCACAGCATCGTCTTTCAATAAGCGTAACCATAATTGCACCGCCCCTATAGACACCGGAATAACCAGCCATGTAAGTGAGAGTATAAACTTCAAGTCAAAAGAATTCTTCCCACCTTCAAAGAAGAGTGCGAATGGAAGTAACATTAACCCGCCAATAAACACCTGCCATGCATTGATAGTTGTTCGCTGCAGTTTCCACTTCACGGAAGCATAATAAACCGATCCAATCGAATACATTAGCATGCAAAGAATGATTAGCAAAACTCCTGTAATCGTGGCGTGTTTGGTTTTTAATAAAGGCAGTGTGGCTACAGCTACACCAATCATACCAATTAGTATACTGAGCCATTCTCTCCAAAGAACTTTACGCTTCATGGTTTGAGCAGAAAGAATGCCAATCAATAAGGGATTTAAAGCGATAGCCATTGTGGTAATACCCGCGGCAACATTCTTTAAAGCAATAATGAAAATGCCCAAATACAAGGCGGTATTAAATGCACCAAATACAGTTACCTGCCACCATTCATTTCCAGATGGTATGGTGTAACGCATGATGACGTGGGAAAATAATAGCAGCAGAAGTCCTGCTGCCAGAAACCGTATTGTGAAAAAGGTAAGCGGCTCTACCGATTGAATCCCAAACTTACCTGCCGTAGATGCCGAAGCCCATAACAAGGCAAAGGCAATACCCGTAAGGATGTAATTCAAATTCTTCAATGCTGTAATTTCATTAAGGCCACATTAGCTAACGGTCGAACCGGGGCTTACTGATTCGTTGGGCTGTAATAAGCGAAGCTTTCCGTCTTTATCTTCTGCCATCAAAATCATTCCTTGCGACTCGACACCCATTATTTTTCGAGGCGCAAGATTTACTAAGATGGTCACTTGTTTGCCAACTACTTGCTCGGGGGAAAAATGTTCGGCAATTCCACTCATCACAGTTCGTTTATCTATCCCTGTGTCCACTTGAAGCTTTAATAGCTTTTTTGATTTCTCCACTCGCTCCGCGGTAAGAATGGTTCCTATACGGATGTCCATCTTAGAAAAATCATCAAATGTGATTTCTGCTTTTGCGGGTGTTACGGGCTGGCTAGCTAGTTCCATTGCTTTTTTAGAATCCAATAATTTCTTGATTTGCTTGTCAATCACTTCATCTTCAATTTTCTCAAATAAAAGAGAAGCCGTACCCAATGTATGACCTACATTTAATAAGTCGGAAGCTCCAGCTTTGCTCCAATCCAGTTGTTGGAAGCTTAACATTGTACGCAATTTCTTTGCTGTGAATGGCAGGAAAGGTTCAACTACAATTGACAAATTAGCAGCGATCTGCAATGATATATTGAGTATCGTTCCAACTTTTTGTAAGTCTGTCTTTGCTAACTTCCATGGTTCGGTTTCCGCCAAATACTTATTTCCTAGGCGAGCCAGATCCATCACTTGTGCCGTTGCTTCGCGAAAGCGGTATGCTTGAATGGATGCTCCAATTTTACCGGGAAGGTCTCTTAAATCAGTGATCACTTTCTGATCTACTTCAGAAAGATTGCCAAGAGCAGGAATTCTATTGTCGAAATATTTTTGCGTGAGCACTAATGCTCTATTCACAAAATTTCCAAAAATTGCTACCAGCTCATTATTATTCTTCGCTTGAAAATCTTTCCAAGTGAACTCACTATCTTTTGTTTCCGGTAAATTCGTTAGCAGTGCATAACGTAATACATCCGGCTTATCCGGAAAATCGGCTAGGTATTCATGCATTTCAATTGACCAACCTCTGCTGGTAGACATCTTGTCTCCTTCTAGGTTCATGAATTCATTGGCTGGCACGTTTTCCGGTAAAATATACTCACCTGTTGCCTTGAGTATGATCGGGAAAATAATGCAATGAAAAACGATGTTATCCTTTCCGACAAAATGAATCAATTTGGTTTCACTGTCTTGCCAGTAAGGTTTCCAATCAGTTGATTTTGGGTTTTTGAATTCACGCTGTGGTGTTGCAAACTGAATTTTGTTTTCTTCTAATTCTTTAAACAAAGCGCGCGTAGCCGAAATATAACCGATGGGTGCATCGAACCATACATAAAGCACTTTGCCTTCCGCATCCGGCAGCGGCACTTTGATACCCCAATCCAAATCACGTGTCATGGCACGCGGTTGCAAGCCTGCATCGATCCACGATTTGCATTGGCCATAGACGTTTACTTTCCAATCGTCTTTGTGTGATTTTAGAATCCAATCGGAAAGCCAGCCTTCATAATTTTGCAATGGCAAATACCAATGCTTAGTCGATTTAAGGATGGGCGCATTTCCCGTAAGGGTAGATTTTGGATTAATCAATTCGCGCGGGCTGAGGGTTGAACCGCAACGCTCACACTGATCGCCATACGCATTTGGATTAGCACATTTGGGGCAAGTTCCAATAATGTAACGATCAGCTAAAAACACATTTGCCTTGTCATCATAGTACTGTTCAGAAATTTCCTCAGTCAGCAAACCCTTATTAAAGAGGTTTAAGAAAATCTCTTGAGAAGTTTCATGATGGATTGATTCACTTGTGCGATGATACATGTCGAATGACATTCCCAATTGGTGAAAACAATCTTTTATTTGTGCATCATACTTATCGATAATGGCTCTTGACGTGGTATTTTCTTTTAATGCTTGGTTAGGAATGGCTGTGCCATGCTCATCGCTGCCGCATACAAACACAACATCTTTTCCGATGGAACGCAAATAGCGCACATAAACATCAGAAGGAATATATGCGCCAGCCAAATGGCCAATATGTTTTGGCCCATTGGCGTAGGGCAAGGCCGCGGTGACTAAATATCGTTTGAACTCTTTGCTCATGGTATGTTAAAAACTGCGCAAAGATGAGAAAATGTAAAGACAAAAAGATTAAACCGTAGTCTTGATTTTTTTGGAGTCTTCGAGCGCTTCTTGCTCCAAGCGCAAGAGATCAGCCTCTAGTTCCTTACGCTTGGCTATAATGGAAGAGACATCACTTGGAAGAACGACCGTAAAGATTGTCCCATCTTTTGTGGATTTTTCCATTTTAATCTCGCCCCCTAATTTATCTGTGCATACCTTTGCCAGATAAAGGCCTACTCCACCTGTTTCGGAGCGTTCAGAAGCACGCATAAACATATGGAACATGGTATCGGCCGGAACATCTACGATCCCGATTCCATTGTCTTCTACTTTAACAATGGTTTGCGTGGCCAACTGAATTACATTTACCTTGACATAGGGTTTTATGCGTACAGAATTGTTGTAAAACTTTATCCCATTGTCGATGAGGTTTTCAAGTACAATTTCCAATAAGAATCGGTCAGAGACCGTTTTTCCATCATCGCTGTCAATTTCATAAGTCACCTGAACTCCCTTTTCGCTGCTTGACTTTTCTTTGGCTTTAATAATCTCATCTAAAATGTCTTTAAACTTAATAACCTCCGGGGTTATTTTAGCCTCATTGATCTTACCTACGGTAGTCAATCGCCCCAAAATCTTGGCCATTTTATCAGAATGCGATAAAAGTTTTTCGAGAATATTTCGCACAACTTGGTCGTTGGTTTCCATCAGGCCCAGATTGCATAACCCTTGAAAGGTCATGAGTGGTCCGCGGATATCGTGCGAGCTTTTGTAAAGGAAATTGTCAAGTTCTTTGTTTACCTGAGTGAGCATCAAAGTAGATTTCAATAAATCAGATGTTCGTTCGCGCACTCGCTTATCCAGTTCCTTATTTTGAGTAGCCAATTGTTGGTTTTTCTCTTCAATCACAAACTTTGCTCTCGATATTTCATTGCTTGCCTTTTGCTGCCGATGGGTGGCTAACAAGGAAACAATGGCCAGAAGCAAAACAAGTATGGCAATAGCGATGATAAAAAAGTATTGACTGTTTTGTTTGTCTATTAAAGCTTGTTTTAACTCAAGTGATAAGTTCTTTTCCTGAATGGTCTTCAAATTTTCACGCTCCGCAAAATTAGCTTGCACCTTGGCCAGGTTTTGAATCAGGTCTGCACTGTAAATACTATCTTTCAATTGTATGTATTTGCTTTGATACTTTGAAGAATTAACGAAATCCTCATTGTCTTTGTAAATATTAGAAAAAACTTTGTACACCTCTATCAATGATAGCGCATAATTAGTACCGTCAGCTATTGTTTCAGCTTGTTTAAGATAATTGATTGCTTCTTCTTTCAAATTTTGCTTTTCCTTAACTGTTGCTAAACTTAGTAGACTTTCTATCTGAAAACGTTTCTCGCCATTTTCTTGAGCCAATTGAAATGAATTCTTAAAATGAATAATTGCTTCATCAAATCTATTCTGTTCAAATAAAGAAATTCCCAAACTAAACTCAGCCTCTATTTGTACAGCCGTATTACATCCAGATTTACAAATTTCAATAGCTTGATTAATATAATTCTCAGCCTCTTTATATTGCTTAATTTGATTGTAACATAGCGCCATGTTAATCAGTAATCGATCTAAATCGTACTTACTTGATATCGAACGTTTAGAGTCCAAAGACCGCTTGTAATAATCTAATGCACGTTCAAAATCTTTGAGCTTAAAGTAAACAAAACCTATGTTATTATAAGTAATCGACAATTCTTCAATGTTACCTAGCTTCTCATTTACGGTTAAAGCTTTGAAATGGCAATCTAAGGCCTTATCGTGGTTTCCATTCAATGAGTAGGCAATCGCAAGTGTATTAAGAATCTTGACCAGCTCCACATCAAAGCTATTTCTTTGCGCTATCACCAATGCCCGATTTAGTTCTCTAATTGATAAAGATAAAGAATCCAGCTTTCTATAAATGAAACCGTTTGCCCTCATAAACTGAACCATGTGAAGGCTATCACCCATTTTTTTGGATAACGCAAGTGCCTGTTTAGATATAATTAACGATTGATCTATATGTTCATTTTGATTTAAGCGTATCAATTGCATCATAAGATCTAGCTTTTTTACGCCCTTTTCAGTCTCAGCCAATTCTCGAACAGAATCTATCTGATGGTCCAGATTCTGACCGTAACTTCTCAAACACCCTAAACACAGGAAGATGCAAAGAGTCGACAACTTAAAATAGTTAAGGTACATAAGTTTGTTATCCAGAATCATTGCTGTTTTTATTTTTACAAAACACTTCACCTTTGTTATGAAATTTTAAGTCAAACAAAAATAAACCAAAAACTAATTAATACTATAAAAATTTACTTTATCTCAATGCTAAAACTTCTATAGACTTCTACATTATATACCTCGATGAAAGGTTCTATATGTTGGCTTTTATAAAAATGCAAGCAACGAAATAAGGATTTCATATAAATTATTAAAATCAAACCAATTAAATATTAATTCTAAACCAACAAACTAACATTTACATCTATGAAAAAATTAATCTACACTATCGCATTAATGTCAGTACTTCTCATTGGGGCATCTTCTTGTGCAACCGAAGAAGTTAAGCCCTTAAAAGAAGGCAACAACTTAGGTGGCGGTGTTAGCGACAGACTTTAATACTCAACTTTTAATTCACAACATCATGAAAAAACTACTCTATATTTTCGCTCTATTGTCAGTATTATCTGTAACCATTTCTTCTTGCGCTACCGAAGAGATAAAACCCATAAAGGAAGGCAACAACTTAGGTGGCGGTGTTAGCGACAGACTTTAATACCCAACTCAAACTCAACTTTTAATTTACAACATCATGAAAAAACTACTCTATATTTTCGCTCTATTGTCAGTATTATCTGTAGCCATTTCTTCTTGCGCTACCGAAGAAGTAAAACCCTTAAAAGAAGGCAACAACTTAGGTGGCGGTGTTAGCGACCGATTGTAAATAACTCCATTGGTGACAGATTTATGTTTTTAATGTAATCAACCAATCAATATCATGAAAAAACTACTATTAACACTCACATTGCTATCGGTACTTTCAGTTTCTGCTTCAGCCCTTGAACCCCTAAAAAAGGGAGAAAACAACACAGGGGGAGGGGTAAGTGACAGATTGTAAATCCAACATTCTGACAAAACCGAGTTAAAAGGGGAGGTTATAGACCGGTAATCGTTCTTCCCGGTATGTAAAAATAAGAGACTATTTACAGCAACAATTGCTGAAATGAGTCAGACAAAGGGGAGCAAAAACGAAATTTGGGGAAATCAATCTGTTGATTGAATTCCAAATGTAATATAAAATGGTGTTTAATAACCCAACTCGACTAAAAATTTATGCACCCGGAAATATGGATTTGTCACAAAATACTTCAAAATCAATAGTTAATCCTTAAACAATACTACCATGAAAAATAAAAAAATTGCCGCCATTGTTTTATTTGCTATCGCTGCTGTTTCATTGTCATTTACATTTTCAAATCGTTCTAAGGCTTCCAACAAGAGTGTAGAAACTGAAATCAGCCAACCGCAGGAAGGTTTTGTGTCTGAGAGCAGACTATAATTGGTGCTGAAAGCGCCCTAATCAAGGCAATCGGCTTGCTTGATTTCTAAATTATCTGTCGAATCATCACTTTTTATTGCTCTATCGAGCTCTGAATCTTGGTGGCAGATGTAAAAAGGTAATCGGTGAGGCGAAAAACCCCAGAAATTTCGACATAAGTTTTTAGTCGAAAAGTGAACATTTACAACTAAAAGTTGCACTTTCTGCTATAAATATTACATGCCAAAATGGTGGTTTTTGGGTAATTTTTACCAAAAAATACCTTCTTAAATCTAAAGAATTGCCATTAACAGGAAGTAGTTAGTACTCAGTTATTCTGCCCGTTACTCGACCATTATCCATTCTATTGGTTATCCCTACCCTATTGGATTTTTAATGTAAAAGGCATTCGTGCCTGAGCACCTTGAATCTTTTTGAAATTTTTTGCTTGTTCGTAAAACTGATAGTTGGGACCTAATTCCTCCTTAAGGGCTTTGACCTTAGTGGCATCTTCCATTCCGGTCATCCATTCCTCAATGAATGTTTTATACTTAGGATAAAATCGCAATTTATAATCATCGGATATGCCAGCCTTCGCAGCCGCCACCTGAATGGCATCATCAAAATTGCCAATAATATCCACAAGCCCCTTTTCTTTGGCCTGGGTGCCAGACCAAACTCTTCCAGAGGCGACCTTTCTAAGATCATCAACATTCATTTTTCTACCTTCGGCAGCCTTGGAAGTAAATGAAGCATATATTCGATCAGTACTTTTTTGCCAAATTGATCTTTCTAAAGGAGTTAAGGGGCGTGTAAATGTAACCAACTCCCCTACCTCACCACTTTTCACCTCATCGAAGGTTATCCCGATTTTGTTGTCTAAAAAGCCACTTATATCAAAAAGCACAGAAAAAACCCCAATAGAGCCCGTAATGGTTGTTGGCTGTGCAACAATCGTGTCGCAGCCCATAGCCATATAATATCCACCCGAAGCAGCGTAATCGCTCATAGAAGCAATTACCGGCTTCTCTTTTTTAGCAAGTATCACTTCGCGCCACATAACGTCAGAAGCCAATGCACTACCTCCTGGAGAATTGATACGAAGCACAATAGCTTTTACATTTTTATTTGTCCGTGCCTTTCTAATCTCTTCAGCAAACGTATCTGAGCCAATGCTTCCTTGCTCAGCCTTTCCCGGTAATATCTCTCCATCTGCAACAATCACCGCTATTTCATTCTTTGAGCTATTATAATTACTCACCGTTTTTTTATACTTACCATATTTAACGAAATTAACATCATCACTTTCAGTTAACTGAAGTCGAGATCGTAATTCGGTCAATACCTGATCATAATAAAGCAATGAATCAACGAGATTAAATTTCTTGGCATCTTCTAATGTCGTTACCAGCATCTTGTCGGATACTTCCTTTAATCGTGCGGGTGAGATTTGACGAGATTCGGCAATGTCATTAACAATGCTCGTATTCAAATCTGTAACCAACTCATTTAACTGTAAGCGATTTGCATCACTCATTTTTTCAAGCATAAAGGGTTCTACCGCACTTTTAAAGTCACCCACTCTGAATATCTCCGGCTTAATATCAAGTTTATCAAACATCTTTTTATAGAATGAAACTTCAATAGCCAAACCATTAAATTCTAATTGACCTTCAGGATTCAAAAAGATTTTATCCGCTGCTGAAGCTACATAATATGCCTGCTCTGTCATCATCTCGCTGTAGGCCACCACCCATTTGCCTGATTTACGAAATTCACTGAGCGCTTTGCGAACTTCTCCAGCTTTGGCATAGCCTCCTTGAAAAAAGCTTACATCCAAATAAATTCCTTTAATACTTGAATCATCTGCAGCTGAACGTAGTGTTTGTTGTAATTGAAGTAATCCAATAGTGCCTTCGGTATTACCTGGCAACGGAAGTCCTTCAAGCGGGTTTTCAAACTCCATTTCTGAGATGGGGCCATTCAATTTTAAATGTAGTACCGAATTTTCTTTGACAATTACCTCCTCATTATCTGAAGATAAGCTTGAAACAGTTCCTATTAAAAATGCCAGCATCAAAAAGATCAGAATCGCAAATGCAATGAGTGAGCCAAGGCAAGAAGCTAGAAAGGATTTGAAAAAATTCATGTTATACATTTTAGAGGCCACAAAAGTAGACAATCATAAACGGTTAATAAAACAGATAGTTACCTTCGTGGATCTATCTTCAAAATTGAAAAAGAACACTTACTTTTTACTTTTAGGAAGCAACCAAGACAGCCCCAACCATCAATTGAAGCGGGCTCGAATTGCACTAACGCAAGAGGTTGGGCAAATCCTAGCTGTTTCAGGCACTTATCAAACTGCTGCATGGGGAATGACGGAGCAAGATGATTTTCTCAATCAGGTGATTCGTATTGAATCTGAACACACGTCCTTCGAAATGCTTGCTCGCATTCAAAAAATTGAGCGTGAACTGGGGCGCGAACGAAAAATGAAATGGGGACCCCGTTTAATCGACATCGATATTTTGTATGCAGATCAAGAAGTCATTCAAACCGAACAACTTATTATTCCACATCCCGAAATTCAAAACAGACGATTTACTCTTATTCCGCTTTGCGAAATTGCACCAGATTTTGTTCACCCCATTTTAGGTAAATCCAACCGACAACTGCTTGAAATTTGTAAAGATCTATTGCCAGTCAATCTTTACAAGCTCGATACTTCTACTTGAGGAGCAATCTTTTTCACCAATCCCTGAAGCACTTTTCCGGGGCCACATTCGATAAACTGGGTAGCGCCACCGGCCACCATGTTTTGTACAGACTGCGTCCAGCGAACAGGTGCGGTTAGTTGACTGATCAGGTTGGTCTTGATCACCGATGTATCGGAAGAGGGCTGACCATTTACATTTTGATACACCGGACAGATCGGTGTGTGAAATGAAGTTGCTTCAATAGCAGCTGCCAACTCTTCGCGGGCAGGTTCCATCAAAGGAGAATGAAAGGCGCCTCCAACTTGTAGTGGCATGGCACGTTTGGCTCCAGCGGCTTTCATCTTTTCGCAGGCTATTTCAATCCCTTTCAAAGATCCACTTATCACTAGTTGACCAGGACAATTATAATTGGCAGCTACAACAACCTCATCAATCGAGGCACAAATTTCTTCCACTATACGATCCTCCAATCCCAAAATAGCCGCCATTGTTGAAGGATTGATTTCGCAAGCTTTTTGCATAGCAATGGCTCGCTTTGAAACCAGCAACAACGCATCTTCAAAACTTAGCGCCTGATTGGCCACGAGTGATGAAAACTCACCCAGTGAGTGACCTGCTACCATTTCCGGCTTGTGGTTACTTTGAGCTAATGCTACCGCTACGGAATGAATGAACACGGCTGGTTGCGTTACTTTCGTTTGCTTTAGTTCATCAGCAGCCCCGGCAAACATGATGTTAGATATATCGAAACCTAAAATCTTATTGGCATCATCAAAAAGCTTTTTAGCCATCGGATTATTGTCATAAATATCCTTGCCCATTCCGGTAAACTGAGCGCCTTGTCCGGGAAATACAAATGCCTTCATATCTAAAGAATTAATTTTAAAATCTTTTGGAAGCGCCCTAGCCTTTATCAAGAAACAGGTATGAGGCTCCTTTCGAAAGTCAAATCTAAAACCTTATTTGGTAATTCGAAATTAATCGATGAATCGGGCCTTCAGGTCGGGAGTTGGAATCATACAACTTTCTTTTTTGCCAAACCATCGGTAACGATTTCTGGCAATCCAATTATAGATTCCATTTCGGATAATTGTTGGGATCCATTTAAAAATATAAAGAGCTGGCCATAACCCATTTAAATCTCGCGCAACTTCTAGGGCGGCATCGCTGCGGGTAAATACTTTGCCGTCTTTTAAAAGGACAATAGTATCAAAATGTTCTTTAAAGCCAGCGTTGATTAGTTGTTCTTGTCCAAAAGAAGATTGAAGGGAGGCGAAACGAAATTTGGCAGAAGGATCACGTAAGATAATAAAGGTGACACTGGCTGCACACAGATTACAAACACCATCAAATAAAATCACTTTACTTATCGAATGATCTGCACCCATCCACGAATGGTTTTGTAGCGTTTAGAAGTATCGACTAAGTCAAATGTAACTTGGGCTTCATAAAAATAAACTCCAGCAGAAAGCTCTCGACCACTATTATCGCGGCCATCCCAGTCAATATAAATAGTACGCTCGCCACCTGACTCATAACTGAACGCTTCGCCACCCCAGCGATTGAATACAGTGAAAACAACTCTTTCAACATGTCGAGCACATTTTTGTTGTAGTTGAACCAATTGATCGGTATTTAAAACTCCACATTCGGAGATTATGCCATTCTCGTTTGCAACTATATTTCGAATACTGTATGCGCTAAACTTATCGTTACATTTATCTCCATTAGGTGTGAAAACATTTGGCAATTCATAATTGGGACAATTGTCAAAACAAAAAGATTCGCTCAAATCGCTCTCATTACCAGCCCTGTCAACTGCTTTTATTTTATAACAACGAGCATTCGAAAGAAGGTTTTTATCCTCGTATTCAGTTAAGGTACCTGCTACGGATGTTAAACTGTCAAATTGATTACCAACTTTAGTTGAATAATAAATCACATAATATTTAATTTCTGTTTTACAGGGAGATTCTGGTGCATCCCAAATTAATTTATTTGAAAAAATCGTTCCGTCACTACAAGTTTGACTCACAGAACAATCGGTGCTTTTAAGGTCGACAGAATAAGAAGGCTTACAGGGTTTTATTTTATCATCCACCTCAGCGCAGGCAATCTGGGAAAAATTATTTAGCGTTGGCGGTATCAATGGGTTTGTACTTCCATAACTTCCAATCGTCTCTACTTTGTAACAATATTTTTTTCCTTTTTCTACGTTCTTATCTATATAACTAAATCCTTGACCTGGATTTATCTCTATGGGCGGGTCAATAAAATCAGGATCCGTTTCTAATTTTTTATAAACCTTATGTTTTAAGCCCGTAACACTGTTTGACCATGGTACAAATGCAATCCATGTTAATTGCAGTTGATCAATTTTAGAGGTCACCTCTAGCCGTACACTTGAAGCTGACGTGGAAGGTTGTAAGGGAATTCCATTTTCTGCGAATGCTTTGATGGAGTAATTATAAACTTGATCTTTTGTGTTTATCCCTTCATCGGTAATCGCAGTAGATGTGATCTTACCAGGTGTTATTTTTGTTGAATTAATGTTTCCGGAAAACCCCTCGGCTCTGTAAACCTCGTAACTAAATTGTTGAGCTGGCAAATCAAGCGGTTGCACCCAATTTATTATTGTTTTACCATTCGTTGAAGAGGTTTCATCAATAGATACATTCGTAATAATAGGTCTATCAACTTTAAATTCTTGCTGCATACATTGTTCGTCTGAGACCTTACTTAATCCACCAGTTCCAGGAAAAACTGCAACTAGTCGATAGCAATATTTGGCTCCTACGTCCAAACCGTTATCTGTATAAGAAAGATTTCCAATAGGCACAGTATTAATTTTAGTGTAGCCAAAAGAAGGAGGCATACCAGTTTCGCATTCCGGTTGTACTCCAGAAAAACTATCAACTCTTCTCCATATTTCCATTGAAATTGCCTGCTTGGCGCACAGGTATGGCATCCAGCTAACGGTAATAGAACGATCATTTACATTGGTGGTTAATGGATTAATTTTGGGTTTATCACCCATTACATGAATTTTCCAAACTGTGAAATCTATTAATGCAGCACCTCTCCCTTTTGGCGGTTGATCGGTAACTTTAAATACCACATCATAATCTTGATCGCGTATATGATCGCATTTGGTTACCCAATTAAAATCTAATTGAGCGGGGTTAGAAGTAAAGTCAAATGGTTTGGGGGAATAGGTAGCTGGTGACACACGTAAAGTGAACACGTCAGAAAAAGCCTCAATCTTTAGTTTATCAGTTGCATCGGGATCAGTAGCAACAATTGTCTTTTGGATAGGAGGATCCACTTCTGCAATCACGCAAGTTCTATTAATTAGTGGAAGATCTGGCCGCTGATTTAAACAGTCTTCGACAATAATCTGCATATCTCGTGTAACATAGCCAATTATTTTCCATCGGGTGCCGAACTTTCTCCATTCAGTCACTTTAAAAGCGATGTTATACTCTCCTATTACAGACCCTGGAGCATCCCAAGTAATTGTCCCATCATGATCTATTTTAAAAATAGGCTCACCATTTTTATTTTCATTTCCTTTTGAGTAGTCGTTATAAAACTCACTGCTTATTGGATCGCGGTAGCCAAGGACTGGTAAATTGGGAAATTGTTTGGGCACAGTTAAAGAATAAGAAAGACTGTCTCCATTTGCGTCTACCGCTCCGGGATTATGAAACCATGCCACTCCTACACAACCCTTATCAATCGGAGGAACTAAAAGTTCCGGGCTACTATTACAACCAGGCCCGATAGTAAATGCTGTTTCCAACGAAAATGCTGTATTAACAGAATTATCAATATTAAGAATAAGCTTATTTCTATTTTTTTCAGTGTATGTAATAACATAGGTGCCTCTTCCTCGATAAAGGTGATCAATTGGGAATTCAACGAAGCCAATACCCTCACCTAAATCTGGACGAAGTGTATTTTCTATTCTGGGTGTGATGTATTTATCACCATCACCAAAATCCAAAGTTCCACCTTCAAACTTTACTTCAGTGCCCACCGTATTGGTGTACACCCTTATGATGATTGTGTACAATAATCCGCCACAACCGTTCTTAGGGCGCACTATTATCTCTCCCGCTCGCAAATGAGTAGCCTGCACCACATTGGTAGTGCTCCAAAACATCCCAATCAAAACAATGGCAAACCGTAAATACTTCATCATCTATTAAAAATCAAAAATACAACAATACCAACGCTCGAAAAGTTAATTCATTTTAGCCAAAGATGACAGTTTGTTTCTTTTAACGACCAATTTGCTCAATTATTTAACAAATCTGACATTTTTACAATTCTATAGTAAATTTACAGCTTATGCGCGTAGTTGGAGAGATACCACATCCGGAAATAAAGATAACCATCTTTCATTGGAACAATCGTTTTTTACTAAAACTTGAGTGGGGATTGTTCGAGCAAACCTACAAAGTTGATGAATATGAATTTACGTCAGACGAGGAAGTTAAAACAATTTTAACCCCCGATTTTTTACAGACGGCACTATCGTGCTTTCAGGAAATGGCGAAAAGCCTTCAAAAAGCCACTTCGAACCTGTAAAGTTTGCGAATGAGGGTGGACGAATTAACTTTGATGTCCCTTTCGTATATAGTTGATGGAAATCTTAGAAGAAAAGAAAAACAAAAACAAGCCTTATAAGCCGATTCTGGACGGTATTCCTGACTGGCCTGTTTACCAACTTAGCAAAAACCGCAAGGAATTTATTGCTGAAGTTACCGACAAATCAATTGCACGAATAAAAGAATTGCGTCCGCAACTCAAACAGTTGGTCGATGATTTACAAGCCACTGTATACCGCGAACAAAATCGCATTAAGCGCAATCGCTGGCGGGTTGACCCGAAGGACGATCAGAAATTCTGGGCTGCAGTTAAAAACGAGTTAATCGATTTAAGCAATAAAAAGGAAGACGAAATTAGTGCCGCTGTTGATGTTATTCTTCATAAGATCGTTCATCGCTATGCCTCTGAAATAGCCGGGAATTTTAAAGCATCTTCCTACCGGTTTGCTCGTGAAGTAATCAAGTTTGGTTTTTTGCGACTTTTGAATGGCACCCGCATCAAAAAGTTTGGCGCTTTCTTCAGAAACCGATATACCCTTCGCGATAAGATACACATCGTAGGCAAAGTGAAAATGCTGCGGAAGCTTGCAAAACAAGGCACCGTAGTAATGGTACCTACTCACTTCAGCAACCTTGACTCTATTCTTATTGGCTGGGTCATTCATTCGATGGGTTTACCCGCTTTTATTTATGGTGCTGGTTTAAATCTTTTCAACATCAAGATCATTGCCTACTTCATGAACAGCTTGGGTGCATACAAAGTAGACCGCAGAAAGAAAAACCTGCCTTACTTAGAAACACTCAAAATGTATTCTAATCTGGCCATTCAAAAAGGAGCGCACAGTTTATTTTTTCCGGGTGGCACGCGCTCTCGCTCCGGCTTGATCGAAAAGCAGTTAAAATTAGGATTGCTGAGCACAGCCATCGAAGCACAGCGAAACTTGTACATGACGGAAGGGGAAACTAAAAAGATCTTTGTTGTGCCGGTAACGCTCAATTACCACTGTGTACTAGAGGCTCCCGAAATGATTGAAGACTATTTGCAGGTAAAAGGACAAGATCGGTACTTTCCGGAACAAGATAAATACGGCAGTTTTCAACTCATCAAATTCCTATTCAAATTTTTCACCAACCCTTCCAGCATTTCCGTTTCGATTGGTCCTGGACTGGATGTGATGGGTAACTATGTAGATGAAAATGGGAATAGCCTCGATGCGCAAGGTCGCATCATTAATACCCGAGACTATTTTATTTCAAATGGCGATATTAATGTAGATCGTCAGCGCGAAGATGAATATACACGAATGCTCAGTCAGCGCATTGTTACCGAATACCACAAAATCAACCGGGTATTTGCCAGTCACTTAGTAGCCTTTATTGCTTTTGAAATTTGGCAGAAGAAACATCCATCACTCGACTTATTTAGTCTACTCCGGGTTCCGGAAGAAGATTTGGAAATAGACTATGCTGAATTCAAAGAAGTGTTTAAGCGAGTGCGAAAACAAATCTTCCTAATGAAGGAACAAGGTAAAATCAATTTTGCCACTCATCTCAAGGGAAAATCGGATGGCGCCATTCAGCGGGGCCTTGATAATGTAGGTGTGTTCCATCTCAACAGACCATTGTTAAAAAATAAGAAGGGAAATATCATCACGAAAGATTTATCGCTTCTCTATTATTATCACAATCGGTTGGTTGGATACGATTTGGAACAATTTATTTAGCCACCTGCGCAATGCCTACTTCCGATCGTCCATTGAAATTACAAGATGAAAAGCCCGTAGGCGTGATCGGTGCGGGAAATTTTGGAACTGTTATTGCCAATATTCTGGCTATCAATCGGCCCGTTTTATTGTATGCACGTGATCTGGGTGTAGTTCAACAGATCAATGCCAAACGAACTAATCGCGGCCACAGCATTCACGAAAATGTAAAAGCCGTAAATGATCTGGCAGAAATTGCACGGTCGTGCGAAATCATTTTCCCCATGGTGCCCTCTGCCCATTTCCGGCAAATGATGAAAAATCTTTCGCTGCATCTTCAGCCCTACCATATTTTAATTCACGGCACCAAAGGTTTTGATATAACATTGCCCAAAGGCGAAACGATTGAGAGCGTGCGAGTACTTAATCGTAAGCAAGTAAAAACCATGAGCGAAGTAATTCGCGAAGAAAGTGTGGTGGTACGAATCGGCTGTTTAGCCGGGCCTAATCTCGCCAAAGAACTTTCCCAACGTCAGCCTGCAGCCACCGTTATTGCCAGTCCATTTGATGAAGTTATTCAAATCGGTAAAAAACTTTTACGGAACGACCGCTTTCAGGTATATGAAAACAAAGACATCGTAGGAGTAGAAATTGCAGGGGTGTTGAAAAATATTATTGCCATCGCTTCCGGAGCTTTGAATGGTTTAGGCTACGGAGAAAATGCCCGCGGCTTGCTGGTTAGTCGCGGAGCGGTGGAAATGGTTTACTTAGGGCGAGCCCTTGGCGGGGATGTGAAAGCGTTTTTGGGAGTTGCAGGCATTGGTGATTTGGTAACTACTTGCAATAGCCCGATGAGCCGGAATTTTACGGTCGGTTATCGCTTAGCAAAAGGTGAAAAGCTGGCGGATATTCTGGCAGACATGGAAGAAATTGCAGAAGGTGTAAATACCGTGCGCATTGCAAAAAAATGTGCTGACTTTTATAAAATTCGAGCCTTGATTACGGATCGTTTGTACAAAGTGCTTTTTGAAGGAATGACCGTAGATGAAGCACTGGAATTTCTGATGCGCTTTCCGCTGAGCGCGGATATTGACTTTATTTAAACGCTGCGCTTATCTTCTGAGCGATCGCGGTAAATTCTTCTTTTGATAACGCCAACTTAGGGTTTGAAAAATTAATGTCGCTGGTGGTATTGATAGGCACCAGATGAATATGTGCGTGGGCAACTTCAAATCCAATTACAGTAACTCCCACACGTTTGCATTCCATGGAGGATTCAATAGCCTTTGCTACGCGTTTGGAAAATACAATCAGCCTGGATAACTCTTCGTCTGTCAGGTCAAACAGGTAATCTTCTTCACGCTTCGGAATGACAAGCGTGTGGCCTTTGGCCAGTGGATTGATATCCAAAAAAGCATACGAATGCTCATCCTCTGCAATCCGGTAAGATGGAATTTCTTTGTTTACAATTCTTGAAAAGATACTTGCCATTTGACAACTCCTAACTATGCTTCAATTTTCACGATTTCAAATTCCATTTCGCCGGCCGGTGTTTTGATCTTCGCGCTATCACCCATTTTCTTTCCCAACAAACCTTTTCCGATAGGAGATTGCGTTGAAATTTTGCCGGCTTTTAAATCTGCCTCTTCTTCTGACACGAGCATGTATGTCATCGAGGCGGCATTCTTTTTATTTTTAATCGTAACTTTCGATAAAATTGAAACTACGGATGTATCGATTTTCGATTCGTCAATCAGGCGTGCATTGCCCATCAATTCTTCCAGCTTTGCAATTTTTGCTTCCAAGTGTCCTTGCGCATCTTTGGCTGCATCGTATTCTGCATTCTCGCTCAAGTCGCCTTTATCTCTCGCTTCCGCAATTTGTTTGGCAATATCAGACCGACCTTTCGTTTTAAGGGTGTTCAATTCGTTGGTTAATTTCTCCAACCCTTCTTTGGTGTAATACGAAATCTGCTTAGCCATCTTGTTAAAACTTTTTGTACCTATTTAAAAAAGAAAACAACGGCCACATTTCGTGCGGCCGTTGTTATTACAAAAGTAATTGATATTTCTTTATTACAAAATTATTGCTTTCAGGCTCCTACTAATTCAGGGATGCTCGCTTTCACTTGCTCCAATATTTCATCATCAAACTGCGCCAGATACAATGTTTTGGCTTTTGCCAACTGCTCAATGGTAAGTCCCTTCGCTCCACGCAAATCTGCTTTATACAAACTTGCATTTTCAAAATCCGCACCCATCAAATAACTATTGCGCAAATTGGACTCCATCAGGAACGCATTCTTGAAATTGGTCTTAATTAAAAAAGCACCTTCAAATTGAGTCTTAATCAAAAAGGCATCTTTAAAATTAGCACCGCTTGCATAAGCGCCTTTTAAATTGGCTTGATTTAAATTGGAGTTCTCCAGATTCGTTTGATTGAGTCGGGTATTTTCAAGGTTTGTCTCTATCAGCGTGGAATTAGAAAGATTACAGGAGTTAAGATTAGAAGCTTTTAAGTTGACATAGTTAAGGTTAGTTCGCACCAAGTGGCAGTTCACCAAATTGATTTCATAAATCTTATGACGATTCAAACGCTTGATATTTCCTACGGTGCGGAAGGCAGCCTCGTCTGATTCCCACAAACGAAAATCATCAATCTCATCTTTATACGTTCTGATACGCTGACGAATTTCACCGTTTTGATTTAGCCAATACAACAGAATACCGATCACGGCAATGTCAAAAATCATTCCGTGTGCTTCGGCCAACACTTGCATCCAGAAACTTCTGAAATCCGCAATGTAATAAGGTAGGCTTAGGCTGATCACAATGACCGCCACAATCACCAACACAATGGCACTGGTCAATAGTGGTTTCTCTACTACCTCGTCAAACTTATTAGAGAGTTTTGTTTTTAGTTTTTGAATTTTTGACATGGCCACACAATTGCAGATGCTTACCGATCAAATATAATTGTAAAGGCTTAAATAAAGCATCTCATTTTCTAATGAAACTTACATCTATTTGTGGGGAATTCAAAGTAACAAATGAATGGTGAGGAAATAGGTAGTTAATCCCAATAAATCACTCATGGTTGTAATAAATGGGCCTGAAGCTAAGGCTGGATTAAATCCCAATCGATTGAGGATGAGTGGGGTAACCGTACCAACAAACGATGAAAACAAAACAACTCCAAACAAAGCGATAGCTACCACAATTGATAGTTGCCGATTGCCGAAAAACAACAGTGTAGTAGCCAACACGAGCACGGATAGAAAGAAACCATTCAACAACGCCACACTAAATACTTTGGAGAGTCGCTTCATTAATCCCTCATCCACAAAACTGGGATTAACCAAACTCTGCACCACCAATGATGATGATTGAATTCCTACGTTTCCACCGGTAGCTTGAATTAAAGGGACAAAAAAAGCGATAGCAGTAATTTTCGCCAACTCCGCTTCAAAAAAACCCATGAAGCTCGCACTGAGCATTCCGCCAAAAATACCAATCAGTAACCAAGGCAAGCGAGCCCGCGTATTTTTCCAAACAGTATCATCTTCTTCCACATCTTCCGTAATACCCGACATGATCTGGCGTTCTTCTTCTGCCTGCTCAGTAATCACATCCACCACGTCATCGATGGTTATGCGCCCGACTAACTGACCATTTACATTCACCACCGGAACAGATTCCAAGTCGTATTTCTTCATGATCTCGGCCACCTCAGTATCCTCCTGATAGGTTTCTACGGAAACAACATCGTCATCATAAATATCTTTTACGATTGTTTTGGGATCGGTGAGTATCAACTTTTGCAGCGCCACACGACCTAGCAATTTATCGTGATCATCCACCACATAGACAGCATAGAACTTCGCCACATTTTCGGCTTGCTTGCGAATTTCCTCCACGCACTGCACCACGGTCCAATTGTCGCGTGCTTTAATTAATTCTTTCGCCATCAATCCACCAGCTACATTGGCTTCGTAGCGTAGCAGATCAATTACTTGCACCTTCAGATCTACATCCAATCCGGCAATAATGCTTTCACTGGTTTTGATAGGCAATTCATTCAAAATGTCAGCCGCATCATCTGAATCCAATTGATTGACAATCTCCGTCAACTCAGGAAGTTCATAAATTTGAAGGAATTTCTTGCGGGTGTCCGCATCTAAATCGTTAATGATTTTAGAGCGCGTTTCAAGCGGCAACAAATCCAACACATATTTGGATTCTTCGCTGTTAAATTCATACAACAAAGAAGTAATATCTGCCGGATTAACCTCATGTAAGCTTTCAAATATGAAGGTGCCATCGCGCTCGTCCAGTGCTTGTTGAAAGCGATCGCGAAACTCTTTCGTCAACTCAAATTCAACAAACTCTTTCACCCCTGTGCTTCAATTAATTTTGTGAGATCAATAAATTGCTCTACCGAAAGTTGCTCAGCTCTCTTGTCGAGTAGAGGCAAAGCCACAATCGAGGCGTTCAAATTTAAAGGTTTGAGTGCGTTTCGCAAGGTCTTCCGTCTGTTTTGAAAAGATTGCTTCACCACGCGCTGAAACAATTCTTCATTGCAACCGAGTGTGGCCCGATTATTTCGTGTAAGCCGAATCACGGCCGACATGACTTTGGGTGGCGGATGAAAAACTCCGGGCGGCACTTTGAAAAGGTATTCGATGTTGTAATAAGCTTGCAACAGCACACTCAAAATGCCATAGGTTTTGGTTCCCTCCTTTTCTGCAATACGATCGGCCACCTCTTTTTGCAACATGCACACCACTTGCTGTACATGAGCACGTTGCTCTAATATTCTGAAAAAGATCTGCGATGAAATGTTGTAAGGAAAATTTCCGATGATGTGATACGCTGATTCTAACCCGGAAAGATCGATCTCCAGAAAATCGCCTTCCATAATGTGCGCTTGCAGTTGTGGAAAGTGATCTTTCAAATAAGCAACCGACTCGCGGTCAATTTCAATCAATTTTAAATCGAGGCCGGGTTTGGTTAGTAGGAATTGAGTGAGCACACCGGTGCCTGGGCCAATTTCAATTACCTGTTGCGGCTGCCCTGTCAGTTGAAGTGCTTCCACAATTTTTGAAGCAATATTTTGATCCTTCAAAAAATGCTGGCCAAGAAATTTTTTAGGTCGAACCATGTTTCTACTATGGGCTGTAAAGTTCTAGAATACTTCGTGAATTGTTGCGTGTTTGTTGAGATATTAAACTAGAATTGAGCATCATTCCGGATTTTAGCCAAATAAATGGTGACAGAATTGATTACATTTAAGCGTAGAAATCCGAACGAAACATTCCTGACGAATTCTATCTGCATAATTAGGTTAAAATTTTATTCTTCAAATGGCTATTGAAAAACCACGAATCGGAATTACCCTTGGCGACCTGAATGGGATTGGCCCCGAAGTAATCATTAAAGCACTCACCGACAGCCGACTGCTCAGCATGATCACTCCGGTGGTTTATGGCTCAACTCGTGTGTTGTCGTATTACCGCAAGTTGATGAACATGGAAGAGTTCAACTACAGTCAGGTGAAAACCAAAGGTCAGTTTTTTCCAAAAGCAGTGAATGTGGTCAATTGTTGGGAAGAGGCCATTGAAATTGTGCCCGGTCAACCGTCTAAACAAGCGGGCAAAGGTGCCTTGCTCGCCCTGAAACAAGTAGTTGAAGATGCTAAGGAAGGATTGCTGGATGCGATTGTTACCGGCCCTATTGATAAAAATACCATTCATGGAGATGATTTTCCTTACCGAGGGCATACGGAATACCTCACCGAAACATTTGGTGCCGGAGAAAGCTTAATGCTGATGGTGGGAAATAATCTAAGAGTTGGTTTGGTAACAGAACATGTGGCTATTAAGGATGTGGCATCCTTAATCAACAAAGAACGGGTAGAACTGAAGATTCGGTTGTTGGAAATGTCGCTGAAGAAAGACTTCCTTATCAGCAAACCTAAGATTGCGGTTCTGGGATTAAACCCGCACTCAGGTGATGAAGGTCTGCTCGGAACCGAGGAAAATGAGGTGATCAGACCCGTAATTGCCGACTTGAAAAACAAGGGTAAAGTTATTTTCGGTCCATTTCCGGCCGATGGTTTCTTTGCCGCCCATCAGCATTTAAAATATGATGGCATTTTAGCTATGTATCACGATCAGGGGCTTGTGGCTTTTAAAACATTGGCTTTTGAAGATGGGGTCAATTTTACGGCCGGTTTGCCGGTAGTGCGGACTTCGCCTGACCACGGAACAGCCTACAACATTGCTGGTAAGAATTTGGCCGATGAATCGTCTTTACGGCAGGCAATTTACATGGCATGCGATATAGTAAAGAACAGACAAGAACAACTGGTCGAGCATAATTAAGGCTTTGTCGGCTGTTAAGTCATTATAAATCAATAACGTGCTTAAATTTCAAGGCTTTGATAGTTTTGGAATATGTACAGCTACCCAATGGATATCGTAACGAAGAAAAAACTCAACATTTTAATACAACTGGCTGAAGCTGACAAGCATTTTGCCAGAGCCGAGCGCGAGATGATATTTAAGATCGCGTCCGACAAAAACTTCTCTGAACCAGAAGTGAATGAGTTAATTCGGAATCCGGAACCAATCGACTCATTAGGAGCTTTATCTGACGATCAAAAATTTGACTACCTGGTTGCCTGCATGGAATTGATTCATGCCGACCAAAAGCTATTTGAAAGTGAGCTTATCTTCTGTAAAAGCATTGCCATTAAGCTAGGATTCAAAAAAAACGTGGTCGATTATTTTGTGGATAACTTTGGCAAAAAGCCACTGAATGACATCAAAAAGGTGGTTTTTACTGAATTTTACTAGGCTAAACTCGCATTCAGCCTTATCCGATCCATCAAAAAACCCAACGGAAGGGTCAAAAATTCAATAAATCCTGATAAATTTGCCCCTCATTTTAAAAGCCCTCTGGGGTGAGTGATTTTAGTGTCAATATTTTAGGTTTAAGTAAGAAAGAGCACTCTTTCGACTTCCATCTTGGCGAAACATTCTTTGCAAAGTATGGTAAAGAAGTAGTCTCTGGAGGCGAATTTGACGCTAAAGTGATTCTGAACAAAAGGGAAACGCTCATTGAAGCTGATTTTGATATTCAGGGTAAGGCGCACTTGATTTGCGACCGTAGCTTGGATCCTTTCGACCACCCGATGAAAATTTCCAAAAAGGTAATTTTCAAGTATGGTGAAGTAGCCGAAGAAATCAGCGATGAAATTATAGTTATCCCGCGCGATCAAGACGTGCTCGATGTGGGACAATTGATGTATGAATTTATTGTGTTGGATATTCCAATTAAAAAAATTCATCCACGATTTGAAGAAGATGAAGAAAATGAAAATGAAGAGGGGAAATTGATTTATCAGACTGAAAAAGACGAAACAGCCATCGACCCTCGCTGGGAAGTGTTAAAAAAGTTAAAACAATAAGTAAATAGTAAATAAACAAGATAGGTTATGCCAAATCCCAAACGAAAAACCTCGAAAACCCGCAGAGATAAAAGAAGAACACATTACAAAGCGGTAGCTAAGCAATTCTCGATGGATCCAACAACCGGAGAAAGCCATTTGCCACACCGTGCGCACTGGCACGAAGGTAAACTCTACTACAAAGGAAATGTAGTAATGGAAAAGGAAGTGGCGTAAACAGCCCAAATGATTAAGTCATTGACCATCTGTTTAAAGTGTAATTATATTATTGCCCATCAAGGCAAAACGTACTAAGTGTGTTTAAATAAATGCCCGGTTTCACCAACTGGGCATTTGCTTTTTTAGTCGTCCGGTGAAACGAAGAAATTATGAGTAAAATTAGAGCTGCGATTACAGGTGTGGGCGGATACGTGCCCGATTACATTCTCACCAACAAAGAGTTAGAGAAAATGGTTGAGACCACTGATGAGTGGATCACCTCACGAACAGGCATCAAAGAACGAAGAATATTAAAGGGCGAAAATCAAGGTGTTTCTGTCATGGCCATTGAAGCCGTGAAAGATTTATTGGCCAAAACCAAAACAAAGCCGGAAGAAATTGATCTGATCATTTTCGCAACCATCACGGCAGATATGACCTTTCCCGCTTCCGCTAATATTGTAGCTACGGCTGTTGGGGCGACCAACGCCTTTAGTTATGATATGGGCGCTGCGTGTTCCGGATTCATTTATGGCTTAACCACCGGAGCAAGTTTTATCGAAGCGGGCCGCTATAAAAAAGTAATAGTTATTGGTGGCGATAAAATGTCGGCTATCTTAGATTATACCGATCGCACTACGTGCATCATCTTTGGCGATGGTGCGGGTTGTGTTTTACTCGAACCAACTACTGAAGAAGTGGGTGTAATGGACTACATGCTGCGCAGTGACGGAAGTGGTGAAACTTTCTTGCACATGAAGGCAGGCGGTAGCCGTGTTCCGGCATCCCACGAATCGGTAGATAAGCGCTTGCACTATGTTTATCAAGAGGGTTCTTCCGTTTACAAATTTGCGGTTACCAATATGGCCGATGTGGCAGCGCAGGTAGCCGAACGCAATCATCTGAATAAAGACAATATCAATTGGTTGGTGCCGCACCAAGCCAACAAACGCATCATCGATGCAACTGCATCGCGCGTGGGCATAGCCGAAGAAAAAGTAATGATGAACATTGAGCGCTATGGAAACACTACCGGTGGCACCATTCCATTATTGCTGTGGGATTATGAAAAGAAATTAAAGAAAGGCGACAATCTGTTGATTGCTGCTTTTGGCGGTGGATTCACGTGGGGTTCAGTGTACGTGAAGTGGGCCTACGATCCGAAATAAAATAAGTAACAATTACCCGAACTATAAATTGAGAATGACCAATGGCAACTGTATCTGATCTAAACAAAGGAAGTTATGTGCGCTACAACGGTGAAGTGGTGCAAGTTGAAGAAATGCAACACAGAACACCCGGAAACTTGCGTGCTTTTTATCAATTAAAGATGAGAAGCCTGCGCACCGGAAAAATTGTAGAAAACCGTTTCCGTCCCGGAGATGCAATTGAACAACTTCGTGTAGAAACCAAAGAATATCAATATTTATATCAAGATGGTGACAGTTTGGTATGTATGGACAACGCCACATTCGAACAAATTTATTTGGACAAAGTATTGTTGGGAGATTCTGTTAACTACATCAAAGAAGGTGTTACACTATTAATCGCATTTGAGAACGGTACAGACCCTATCACTGCGGAAGCACCGGCACACGTGAACTTTGTGGTAACGTACACAGAACCAGGCGTGCAAGGCGATACAGCTACCCGCACACTAAAGGCAGCCACCATTGAAACCGGTGCCGAAATACGCGTGCCATTATTCATCAACACCGGTGATAATATCAAAATCAAGACCAGCACCGGTGAGTACGTTGAACGTGTTAAATAACCAACCCTATGGCTACGAAGAAAGAAATTGGAACAAAAGGTAACGGAATAAAAAAACCAGCAACTCAAACCCAATCAGAAATGAAAACGAACGAGATACGCGACCTTATCGACTTCATTGCCCAATCCGGCTTAAATGAAGTGGACATTGAAACCAAAGAATTGAAACTTCACGTAAAGCGTGAACCCGATCAAAAGGTGATGAAGTCTGCGGCTCCGGTTATGGCAGCCCCTGTTATTGCGGCTCCGGCTGCCGTTGCTGCGGCTCCGGCTGTTGCACCTGCTGCTGCGCCAAAGGCGGAAAAGCCTGCTGCTGCTCCTGTAAAAGGTTTGGAGATTAAGTCTCCGATGATCGGAACATTCTACCGCACTGCGAATCCTGATTCACCTCCATTTGTTTCGGTGGGTGATAAAGTAACCAAAGGACAAACCGTATGTATCATCGAAGCCATGAAACTATTCAACGAAATTGAGTCAGAGGTTTCGGGTACAATCGTGAAAGTAATGGTCGAAAATTCTTCTCCGGTAGAATACGATCAGGTGCTTTTTGTGGTGGAACCAGATTAATTATTTACGATTTGCGATTCATGATTTACGATTTTTAAGACCCGTGTATCGGCAGGCTCGTAATTCACCAATCAAAATTCACAAATCAAAAATTAAGTCTCATGTTTAAAAAAATATTGATTGCCAATCGTGGCGAAATTGCTCTGCGCGTTATTCGCACTTGCAAAGAGATGGACATTAAAACGGTGGCTGTCTATTCAACGGCTGATCGTGAAAGCTTACACGTTCGCTTTGCCGATGAGGCCGTATGTATTGGAGCCGCTCCAAGCAAAGAGTCCTATTTAAATATTCCCCGCATTATTTCAGCTGCTGAGATCACCAATGCCGATGCGATTCACCCCGGCTATGGCTTCTTATCAGAGAATGCCGAGTTCTCAGCCGTGTGTCATGAATATGGAATCAAATTCATTGGCCCCACGCCTGAGATGATCAAATTGATGGGTGACAAAATCACCGCCAAGGATACCATGAAGAAAGCGGGCGTGCCTTGCATTCCCGGTTCGGATGGCTTGTTGGAATCGGTCGAGCAAGGTATTGAGCTGGCAAAGAAAATTAAGTTTCCGGTGATTGTAAAGGCAACAGCCGGAGGTGGTGGAAAAGGTATGCGAATCATCAACGATGAAAGCGAATTCCGCAAAGCGTGGGACGATGCCAAGCGCGAAGCAGCAGCTTCATTCGCCAATGATGGTTTATATCTGGAGAAATTTATTGAAGAGCCACGTCACATCGAAATTCAGGTGGTAGGCGACCAATACGGCAAAGCGTGTCACTTATCGGAGCGGGATTGCTCTATCCAACGCAGGCACCAAAAGCTGGTGGAAGAAACCCCCTCTCCCATCGTATCGCAAGAACTACGTGAACGCATGGGACAAGCTGCCATTCAGGGAGCAAAAGCCATTAACTATGAAGGTGTAGGAACCATCGAGTTCTTGGTAGATAAGTACGGAGATTTCTATTTCATGGAAATGAATACCCGTATTCAGGTGGAGCACCCGATCACCGAAGAAGTAACGGATTACGATTTGATTAAAGAACAGATCAAAGTAGCTGCCGGTGTTCCTATTTCAGGAAACAACTACTACCCCAATTTGTATGCGATGGAGTGCCGTATCAATGCCGAAGATCCGGCCAACGGATTCCGTCCTTCTCCGGGCAAAATTACCAATATCCACATGCCGGGCGGGCACGGAGTGCGGATCGATAGCCATGTTTATTCCGGCTATACTATTCCTCCGAACTATGACTCCATGATTGCCAAGCTTATTGTAAGCGGCCAATCGCGCGAAGAAGTAATTACCCGCATGAGACGCGCTTTAAGTGAGTTTGTAATTGAAGGAGTAAAGACAACCATTCCTTTCCATTTGAAGTTGATGGATAATGCTACCTTCAGATCCGGAAAGTTTAATACAAAGTTTTTGGAAACATCTTTTGACTTCTCTGAATTGAAATAATTTATTCGCAAGAATATTGAAAAGGCCTGAAGCAATTCAGGCCTTTTTGTTTAATATGGCTTTTGCCCGATGTAATTGCCGGGAGGATTGTAATTGCACACCCAGATTTCCTCATTGCCGCATTTTGCCATGCCACAGCCCACCTCGGTGGTTTTCTTCCAAATCAGTTGTGTATAGTGCCCGCACACACCATTCTTGCACTTGCCTGAAATGGAATCATAGTAAACAATTTCGGAAGCCCAGGCATCTACCACGTCTGCGGGCAGGTTCTTTAATCCGGAAGACCAATAAATGTTTTCACCATAGGCAGAGCCATTCCATTTGCCCTTGGATGGACGATGCTTCATTTCACATCCTTTTCGCGCCAGTTCATTTGCCCAAGCCTGCGCAAAGTCTGCAAGCTTATCCGACCAAACCAAGGACGGAGTACCTACTTTGGTGCGCCAATAATTATGACGATCAACCATTCCTTTCATCTTTGCGGGTTCTGAATGTTGACTGACCGGAGCAGCCTGACACAAAATTGCAACACAGAAGGCCATGAAAAGGCGAGCAGGTGTACTAGTCATAAAATCAATTTATAATCCTGAAACGACTCAAGAGCTTTATCGAATGTACACTATTTCAAAATAAGTTTGTGCCCAGCTATTCTATACTCTTGGGGATTAATTTTACAGACAAAAAAAGCCACCCCTTTGACCAAAGAGATGGCTTGAATCCTACTTCGGATCGATTGTATTAATCTTGCTTACCGAACATGACTAGGTCATTTACATTGATTTCGGTGATGTATTTCTTTTCGCCTTTGTCGGTTTCGTAGTTGCGGTGCACCAGTTTACCTTCCACACATACTTCCATACCCTTTTTCAAATACTTTTCCGCTACGCCTGCTAACTGCCCCCAAATAACAATGTTGTGCCACTGCGTATCTTCTACCTTGGCGCCTTTTTGATTCTTGTACACGTCCGTGGTAGCAACAGAGTTTCTCAAACTTTTCATAATTTTAATTTTTAAGGTTTATAAATGAATTGGTTGCCAATTGCTGCGGGGATCAAACATTGACGATACAAAGGTGAAAGGTAAAATCAAGTATAGTCGTAGGTTAGTCATTTACTTTCGTTTATATTCGCTTGTAAACGTTTACAATCGGGAAATATGGCCAAAACAACCGAAAAAGCTTGTTTAGAGTGCGGAGAGAAGCTGAATGGGCGCGCGGATAAAAAGTTTTGCAGCGATCAATGCAGAGTGTCTTTCAACAACAAGCTGAATAGCAACGAAACAAATTATATGCGCAACGTGAATTACACCTTGCGAAAAAACAGGCGTATTTTAATGGAAAGTAACCCTACGGGTAAAACCAAGATGACTCGCGACAAGCTATTGCAAAAAGGATTTGATTTTAGCTATTTTACCAATACGTACAAAACCAAAGAAGGCGCGATTTATTACTATTGTTACGAACACGGGTACCTGCCCATCGAAAACAACTGGTACCTTCTGGTGACTAAGAAAGAAAAGTAGAAAATTACAACTATAACAGGCTACTATTATGATTTAAACAGTATACATTAACTAAACCAAACAAACTCCCCATGAAATCCCCAAAACCAATTAAGTTCTTTAAAGGTGAAAAAGTATCCGTACTGCCTTGGAAGAAAACCCCGAAAGGACATCGCTATGCGATTACGAACCACGGAAGGACCATCAGTTTTACCGATGATGTAAAAACAGGTCGATTGCTAAAATCTGCCAACTTAGGAGGATACCCCGGTATCTCTTTCCGCATTGGCGATGAAAACAGAAGTATTAACATTCACCGACTTGTAGCTCAGGAATTTGTGAAGCAACCCAGCAAAAAACACAAGAAGGTAATCCACCTGAATTTCAAAAAAGACGACAACCATTACAAAAATTTAAAGTGGGTTACGGTAGAGCAGCAATTTGAACACGATAAGAAGAATCCAAATTATGCTGATCGTGGTGGCAATTTCAAGTTGAATGCCGACAAGGTGCGTGAGATCAAAACCAGTTTACAGAAAGGTAAGTTTACCTTACGTCAAATCGCCAAGAAGTACAAAGTAAGCGATATGCAAATTTATCGTATCCGTACTGGCGAAAACTGGAGCCACATCAAAATCTAAATCTGAGCTTGCTACATGTGGACATTACAAGGTAAAAAAGCGTTGGTAACAGGTGGCACAAAAGGCATCGGCCTTGCCATTACAAAAGAATTCCTCGAATTAGGCGCTGAGGTGTTAGTAGTAGCCCGCGACACTAAAAGCATTCAAGGGAAATTGAAAAATTCTGCCAATCTATTTACCATGGATGGAGACGTAGCCAATCCTGAATTTAGAAAACAGCTCATTGAAAAAGTGACCCACAACTGGAATAAACTAGACATTCTGGTGAATAATGTGGGTACCAATGTTCGCAAAAAGTTTGTCGAGTATTCTGAAAATGAATACCGACAACTTTTTGAAACGAACCTATTCAGTTGCACTGAAATCTCTCGTTTAGCCTATCCCCTGCTTAAAAACTCCGGCAAAGCCAGCGTCATTCAAATGGCCTCGGTAGCCGGTAGTTTCGATGTGCAATCCGGGCCACCTTATGGCATGACCAAGGCTGCCATCATTCAACTTACCAAGCATCTCGCTGCTGAGTGGGCAGTGGATCAAATTCGGGTTAATTGTGTTTCTCCGTGGTACATTGAAACTCCGCTAACTCAACCCGTTCTTTCGCAACCTGCTCGTCTAGAAAAAATTTTGGATCGGACTCCCATGCAGCGTGTAGGCCAGCCCGAAGAAGTGGCTAGCTTGGTAGCTTATTTGGCCATGGACAAGGCCAGCTATATCACAGGGCAGAATATAATGGTAGACGGGGGTATGAGTGTGAAGGGGCTGTAACAAATGCTTGTTAGCTCTGGAAATAACCTTAGATTTTTACACCGGTTATTCATTTAACTTATCAAAAAATTATCTTTGTTTTTTGAATGAAGAAACAAAGGTCTCATAAGGTTCCATCACGAAAAAGGGCTGGTATTTGCTTATTCGTCCTATATCTAACCTTGAGTCTTTTTTCAATCATTCATCAAAAAGAAGCCCTGCCTCATTCCCACATTAACAACACTTCTTTTCAAGCCAAGGCATTGGTCACCTACAAAGATCAATTCAGGCCCAGTATTTTTTTACAAATTGATTTACACAACTCAAGGGCTTCATCCTTAAAAAATGCTACCGGTACTCTACTTGCCATCGTCAAGCAAATATGTATAGATGCCTATTTTATCAAGTACATTAATCCACTCACTTCGAGTAATCACCTATTAGCTGAATCCATTCTTTTAAGTATTCGGATTCTGAGGATTTAGAAATCGCACACCTTCATATTTTGTCCTGTCGATTCTTAACGGAGTTAAGAATTCTATTATCCATTTTCAAATTTTAATATTTCTTTTCATGAAGGCATATTTAGCTATTGCGTGTGTTTTATTCTATTATATCTCATCATCCGCTCAAGATACATTGAGTATTGGTGACAAACTGCAAGTAGGATATGAAGCCTATGTTGACTTTCACTATACCTATGATTTCAACAGACCATTTAATCGCATCCGAAAATTTGATAGTAATCCGGAATATGTCAATCAATTTGGGCTGGCCTACACATACGGGCAAGTGTATTTTGATTATGGAAAGTTTCGGGCTAAAGTGGCGATGCATGCAGGTGATATTGTAGACATCATGTATATAGATGAAGAGGCCTATGTTTTCAAACTAATACGCGAACTATCTTTTACGTATCAAGCTAACGATCACTTTGAAATTGAAATGGGAATCTTCCCTGCGGTTTTTGGAGCTGAAACATTCATCAACAAAGATAACCTTCATGCCACACGCGCAGTAATGACCGACTTTGCTCCTGATTTTGAAACCGGATTCAGGATGAAATATCGATTAGGTGAATATTGGAGTGGTGTGGCTCAAATTACCAATGGCTGGCAAGTGGTGCGAGATAATAATAACAGCCCGGGTTTTGGGCTAGTACATGTATACGACAAACCTCAAAAGTTCCTTTTCAATTATGGAATCTTTGCAGGCAATGAAGTTTATAAGAGCAAGAATGCGACTGAGCAATTTAAAATGTATCACAATATTTTCAGTCGTGTATACCTCGGCAAATGGGTTATTGCCCCGATGTTTGATTTGGGAATGATTAAAGACCCGGTTACCAATGATATGAACTATTGGCATTCGTATGGGGGGTCAGTTCGATACTCGGTCAATCCAAAATGGGGCGTGGCCGCGCGTTATGAACATATCTACGATCCGGATCAAATTATTAATGACATCATCACAGCAACCCCAAATGGGTTTCAAATGCACGGCTCTACCTTTACAGTTGAGCATTTATTCAATAAAGAAACCACTTTTCGTCTAGAGGGTAGACACTCCCTCAGCAAAGACGCCATTTTTACCACCCATAAGTCGGATGAAAAAGTAGATAACGATTTTTTCATCATGCTTTCCATCGCGATCAAATTCAATCATTGGGGCTTAGTAAAAGTAAACAAAGACCCTGCCCTAAAGGATCAATTTTAAGGTATTCAAGGGTAGCTACTGACCAAAAGGGAGTCAATATCGACTCCTTTTTGCATTGGTGCGGTTTTTTAGCTTACCTTCGTATCCGAGAGTATGTTAGGCAATTTCAAAAAAACGCTAAAACTGACCATTGCTATTCTAATAGCAATGGGAACATTGCTATCTGTGCTTTCTAATGATAGTGTTACAACTGATATAAAACTCATTAAAGAGTATAAAACACATCCACTTTCTTCGCTGGTTAACATTCCTGAAAACAATTTTGAAGATGAAGATGGCTTACACGAAAAAGGGCGTTCTGTGCCCTCGTCATTAATTCTATTTTCTAATCTCGCTTCATTTAATGGAATTTCACAGTTCCGTCTTATCGAATCAAACCACACTGAGAAGCGCGTATTTCTGCTTTTCAGGCACCTTCGCATTTAGGATTCCATTTCGCAAATTTTGATCTACTTACGCCTACGGGCTGTAGGGTTTCCTTTTTTTATCATTCTATCTATATGAAAAAATATTTAGTTGTTTTAACACTTATCAGCGCATTGGATTGCCAAGGTTCGCCACCTGATAGTGTCTTAAACTTTCAACAAGCGAAAGCACGGCTCATCAAAAAAAATCTGAGTCTTTTAGCAGCCTTCTATGATATAGACATTTCGGAGGCACGACTCATACAATCTAAATTATGGAATAATCCCTATTTCATTTGGAATCAAGAACTGTATAGCGTTGAAAAAAATCAATACTTCAATTATCAAAATCAATTCTTAGCGCAGATCGAACAGATTTTTTCAGTGGCAGGCAAACATACCAATACAGTAAAGCTTGCTAAGATTAATGTAAGCATTAGTAAGATGCAGTTTCAAGATGTAATGCGAAGCTTGTTTTATGATCTCGGTACGTCCTATAATAACTTGGCAGCACTTCAGGCAAAGGAAAAACTGTACAATTCAGTATTGGAAAGCTATGATCGCTTAATGGTGGCTACCCGCGAACAATTACGAGTAGGCGCCATCTCAGTTTCAGAAGCTATCCGTTTAGAATCTGAATACAAAGCAGTAAAAACACAAGCCGTTGAAAACTCCAACCAGAAAGAAAATGCATTAGCACAACTGCGAGTATTGTTGCAATATCCAACAGACAGTCTTTTACAAGTCAACCTGGATTTACCTTTGGTGTTGCCTACACTATTGAAAGACACGTTGGTTCAGCGTGCACTGCGTGAAAGGCCTGATCTTAAAGTCATGAAGCTCAATCGTGAATATCAGGAGCGCAACGTGAAGCTTCAAAAATCATTAAGTGTGCCAGATATAAAATTTGGATATCAGCCTACTGATAAGGGAAGTAATTTCACTCGTCCGTATTCGGGGTTTAATGTTGAAATGCCCCTTCCTCTATTTGATCGAAATCAAGGAAGAATACAGGAAGCAAAATTGAATTTGAAGCAATCCTTCTATGAATTGGAGTTGCAAAAATCACGAGTAGTCAATGAGGTAATTGCAGCCTATAATCGCTTTGAAAAAACAAACGAAGGATTGCAACTTTATTCCAACGATTTTATTGATCGATTAAGTACACTCAATATGAATGTTAATCAAAATTTTCAAAGACGCAACATTAGTTTACTTGAATTCATTGATCAACAACGCATTTTCATTACTACCAACTTACAGTGGATTGATTTAAAGCAATTGTATCTTGATAGTATTAATGATTTAAATTTTAGTATTGGCTCACAAATTATTGAAAATTAATATGAAGAAGTCTATCGTTCTCTTAATCGTAAGTTTAGCAGTGTTGATGGGCTGCAAAAAAAAGAAAGTGGCCGAGGTCGTCCAAGAGACCTCTAAAAAAACAGGACTTACACTTTCTGAGCAGCAGTTAAAATTCATCAAAATAGATACTGTCAAACTAATTCCGGCCACAGAACAATTCACGGCCGTAGGAGAAGTGAGTTTCGCTGAGGATAATATCGTTCGCATTTATCCAATTGTGAGTGGTTCGGTAGAGAGTGTTCACGTAGCATTGGGTGACTATGTACAAAAGGGCAAGCTTCTTGCAACATTGCTTAGTACAGATATTAGTCTTTACCAAAGAGATTATAGTATTGCCTTGTCCAATTTAGAAGTTGAAGAAAAAAATTTAGTTCGGGTACAAGAGCTGTACAAATCCGGTATGATGTCAGACAAAGATTTATCGCAGGCTAAAAATACTTACAACAACGCAAAAGCTGAATTTGGTGAGCGCAAACAAATATTAGAACTATATGGCGGCTCAAATCAACAAGATGCCATCTTCAAAGTGACCGCTCCGCGTACCGGTTACATTGTTGAACGAAACATTAATACAGGCACACAAATTAGGACAGATAATAGCACCAATATTTTCACCATATCCGATCTAAAGACTGTATGGGTCTGGGCCAACGTTCACGAAAGCGATATTGCCAAAGTTCATGAGGGCGATGATGTAGTTGTAAAAACAATTGCCTTTCCGGATGAAGCCTTTCATGGTCGAATTGACAAAATTAGTACAATGCTAGATCCGGCCTCACGCGTCATTCGAGTTCGCACCGAGTTAAGCAATGCCAAAGGTCTACTTAAACCTGAAATGTTCGCTACTGTAATTATCACCCCACATACCAGTGAAAAAATTGCAGTGGTGAATAATACATCTATCATTTTAGAGAACAATCAGTATTATGTAATGGTAGAAACCAGTCCAAGAGAATTTAAAAAAGTTCAAATCATTCCTGGCAGGGTTTTTCATCGCTATACAGAAGTGAAAGAAGGTTTGGAAGTTGGAACCAAGGTAGTTGGTGAGGGCTCTTTATTTGTGTTAACGGCCTACAATCAACTGTAACACTCAATAATTCTATACAGCATGAATAGCTTTATCAAAGGAATTATTTCCTTCTCACTTAAAAACCGTGTCATGGTTTTCCTTGGCACCCTCGTCATCATTGTGTGGGGTGTGCAAAGTTTTTTGAATACGCCCATCGAGGCCTTCCCGGATGTTATTAACACCAGAATTGTGATCATTACTCAATGGCCAGGTCGCAGTGCTGAAGAATTAGAAAAATTTGTAACCATACCACTCGAAACCGAAATGAACGTAGTGCCTCGCAAAACGAGCTTACGTTCTATCTCTTTATTCGGATTATCGGTAGTTACTCTTTTCTTCGAAGACGAAGTAGATGACTTTCGAGCTCGGCAGATGGTATCAAACCAACTAGTCAACGTCAATTTTCCCGATGGCGCTGACCCGGAGATACAACCACCCTCCGGACCAACCGGTGAAATCTATCGTTACACACTCGAGGGACAAGGCAAAACGGTTCGTGAGTTGAAAGAAATTCAAGATTGGATTATTGATAAACGAATCAAAGCTGTGCAAGGAGTGGCCGATGTTGTAAGTTTTGGCGGTGAAGTTAAAATATATGAGGTTACTGTCGACCCAACAAAATTAAGTGCATTTAACTTCGGACCCCAAGATGTTTTTGATGCGGTAAAGGAAAACAATAGCAACGTAGGCGGTGATGCGGTAGAAAGAGGAACTCAATCTTTCCTAGTACGAGGTGTTGGCTTGGTAAATAGCCAAGACGACATTGAAAATATTATTATTAAAAACATTAATGGGTCACCCATTTTTGTGAAAGACGTTGCGCAAGTGCAAGAGTCATTTAAACCAAGGCTTGGTAAGGTGGGGCGTGGCAATGAAACCGATGTAGTGGAGGGAATTGTACTTCTTCGTAAAGGAGAGAATCCGAGCATTGTACTAAAAGATTTAAACAACACCATTGATGATCTTAACAATCGTGTATTACCTGAAGGAGTAAAAATTAAAGTATTCTATGACAGAACTACTTTGGTTAATCTGACCACGCATACGGTAATGGAAAACTTAGTAGTAGGTATGCTACTGGTGACATTTATTCTTTCCATCTTTCTGTTGGATTGGAGAGCCACACTTATGGTGGCGATTATCATTCCGCTCGCTTTGCTCTTTGCATTTATTTGTATGCGTATCCGGGGTATGTCTGCCAACTTACTTTCTATTGGCGCTATTGACTTCGGAATCATCATTGATGGTGCCGTTGTTATGGTAGAGGGTGTATTCGTCTATTTAGCACATAAGCAACATGAACTAGGTACTGAGCGGTTTAACCTCATGTCAAAAATGGGTTTTGTAAAAAAGATTTCCATTGAAATGGGGAAGCCTATTTTCTTTTCTAAGCTGATTATAATCACCGCTTTGATACCCATTTTTGCTTTCCAAAAAGTGGAAGGAAAAATGTTCTCACCTCTGGCCTATACCATGGGTTTTGCTCTAGCCGGTGCATTACTGTTTACTCTCACACTCGTACCACTACTTTGTCGACTGTTGTTGAATAAAAATGTGAGAGAACGGGAAAATATTTTAGTGAGCGGGCTTTCTAAATTATACAAACCGGCATTGGTGTGGTCCATTGATCACCCCATCCGCAGCATTACACTATCAGCCGTATTATTATTTGCCAGTTTATTGGTGGCAAAGCAACTTGGTTCTGAGTTCCTTCCCAAATTAAATGAAGGTTCTATTTATGTGCGTGCCAGTATGCCACAGAGTATTGCCTTTTCAACGGCAAACGTACAATCAGAATCAATGCGCAAAATATTTACTCAATATCCAGAAGTACGAGGTGTTATTTCCCAAAACGGTCGGCCTAACGATGGCACTGATCCTACCGGTTTTTTTAATGTTGAGTTTTTTGTTGATCTCTATTCAAAAGACGATTGGACAAGAGAACTTTCGAAAGACGAGTTGATCAAAGACATGCAAGATAAATTGCGTAGTCAATTTCCGGGTGTTGTATTTGGTTTCTCTCAACCAATTTCAGACAATGTGGAAGAAGCAGTGTCAGGTGTAAAAGGCGAAATGGCTATCAAAATTTTTGGAGATGATTTGAATAAACTCGAGAGCATTGCCGATAGTGTGAAAAGTATTATGGAAACAGTAGAAGGTGTGCAGGATTTGGGGATTTTCAAAAGCTTAGGTCAACCCGAATTGCGTGTAGAGCTAGACCGATACAAAATGGCACGCTATGGAGCCAATGTTTCTGAAGCTAACGATATTATTGAAATGGCTGTGGGGGGCAAAAAAGCTTCTACTTACTACGAAGGCGAACGCAGATTTGATATTCGCATTCGCTATTCACCTGAATATAGAAAAAGCGAAAAAGAAATAGGCAAGCTTCTCATTACCTGCACAAACGGTTCTAAAATACCTCTTCGTGAAGTAGCAGATATTAAACTTCAAACCGGTCCGGCATTTGTCTACCGCGAGGGAAATCTTCGTTTTATTCCAATCAAATTTTCCGTTCGCGATCGCGATTTGGGAAGCACGATTGCCGAAGCACAACAAAAAGTAAGTGTGGGTGTTCATTTGCCAAAAGGTTATTCGCTCACTTGGAATGGGGAATTCGAAAATCAAGTACGCGCAACTGCCCGACTAAAATTAGTGGTCCCCATTTCAATTGGCCTAATATTCATGTGGCTTTTCTTCATGTTTAATTCACCCAAATATGCAGCCATGGTATTACTTAATGTTCCTTTCGCATTAATTGGAGGTATCATGGGATTATATCTTACAGGAATCAATTTCAGTATTTCTGCAGGCGTAGGCTTCATAGCTTTGTTCGGTGTTTGCGTGCAAAATGGAGTCATTCTTGTTTCTGTGTTCAATAAAAACCATGATCTGGGCATGAGCACAGAAGATGCGATTTTGGATGGCGCAATGAGTAGAGTGCGCCCAGTAGTAATGACCGCCCTTATGGCCGGGCTGGGGCTCTTGCCGGCAGCTCTCTCAAATGGTATTGGTTCAGAAACACAGAAACCATTGGCAGTGGTTGTTATCTCCGGCTTAATTTCCGCAACCATCCTGACATTGCTCATTCTGCCAGCCATTTATAAAGTGTGGCAAGTAAAATCTTTTCACCGACCTTCCTCTAAATAAAGCTTCTATGAAGAACCTTATTAAAACTGTTCTACTATTCACCATTCTATGCGGCATTGAAATTGCGCAAGCTCAGGAAAAAGTAAATTATAATCATGAACAAGAACCCGATGAGTTAATTCCACAGCCGTTTGCTAAAAAGTTTCACTGGGGAATTGGTCTCCAAACTTACTTTACATCATTTACAGGAAATAATTTAGCTGCCAATTACTTCACCAAACCATCTTTGGGCATCCAAGTGCAGGCTGAATATTTCCCCGTTCACTACGTAGGGATTGGGGTGGGCTTAGCATTTCAGCAAAGAGGTGCGGGTGTTACCAATTCAGATAAAGTAAAATTATTGGGCGATCCTGATTCTACTTACATTGAACGCATTCGTTTTAACACAGTCGAATTTCCTGTTTCTATCATACTTCGATCAAATGATGTTGTTAAGGGTATGCGATTAAGTGCATCCTTTAGTGCCATACCCATGATAAACTTTGAAAGCAATGATGTGGTGCACAGCGTAAGTGATGGAAATCACAATGTCACCAATGTGGATACCTATTATCAGAAAGATGATTTGCTTTTTCAGTTTTCCGCAGGTCCAGACATCAATACCGGCTCGGGCATTTTCAGAGTTCATCTCGTATATTTTCAGGGCACCAAAAATATTTATCAATCAATCAATGCAACCGGTTACAATGTAGGTGCTGGCATTAAATTGACATGGCTCTTTTGATAGATGGTTTGTTTTTTTGATGTAGCTGAACGTATATTCGTTTTGCTTGAATACCAAACTCCCCCTTTTGGGATGTCTGATATTACTAGGTAAAATCGGATTATCCCAAGATTTGCTTACTGAAATGACGGTTGACCGTCCTGGATTTGCGGAAACTCCGTATACAGTGGCACCGCATTCTTTTCAAATTGAAACAGGCTTCGACTACTTCAGAAGATATGACGCTAAGGTGTACAATCTGCCAACTGTTTTACTTCGCGCAGGTTTGGATAAAAAAAGCGAGATCCGTGTGAACTTCCGGGAGGTGGTTAATGAAAAAATTAATTCGAAATCGATCGCCATTGCTCCATTTACCATTGGCATTAAAAGACATATCATTCATCAGAAAAAAGGAATCCCCGAAGTAGATATCTTAGTAGATGTGGTTGCACCCATTTTTAATGACCCGTTATTCTCCAAAAAATGGGGTTACGAATTTCTACTTCTATTCGAAAATGATTTTTATCCTAATAGCGCTATCAATTACAATATCGGCCTAACATGGGATAGTTTTGCAGGGGAAAGCGTGCTGACCGCTAATTTTTGTTATAACTATTTGCCGAACGATCGACTCGGATTGTTTGTGGAGTATTTCGGGTTTGGACCTCAAAGTTTACCTTCTGAAAATGGTTTCGATGCCGGTGTTACCTATCTTTTGAAATCAAATTTGCAAGCCGATCTATCCGGTGGATTTAGTTTAGTAAATGCTCGTGACAATTTATTTATTTCCATCGGGATGACCGTTCGATTGTAAATCTAAATATCTGCTCTTTTCAACTTCAGGTAACTAAAGTAGTTGAATAGAAATGCCCATCCCAGCACAATCACCACGGCCGTAAGACTTACTGTATCTTGAATTTCTTGAAAGGCGTAACGTGGAAAGGGAATTGGCACCAAGTTGGTAATTGATTCAAGAGGAAATAATTGCTTTAACCAGCCGATACTTGGCTCGAGGCTTTCGCGAAATAAATTAATCTTTATAATTGCCTCAATCATGTGTGAAAGCATCAACAACACAATGGTAAGTCCGGAGCGCTGCACAAAAACACCCAACATCAACGCATATGAGAGAAAAGCAAAGATTTCCAAAAAGTAAGCAAACAAAAATTCAGAACCGGTGAGTATGTCCATTGCTGATAACTCGGGTGTATAAATCAAACCGGTTACCATAATGATGAGCAGTAGCATGCCTGCACTCATCACACTCAACATTACATTGGTAAGCACTTTCGAAAGCACAAATTCCCAACGACTCATACCGTCAATAATATTTTGACGCAGCGTGCGGTATTGATATTCATTGGTGATTGAAATAACGACCATGATGGCAAGTACTAACTTGAATAATCCGCTCACCCAAATGAGGTTTTGCCAGATATCAGGGAAGTGATAGAGTGGAATTCGATTAACATTTAATGAAGAGCCAAAATCTTCAAACTTACTGGCAATCCATTTCAGAATTTCCATACCACTAGCGGTGGTGAATCCTAACGTAAGAAAATACAAACCGCATATCACCCAGAACGTGCGGTAGCTGGTCATTTTCTTTAAGTCGATTTGAAGTAAGTGTAGCATAGTATAAAACTTTCTAGTCAGAGTAAAAGATGGTGAAGAAGGAATTAGTGCGCTTCGTTTAGAATTTCTAAAAACTGTTTTTCCAGCGATTTCTTTTTGGTAGCCAGATGCGATGTCACAATGCCTCGCTCAAACAAAAAACGATTCAAATCCTGACTGTGGTAACCGTCCTTCATCATCACCTGAAAAACTCCATTCTCTTTTTTGATGGGGCCGCTGCCTACAAACTCTTGTAGTAACACTCCTAGATCATCATGGTATGCCATCACCTCTACTGTCTCCTCTCCTTTTCCGACATCATCAACCGGGCCACTGTGCATCAACTTTCCCTTGCGCAGTACGGCAAAATGGGTGCACACTTTTTGAACTTCATCCAACAAGTGGCTAGCCAGAATAATGGTTTTCCCATCATCAGCAATTCGTTTCACGATCTCCCGAATTTCTGCAATACCCATGGGGTCTAATCCATTAGTAGGTTCATCTAATATCAAAATGATTGGATCGCTCACCAATGCTGAAGCGATCGCCAAGCGCTGTTTCATACCGAGTGAATACGTACGATACTTATCGTCTTTGCGCAGCGATAGGTCTACGATTTTCAAAACCTTTGGAATGTTATTCGGATCCGCTCCTTTGATCATGGCATTCAACTCCAGGTTTTTCTGTCCGCTCAGGTACGGATAGAAAATAGGATGCTCTAACACCGCACCAATCTTTTTGCGTGTGAGATGCGTGGCCGGCTCACCAAACCAACTGTAAGATCCACTGCTGGGATTCGTAACGCCCATCAACATACCCAATGTGGTTGTTTTGCCACTACCATTAGGTCCGAGCATACCAAATATCTGGCCACGCTTTACTTCTAAATTCAACTGATTAACCGCACAAAGTTTACCATAATTTTTGGTAAGCTGGTGGGTGGAAAGAACTACTTCACTCATAGAACCGAATTAAATGTTTGCGGATTTTATTAGCTTAGCTACAAATTTCTATTGATTGTTTTTCTTCTTGGCTGCCTTCCTTTCTTCAGCCTTTGCTTCCTCTACCCGCTCCATCGCCTCCTCGATTTTTTTCTGCTTCTCTTCATCACCCATCATAAAATTTTTCACCTTACCTCCAATGTCGGTGCTGTTATCCAGTGTATTGAATAGTGCGGACACTTTATTTAATGCCACTTTCCCCAAAATATCCAACACATATAAACTGGCCGAATCACTAGCTAAAATCACGGTGCCTTTTACATCACCATTCGTTTCGCGCACCAGCACATCAAACTGACGGCCTTCAAATCGACCCGACATCACTTCTTCGTATTTCTCACCTTGGTAGTTTTTTTTCAATTGGCCGTATTGGTGCTTTTCAAATTTTGATTTCGCTTTGTTAATCATCACAAACCGCATCTTCTCAATGTCTTTAATCAACTCATCAAACTCTTTGTCATCTTTTTGATTGAGCATGCGCAATGTATTCTTGTAAAAGTACAGCGACAAGCCGTCATACTTTTTATCGAGTTCTACAGTGGTTTTGGTTTGCGAAAATCCAATAAGAGGAAGAAGACAAAGTAGAAATACAGTTTTCATTTCGATAATGGTTTGTGTGCTTAACGGTTAAATATAAAAGAAGATGTGATTTCTTAAAAATAAAATCACCCATGCACTTTATTCAAAGCACATGGGTGATCATTCTTTTCACGCTTAGTTTTTCTTCTCTTTCTTCTTGTCGTTGTCTTTGATCTTATCCAGATTTTGTAAGCCATCGATGTTTACCGAGCGGCCAATTTTTCCCATTTCTTTCAAGTCAATTTCACCGAATAAGGTCATCAACAAAAACTCATCATTGCCACCCATAATCATAATCAACTCACTGATTTTACCGCCTGATTCTTTGGTATAAAACTTCATGTCTTTGTCTTTATCACGAATGGTCATCAGTTCTTCAAACTCACCGGCAGGGATCATTGCCATCGCCTCCTTGTACAAATCGCGTGACAAGCGGGTTTCATCTCTCTTCAAAATTTTCAAACCCTTGATCTTGCTGATGGCGCTGATCATGGCTTTTTCTTCCGGTGTGTTGCCATCCAAGTTGGCCATCATGCTAAACATCTTACCACTAATATTTACCTGACTGAAATTTTCATCGTTTTGATACTTTGAAAAAAACTTTGCAATGGCATCACTCTGTGCTTGCGCGGCTACCGCCATCATCACCATTGCTGCTACGATCATTGACTTTTTCATACTTCTTTATTTTAAGATTGTTAATTCGATTTTAAATGTTCACTTTTTTTTCGTCTACTCGTTTGCCTTGTATTTTCTCTTCGGCTTCGTTGAAGAGGTTTATTTTTCCGGCTTCCTTGTGTGCTTTGTTAAAGCTGTTGGAGATCATCATCAACGCTTTTTTTGTTTCTTCCAGCGCCAGTTTGGGGTCGCTAAACGTATCTTCCTGTTCTACCGGATACGCCTTACGCACTTCCTGGCGAACAAAGTACCCCGCCACCACTACCACCAATACACCGGCAGCAATCCGAGCGATGTTGAAATACATGGCCACCGATTTTCCTTTCGGGCGATGCGCCACTATTTTCTTTTTCACCTCCGCTTCAAAGTTGCTTTGCCCTACATTTAATTTCTGCTGCTCTTCAAAGTAGCGGAAGAGTTGAGCTGTTTCCTTCATCGATTCGGGCACCTCGCCCCGGAAGTACTCCTTCAGCTTTTGCTCCTCCTCCAGTGAAGTATCGCAGGTCCAATACTTCTCCAGCAGGTTGTTCAATTCAAGAGAGTCCATAAGCATTTAATTTTACTAACTTTTCGCGCACCGCATTTCTTGCTCTAAACAAATTCACTTTTACCTGGCTCATGTCCAGTTCCAAAATCTCGCAAATCTCATTGTAGCTATACCCTTCAATGTCGCGCAAGTGCATCACTTGACGTTGCTTGTCGGGTAGGGCCGTCATTAATTCGTTAATTTGTACCATACTTTCATCTAGTTCTGTCCGCTCCTGCGGGGTTAAACCTTCCTGACGAATTTCAAAACCATCTTCCATCGGGTCGGTGATTCTGCGTTGTTTGGATCGAAGCCGATCGAGCGACAGATTTTTGGTGATGCGCATACACCAAGCCTCCATGTTTTCAATCGTGGCCCATTGCTCGCGTCCATTCCACACTTTAATCATTACCTCTTGCACCACATCGCGGGCCTCCTCTTGGCTGCCCAACAACCTGAATGCAAAGCGAAAAAGCTTGTTTTTCGTTGGCAATACCCGGGTTTCAAAAGATTCGAAATTCATCGTTTCAATAGCTAGACGGCACGGTTTGGTAGATGTTACAAGGTACGGGAAAAATTGTTGAGTAGGTTCTTTTTGGGCGGCTATCGGGCTATTCGCTATACTCCTCGTGCCAAACACATTCCAACGCTACTGCGGGGTGCCGCTTCTATCCCGGCCGCTAGGGCTTCGACTCCAATTAAATTCCAGTGAGAAGTTTTTGTATTATTCACTTGCCGCAGAATGCTGCAGCATACACTATGCGCAGCTATAAATTAAGAAAATGTGCGTTTGTTTTCTCAACTTGAGGTGCTAATCGCTTTTGCATTATGCCCGAATCCGAAAAAATCATCATCTACACCGCCTTTGACAATGTCATTGCCGCCAACATTGCCAAAACGAAACTGGATGCATATGGCATCCCATGCTTTCTCACCGAAGAGAATTTTACGGGTTTGTATCCGCTAAAAAATGATCTGTTTCCGGGCGTGCGCCTCCACATCTTTGAACAAGATGCCACCGAAGTCAAGAAGATTTTGGAGGAAGAGCCGGAAAGTTGATTTCGAGCCACAACACGACAGGCTCAACTACCGTCTATTATTAAGGAGTAGAATTTAGCCCCAAGTTCGGCCCTTTACACAGTTATTTAGACGCTACCACAGTTTACTTACTTTCATTTCGCACCGTGAAAGTTTCATCTCGCACCGTGGAAGTGCAAGATCGCACCGGTGAAGTTTCATCTCCTTTCGTGCAACTTTCATTTCGCATCGGTGGAACTTCATTTCGTACCATTTTACTTTCATCTCGCACCGCGGAAGTGCAAGATCGCACTGGTGAAGTTTCATCTCGCACCGGTAGGCTTTGAGAGCGTACCCGTACCATTTGAATTCGTACCTGCACCGTTTGACAACGCACCCGTACGGTTTGAAATCCTACCAGTACAGGTTGAATTCGCAACGGTACGCTTTGACAGCGCACCCGCACCATTTAAATTCGTACCCGCACCGTTTAACAAGGCACCCGCATGGTTTGAATTCGATGCCGTACCTTTTGAAAGTCTTCCTATGGTTGAATAGGCTAGGTCTGTTCAACGACCACTCTGGCACCAGTCTTCCTTATATTATACAAAGATAGACTTGTGACAATAGATACCTTGAAATAAGTATAGTCAATATCGTATATAAATTTAAAGACTTGCGAAGGAGTCAGTTAAAAAGATTTTAGAGTAAGCGAATAGCAGGCTGTTATTTATTGTAATACCTTGAAATTGTACCCAGTACTTCTTTTACCTTAAACTCATTCGGTTTGGAATCGGTAAACTCAATTAGATATGTACTTATAAACGAAATGAGACGAAATCCCTTCGCTTCATTTAGAACTTGACTTTTATACTTGCTGAACCCTGCCTCATCTTGCTTTAGAAAATCTTCCATGCCTGTATAAATGATAACAGGCGTTTTTCCCCGAATGAAATAGTATGAGGGCAACCGAACCTTTGCTAGATTCATCGAAAACATGGAAATCCAAAATGTATACTTCCTTGAATAGGAAACCTGCTTCACTTGATTCAAACTATCGCGAACTACTTGAATGGTATCGCGTTGGCTCAAAAACTCTACTACCACAATTCCATTGTTGGTAATGCGGTTGTTTTCGTTCGCATTTTCACTCAAGCTTTTTGATGTACTTTCAATATACCAGTCAATTGCCTTTAAAAGTGAACCGTCAACAGGTGCACGTTCAACAATCTGAGCGTTGGCAGTCGATAAGGAGAAAAATGCAATAACGAACACCAAGCACTTACTACAGATCGTCATATTTTCTTTGCAAGGATCAACAACAACTACTTCCAAAATCCAAAACCATAGGACTGATACAAAGCTTTGGGGTGATACAGGTTTCCGGCTTTCATCACCAACTCTACTTTGCGGATGTCGCTGATGTTTTTTAACGGATCGCCATCCACCAAAATCAAATTGGCTTTCTTGCCGGCCTCCACCGATCCTAATTCTTTTTCTTTTCCTGCCACTTGCGCGGAAATCAAAGTAGCGGATTGCAAGACGCGTGCATTCGGAACACCGGCCTTCGCATACAATTCCAACTCGCGGTGCAACGCAAAGCCGGGGAAGTCATCGGTGCCGGGAACAAACGTAATCTTGTTGTCATACAACAGTTTCAACATCTTCAACATATTATCATACGATTGGCGATAGGTAGATTCTTTGCCTTTGCGTGTGGGCAAACCGCCTGTATACAAGCTTCGCTTAAACTCGGCCGGAAACTGATTTACGATGCTTTCATATCCATTAGCCAATTTGCCTTCGTCATTTACAAACATGCCTTCAAAAATTGCCATGGTCGGATCAACCACAATATTCTTCGACTTCAGTAACTGAATAAACTGTTTTGTAGCAGGCGATTTCAAATCAATATCTTTCGCGCGCTCTCCTACTTTTATAAACCGACCCATCGAACGCGTGTCAAGTGTATCTCCCAAAAAATTAAGCATCACCATGTTCATGTGGATGATCTGATCGTAGCCTTCATTCACCGCGCGCGTGGCCGTCATAAACGAGGGAATATGTCCACATACTTTCATACCGCGTGCATGAATTTTTGCGGCCAATGGTTTTACCCAATCTACCGGAATGGAACTGTATAATTTCACTTGCTGATAACCGTGATCTGCATAATAATCTACAGCCGTTAATCCTTCTTCTAAAGTCTTCACAATTTTTCCGGTAGGTCCGGCATACGGTCCGGCAAAATCAATGAATCCTGATAAGATGCTGATCTCAGGTCCCAACAATTCGCCACGATCCACTTGTTTTTTGGTGTCCGGCAAATCTAATGAGTTGCCTAAATCTTTAACATTAGTAACACCGCCTGCCAGGTGATACAATCCTTGCTCTGCGCTGTAATGGGCATGGTTATCCCACAAGCCGGGCATCAACACCTTGCCGCTTCCGTCAATGACTTTGTAGGTGCTTTCAATTTTTATCTTCGATGCTTTTCCTACTTCCCGAATCAAACCGTTTTCTACAATGACGGTTTGGTCTTTCAGGTATTTCCCCGTAAGGGAATTGAAAACTGTGACATGCTTAAAGGCCACCGGCTTATTGCTCAATTCAACTAACTGATCGGCTTGCAATTCAAAGTAATCGTGCTCGGCTTTCTTCTGCGCTTCGTATAATTCGGTCACCGTATTTTCAAAACCTTTTAAAACAACTCCACTCCAACCACTCACGGAAGCAAAGAATTTTTTCTTGGGTGTAAACCACGCATGCGATGGCGGGCCTCCTGCTCCTACAAATGAATAGAGCTCTAACTCTTCGCTGATTCCGTTGATGGTGGTGGTATGATTTTTAATATGCTTGACTTGCAAAAAACCGGAAGGCAGTGTTTCAATCTGATGATTCTTCTGTTGAAGCGCGGCATGCAACATCCACTCGATCTCTGCGGGAGTTGAATTGATAGGCGAGTAAAGTGAAGGAGCCGTTATCTGCTTCGAACCATTCTCTGTAGCACTCTTCCACTTGGCTTCGCCATTATTCACTTCAAATGATTCATCAACAGGTGCTTTGAAATAATCAAAACCGGTTACGAGCCGATACACCGGAATGCCTTTGTCATCGGTTTTTAGTCGCACCGTCAATCCCGGGCCGCGACCGCGGTCGTTGAATTCGTAAAAGAGCGTGAATGAGTTCGGTGCGTTTTGTACTATCCACTGCTGACCGCTCGGTTTACCCGCAGAGAGAACAGAGTAGCGAATGGTATCTTGCGCACATAGCGTTAATGAAACGCTGAATAGCGCGATTACGAAGAATTTTTTCATCGGTTTTTATTTTTATGTTTTCTATCGCCACAAAGGCTCAAAGACACGAAGGAGAAAAATCAACGCTTACGCGTTAATTGAATTTACATTTTCAACACCGTAAACTCTACACGTCTGTTATTCGCACGCCCTTCTTCCGTTTCATTGCTGTCGATGGGTTTCGACTCGCCATAGCCGTGCGCCTGCAAACGTGAAGCATCAATACCCTGACTGGCCAGATAATCAACCACGGATTGTGAACGGCCCTGTGATAGATTGGCATTGTAGGTATCCGATCCTTTGCTATCGGTATGGCCAGCAATTTCAATGGATACTTTCGGATTTTGTTTTAAGAAGTCCACCACTTTGTTCAACTCAACAAATGATTCCGGCTTGAGAGTGGTCTTATCAAAATCAAAATAGATATTTTTCAATCGCACGGTAATCCCCACTTCAATGGGTGTGAGGAAAATGTTTTTCACCAAGGGAGTAATGTCCGGATTCTCAGCCTGCACACTGTCGGTAGCATTGAGATAACCTTCGGCTGAAACGGAATATACATACCAACCCAAGCCTGGAATGTCTTGTGCGTACTTTCCATCGGCACTGTTCAATTTATATTCAATCGTGCGATTTGATTTTGAAATGATGTTGATGCGCACGTTCGCTACCGGATTATTTGTTTTCTTATCCACCACATCGCCTGCCAGCGTGAGTTGCTTAGCAATTGGCATCAATCCAATATCAATTCGCAGCGTAGTATCGCGCACAAGCTTGGCAGGCACTTTGTAATCTTGCACGAATGGAAGGAATCCGTTGGATGCAGCGGTGATGGTATAACCGGGCACTTCAGGAATGCGCGTTTCAAATTTTCCGTTGGCACCCGATTTCAAATTCACGGGTTTCTGCTCTTTCATCTTCACTTCCAGAGCTGCCACCAAGGGCTGTTGTGTTTTTTGGTTGAACACATTTCCCGCTAAGGTAATTTTGATATTTCGTGGCTTGAGAATAAGCAAATCAAAATTTCCTCCATCTGTTACATTGCCGGCACGTGCAGTAAAAATATTGCCGTGTACATCAATGGAAAAGTACGCATCTTCAGAAGGCGTGTTGATGGCGTGACCTAAATTTACCGGCTCCGACCAATTGGTCCAGCTTTCATCCAAGCGAGTGGTTTTATAAATATCACTGCCACCTACGCGTTCTTTCACAAATCGGTTGCTGGCAAAGTACAGTGTCTTTTGATCCGGTGCGAGAAAAGGCGCATAATCATCGGCAATCGAACTGATTTTTAATTTGACCGGGCGCGAATAATGTCCATCGGGTTGCTTGGTAGACAAGTACAGATCACTGAATTTATCTTTTTCCTTCTCGGCAAAATACATGATGATTTGTTTGCCATCGGCAGAAATGGTAGCACCATTGAAAACACCTTTGTCCATTTTATCAAAGTCGGTAACCATCAATTCCGTAAAATTACCGCCCGCGCTTACCAACGAAAACCCTTTGGAGTTTTTGGAGCGGCCTCCACGAATAAAGATGGAGCCGTCCGGCAAGAAACTGAAAACCTGATTAAAGCGATTTTGATTGAGCGGTGAACCGGCATGCGTTGCTTTCGTCCACTGGCCCTTGTCATCTAAGGTAGAAATCCAGATATCCTGACTTCCCTCCTTGCCGTAGGTATTTTCAGGATGGTTGGCCACAAAGTAATAGAGGCTCTTGCCATCGGGGGAAATTACAGGCGAAACCTCATTGTAGCGGGTGTTTACATTATCATTCATTTTCACCAACTCATAGCGTGGGCTGATTTCTTGCGCCAGTGCGTGCGATGAAAATAAAACTAGAATTGCCAGAAACGGGGTTTTCATTGGTTGGGGTTTAGTGTGGAGCCAATGGTTAATACGTGATCGAGAAATAGCCTCGGTGGCTGAGTCCGATCATCACGAGTATAATCAATAACGCAATCGCATTGAAGGTAAACATGCGCTTATGCTTAAACACATCATCTTTCATTTTCTTGGAAGAAATACGCGCAATGGTAATGAGCGTAATCGCCACAATCATTCCGGTGTTGTGCTCGGCCAGCCAATAGCGAGCAACGCGATCGCCCATAGCAGCTCCACTGAAAATGATCAGCGGACTGATAAAGAATAAAAAGATGCCTAAGAGTAACTGTGTATGTGTTAGAATGAACAATCCTAAACTCAGTTTATCATCGAGCTTGCTATACGAAGAGCGGTTCATCCATCCCATGAATGACCTTACAATTACGGTAATCAAGACAATCAATAAGAAATAGCGAACAATAGAATGGGTAGCGAGTAAAATACTATGCATGACGATTAAGGGTTAGTAAGTTTCCAACTCGAAAATTACACCAAGAATCGCAATTTTCCGCTTTGCGGTGGGATTTGTTTGTTTTAGTGCGGTAGTGGTTATCTTGCAGGCTTAATCCGATTCCCATGTCCATCCGATCATTACTTTGCGCATTTTTCCTGCTCTCCGTTGTGCCCACCTTCGGGCAGGCCGACACCATTAAAGTAGGCGCATATGTGTTGAGCGTGCATGACATCAATTTTCATGATAAAGAATACACAGCCCGCTTTTGGCTCTGGTTTATTTACAACAATCCCAAATACGATTTTACCAAGCAATTGGATATGCCCACTGCCAAAGGCTACGAGCAATCTCCGCCCATTGTCGATAGCCTTGACGGGAAAGCGTGGGTGATGATGAAAATGAAGGCTACCATGAAGGAAAAATGGAACGTGCAAGATTTTCCGTTTGACCAGCAGCATTTGAGTATGCAAATTGAAAATACGCAATACGATATTGGCAGCATGGTTTTTCAGGCCGATGAACAAGGTAGTAAGTTCAGCCCCACCGAGGCCATTGACGGCTGGAACATTCGCAACTTTAAAGTATCTGTAGGCACCAATGAATATAAAACCGGCTTTGGCGATTCGCGCCCCGGCCGCAACCCACAAACTTTCTCATCCTTTCTGATTGAGATGGATTTACAACGCGATGCGCTGGGTTTGTTTATGAAAATCTTTTTAGGCATGTACATCGCCTTTTTGATCGCCATGATCAGCTTTGCGCCCAAGCCTTGGGAACATGAGCCTCGCTTTGGGTTGCCGGTAGGTGGTCTGTTTGCTGCAGTCGGTAACAAATACATTATTGATTCCTTGCTTCCCGAATCATCTACTTTCACTTTAGTAGATACCCTGCACACTCTCACCTTCTTTGCCATCTTCAGCATCTTGCTGGTATCGGCCATTTGTTTGCGTTTATATGATGCAGGCAAAAAAGAAAAGTGCCTGCGCGTGAACAAAATCGGCTCGCGCTTAATTTTATTCATTTACCTGTTGGCTAATTTAATTTTTGTAGGAACTGCTGTTTTTAATTAATTGATCATGAAGAAAATTCTTGCCGAACTACTCACCATTGGAGATGAAATTCTGTACGGCCAAATTGTGGACACTAACTCGCAATGGATGAGTGTAGAACTCGACAAAGTGGGAATCAAAGTCATTCGAAAAACCACGGTGGGCGATCAGGAAGATGAAATTCTGACCGCTTTCGCGGAAGCAGAGAAACGTGCCGACATCGTGTTGATTACCGGAGGCCTCGGCCCCACCAGCGATGATTTGACCAAGCCCTTACTCGCCAAGTATTTTAACTGCGAATTGCAGATGCACGAAGAGGCATTGGCAGAAGTAACCGCATTCTTTAAAAGTCGTGGCCGCGAAATGACGGAGCTCAACCGACAACAAGCGGCACTGCCGGTATGCTGCATCAAAATTACCAACCCGATTGGCACAGCTCCGGGTATGTGGTTCGAGAAAAACGGTAAAGTATTTATGTCGATGCCGGGCGTGCCGCACGAAATGAAGAAGATGATGACCGAGCGCGTCATTCCGAAGCTGAAAGAAACATTTCAAACGCCACATATTTATCACAAAGTCATTCGCACCATCGGTATAGGCGAATCTTTTTTGGCGGATAAGATTTCCTCTTGGGAAAAATCGTTGCCGCCTCATATTAAGTTAGCATATCTGCCCAGCCTGGGCGAAGTAAAACTGCGGTTAACGGGATTCAGTTCTTCCTCCGCATCATTGGAAGCCGAGATTGATGAACTCGTTAAACAACTTCAACCCTTTGCCGGGGATTATATCTATGGCTATGGCGATGAACCCATTGAAGTTGCCATTGGAAAAATGTTGCGCGATCGTAAGCTGACCATCTCGATGGCGGAGAGTTGCACGGGCGGATATCTTACACACTTGATTACTTCGGTGGCCGGTTGCTCAGATTATTTCTTAGGAAGCATGGTGCCGTATGCGTATGAAGTTAAAATGCGCCAGTTGGGAGTGAAGCCGGAAATTTTGGAAAAACACGGAGCGGTGAGTGAACCTACCATTATTGAAATGGCGAACATCGTGCGTGCCAAATTCAACACCGACATTGGAGTGGCTACCAGTGGCATTGCAGGCCCCGGTGGCGCAACTCCCGAGAAACCCGTTGGGCTGGTGTGGATTGCGTATTCCGACAAACACCAAACCGTGACTAAAAAATTGCAGCTTTCGCAAGATCGCATGCTTAATATTCGGATGGCATCTACAGCCGTTTTAAATTTGATTCGCCTGAGCTTACCGAAACGATGACCAAGGGAGTAAACAAGGCGAAAACGGGCGCATTAAAAAGGTAAAATAAGTGATTCCAAGAAAAGAAATTTCGCACAGACCGGTAAACTCAAAATCAAATTCTGATTGATTTCAATCGTTAGCATCGCTCTATAAAAGTAGTAACTTTGGAACTTTAAACTATTTCCGCGTATGGCACAAGTAGAACTGATCATGCCCAAAATGGGTGAAAGCATCATGGAAGCGACCATTTTGAAATGGCTCAAGAAACCGGGTGACAAGATTGAGCAAGACGAAAGTGTGCTGGAAGTAGCAACGGATAAGGTGGACACAGAAGTACCGTCTATCTATGCGGGTGTATTAAAAGAAATTTTAGCGAAAGAAGGCGAAGTAGTGAAAGTGGGAAAAGCCATTGCGATCATCACCACTGATGTAGCTGCCGGAACTCCTTCTGTTACCTCCACTCCTGCTCCAACTGTTGCAAGCGCGCCTGTCGCAGTCGCTGCCTCTAATGGACATGCTGCACCCGTTGCACAAGCCGTGGATTTCAAAAACGCTAACCGATTTTATTCACCGCTGGTAAAGAACATTGCTAAAGAAGAACAAATTGCATTGGCTGAATTAGAAAGTATATCAGGAACCGGTGCCGATGGCCGCGTGACTAAAAAAGATATGCTGGACTATGTGCAGCAACGCAAACTGGGACAAACCATCGCCAGCACACCGCGCATTGCGGATGCGCAAGATGATTGCCGAGCGCATGGTGGACAGCAAACGCATTTCACCACACGTTACGTCATTCGTAGAAGCCGATGTAACCAATATCGTGTTCTGGAGAAACAAGTGGAAGAACGACTATCAAAAAAGAGAAGGCGACTCGCTCACTTTCACCCCTATTTTCATTGAAGCGGTGATGATGGCCATCAAAGATTTCCCGATGATCAACGTGCAGGTTGATGGCGACCGCATCATCAAAAAGAAAGACATCAATATCGGGATGGCCGTAGCATTGCCTACCGGCAACCTGATCGTGCCTGTCATTAAAAATGCCGACCAATATAATATCAGCGGTTTGGCGAAAGCGGTCAATGACTTAGCGAAGCGCGCGCGCGAAAACAAATTGAAGCCGGATGAATTAGCAGGTGGTACGTTTACCGTTTCAAATGTCGGCTCTTTTGGAAACGTGATGGGGACACCGATTATCATGCAGCCACAAGTAGCCATTTTGGCCTTGGGTGCCGTACAAAAAAAACCGGCCGTGATCGAAACACCGTATGGCGATGCGATTGCTATCCGTCATAAAATGTTTTTGTCGCACTCGTACGATCACCGCGTGGTAGATGGTGCGCTGGGCGGAAGCTTTGTGCGCAGAGTAGCAGACTACCTCGAAAAATTTGATATCAACAAGAGCATTTAGTTTAATGAAGATGTGAGAAGCAAGTGGATAGAAACTACTTCTCACATCTCAAATCTCACATCTCAAGTCTTTTAAAATGAAATTCGGAACGAAAGCCATTCATGCAGGTGTAGAACCCGATCCTACCACCGGTGCCATCATGACACCCATTTATCAAACTTCCACCTACGTGCAGGAATCACCGGCCAAGCATAAAGGCTATGCGTATGCACGTGGGGCTAACCCTACACGTAACCAACTGCAGAAAAACATTGCTGCTTTAGAGAACGGAAAATTCGGATTGTGCTTTTCGAGTGGCATGGGTGCTACCGATGCGGTGTTGCGTTTACTCAATCCAGGTGATGAAGTGATTACCAGCAACGACTTGTATGGCGGTTCGTATCGCCTCTTCACCAAAGTGTATGAGCGCGCGGGGATCAAGTTTCACTTTATTGATCTGACCAACGTTTCGAACATCGAGCCGTTGATCAATTCAAAAACAAAATTGCTTTGGTTGGAAACACCGTCCAATCCATTGATGCGCATCATCGATATTGAAGCGTGCGTGGCGATTGCCAAAAAACATACCATTCAAGTAGCAGTAGATAATACATTTGCATCGCCCTATCTGCAAAATCCATTGGATTTAGGTGCTGATATTGTAATGCACTCGGTGACGAAATACTTAGGAGGTCACAGCGATGTAATCATGGGTGCCTTGGTCGTGAATGATGAACAGCTTTACAAAGATTTGGCTTTCATTGCTAACTCATGTGGAGCCGTGCCGGGTCCGCAAGATTCGTTCCTGGTGTTGCGCGGTATCAAAACCTTGCACCTTCGCATGGAGCGTCATTGCTTCAACGGAAAAAAGATTGCAGAATATCTTCGTCAGCATCCGAAAGTAGGAAAAGTGTATTGGCCTGGATTTACAGATCATCCGAATCATGCCATCGCCAAAAAGCAAATGAAAGACTTTGGAGGCATGCTTTCTTTCACATTGAAAGACGATCAATTGGATAAAGCGATTCGCTTGATGGAAAGTGTTACTCTATTTTCGTTGGCCGAATCATTGGGTGGCGTGGAATCATTGATCAATCATCCGGCTTCCATGACACACGCCAGCATTCCAAAAGAAGAACGTATTAAAAACGGATTGAGCGATACGTTGATTCGCTTGAGTGTTGGAGTAGAAGATGTAGACGATTTAATTGCCGACTTAGAGCAGGCGCTTTCGAAATAATTATGGACATCTCTAAAAACCTTCTTTTCTATCCTCAACTCTTTCCCTTCTCCACAGAAGGGTGAAATTGAGTTTTCAGAGGTACCCTTATTCAAATTCTTACGAAGAGGGAAGTGTAATGACAAATTCGCTTCCCTCTTTTTCTTTAGTCTTCAGCTCAATAGAACCATTCAATCGGTCGATCAGTGTTTTTACGATTGCCAGTCCCAAGCCATTGGAACTTTCTGATGCTGTAGGGCGGGCACTGAGGCGTTTGAATTTCTTATATAAAAAGCGCTGATCACTTTCTGTAAAGCCGGGGCCCTGATCTTTTACGCTCACAATAATTTTGCCATTCGCTACGTAGCCGGCAACCCAAATCGTGCTGCCACTTTTTGAAAACTTAATGGCGTTGGATAACAGATTTTCAAGAATGCGAATGACATACGATTTATCGGTAACCACTGTGGCAGTATAGGGATGATAGTCGATGGTTATTTTTTTTGCTACTGCTACCACCTGCTGAGAGGCAATGCACTCATTGATTATTTGAGACAACTCAAATGCTTCGGGAGAAGGTAAGTTATTATTCTCTTCCATCGCATGTACGTCCAGCAAGTCGGTAATCAAACTGGAACCGCCTTTGGTAGACTCCTTAATCTTAGCCACATAATCTTGCTGACGCTCATTCAACGGGCCATCCATTTCAATCAACTGTACGAGCCCTGTAATTCGGTTGAGAGGCGCTTTTAGATCGTGCGCCACAATACTCATCAGTGTATCTTTCTCATTGATAATTTCTGACAACAGATGATTCCGCTTTGACAGCGCTTCGTTCTGTTGGGCAATCTCCTGCTGGTGTTCATGAATTTGATGATTTTGAATGGCCAGTTGGGTGTTTATGTCTTTTCTGCGTTTACTTACCCGCCAGGTAATGATTGCCATCACAGCCAGAAAAATAATTACCACCCAGGAAAAAACATTGATCAGTCGCTGACTGCGCACCACCATTTCGGTCTGTTCCTTCTGCAACTTCAGTAGTTCATTTTCCTTTTCCTTGGTTTCTATTTGTAATTCAAACTGAAGGCGCTCTACCTTTCTTGCCAATTCCAAATCTTCAATTGAATCTTTCAACACGAGGTAGTGATTCATGTAGCCAATTTCGTCTTGCTTTTTGCCCATCAGGCTGGATGCGGTAGCTAGTTGAAAATAGGCTTCCATTTGAAAAGCCGAAGCTTGCGTTTCTTTAGCCACACGCAAGGCTGCCGTAAATTCTAAAACTGCATTGGAGTATTGTTTTCGTGCTAGGTATATTTTTCCGATCAAGATGTGTGCTTCGGGCAACATGCGGAGATTGTTCATCTTTTTGATAACACTAAATCCACTCGTCCCCAATTCGCGAGCCCGATCCAACTGCCCTAGCTTCAAATAATTCTCAGCTAAAAGAATACTAATCTCAGCTAAGTTGATTTCATCATTGGAACGCCTACCTACCGAGTCGGCTTTTAAGAAATAGGAATTGGATAATTCCAATTGATTCGCTTCTCTGACTAAAGCACCTAAATAGATGTAAGCAGCCATGATGTCTCGGCTGTTTTTGAGTTGCAGCCGAAGTATTAAGGCCTCTTTATACGACTGCTCCGCTTTCGCATAGTCCAGTTGCACCCGGTAAAGGTTACCCAAACTTTGCTTCGCATACGCTATACCTGCAAGGTCGTTGGTAGCCGTAAAAAGTTTGAGTGCATTTACATAATAGTTGAAAGACTTTGCCACAACGCCTTGTTCAAATAAGAGTCGGCCAATGTTGTTATTGGCGTAGGCCATTTGTCCTGAATCAGCCTGCGATTCAGCCGTTTGAATAGCTTGTTGATAATATTCGAATGCTTTTAAGCGATTGCCTTTGTAATTGAAGGCAACACCAACAAAATTTAAAGGTTTGGCAAGATTGGCTTTCAGCTGAATTCGCTTACCGAGATCGTAGGCTTTGGTACTAAAAAAAATAGTGCTGTCCGGAGCCGCAAAGCGGTATTCCCAAGCAAGTGCATTGAGTATATCAAATTGTTTTTCAGTATCCTCATTATTCAACTGACTTCTCAAGCTGTCGATCAGAGATCGGTTTTGAGCCACAGCGGGGAAATGCAGCAAAAGAATGAGAACAACCCACAGGATTTTCCTCATCATCATTTGGGGGCAAAGTTATCATTATTGTCCAAATGTTCACGACCAAAATGGTCACCATTTTCAATCGCTTTATTGATTCGCTTCACCACATCATCCAGTTCGTCTCCCGATTTTTTTAAGTGATCGATCAGCTCCATTTCTTTCATCTTTAAGTCGGAAACTTCAATCAGATGAATCAACCCCAGCATGCGGCAGAGCGGTGCGCGAAGCAAATGCGAATTGATAAATGCATACTCGGCCAGTTGCTGATTCTGATTTTCCAATGTTTGAGTGCGTTCTTTAATACGCTCCTCCAAACCTTGATTGATGCGCGATATCTCCTTTTTCTGTTCGCGAATGCGGGCTTCATATTGCCTGCGCTGCAAGGCGCGAAACATGAGAGAAACAATATCCGATAGAGCCTGCGCAAAAATGATGTCTTCCGGCAACCAATGACGATGCTCGTGATGCTCGCAGCAAATTACACCTCCCAACTTTCCATCCAGAAAATAGGGTGTATCCAACATGGATTGAATGTGATGTGGCCGCAGGTAATTGTCTTTAAATTCAAAAGTGTATTGATCCGTTTCGGCCTCATCGGCAGGGATGACATCTTCCTTCAATAATGCCTCAAAGTAACGAGGGAATTCTTTTTCTTGGAGCTCTTCATCTTGCTTGAACGTATCCGTATCCCACTCATACAGCATCAGGCATTTAATGCTTTTGGTATCGGCCAAATATTGCCACACACTTACCCGGTGTGCTCTTAAACTGTTTGCAGCTGTTTTGGTAATATCCCGCAAGGCCTCTACGCTATCACCAAAATTGACGCTACGGCTTTTCGAAATATTTAATAAGGTATGCCAATGCGCTTCGAGTGTAGCATTTCGGTTGAAGATTTCAGTAGCCCGCGCTTCCAGTTCGCGGTTTGTCTTTTCAATTTGTTCATACTGATTTCGCAGCAATTCATTTTGCTCTTCAATATGATGGCGCTGAACGGTGATCTCATCACGCTGTTGCGTGAGCTCTTCATTCTGCGTAAGCACTTCCTCTTTTTGCTCAAACAGATCGGCATTACTTTCTTTGAGTGCATTCAAAAGTTTTGCCTTCGATCGCGAGAATGATTCGGTAAAAAGATAGACCACTACTACTAATCCTATATTGGCAATCAGCGATCGCCAAGAGGCTTTCTCATCCAAAAGCAACAAGCTGCTTTTGAAGATGAACAGGAAGTATGCCATCGATAAAGCCGATACGATGGCCCAAAAAGTAGCTGTCTTTTTATCGATTAGAAGATTTGCCATCAGTGGCATGAGCAAAAGCCAGGGCAGTATCATCGAATAAATTCCACCTGAATAAGCGATGCCAAATAAAAAACTGATCCACGCGATCACAATCACGCAGTGCGCCATTTGTGGAATTGAAAATGGCAAGCGAAAAAGAAACAGTAGCAAAATGAGCGCTCCGGCAAATGACAAAAACAGCCATTGCGGCACATGGAATTGAAAGATCGTATGCAGTGCCGCAAATAAAACACTTACGCCAATCGAAATCAAAATGAAATTGATCATCAGTCGGGCGCGAGAGTAATCTTCCTCCTCTTCCTCAAAACGCGAAATAAAAAAGTGATAGAATGGGCTCATCGGTTCGGATCAAACGGTTTGAATAAAAATAATCCGAGCGCTGAATGGGCAATGCCATTCATTCGAGCGCCAATAAAAAGGATGATGGTGGAGAAGTTCATATCCCGTTGATTTGGGCGAAATGCCGAAAGAAATCAAATCCCGAAAGACCTGACCACTTCAAGCGAATCGTTATGAAAATTTAAGAATAAACACGAGCAAACAAAGCCGTGTGTAGGTTATTCTGTAAAAATGAAGAAAATGGTCTGTAGTTTGACTTTCTTAATCTTTCTCTAAAAAGTTTAAGTCACGGCCAAAGGTTTCGTTTACTAGTCGCAAGGCTAGAAAGGCAATGATCACCGTGCCAATACCTACCACCAAGGCGCCATTGACTGTACCCAACTGTGGACGTAAGAATTTAAAAATCAAGGTGAGCGGAACCACCGTGCCACGGATAAAATTGGGGACTGAAGTCGTAACCGTTGAACGCAAATTAGTACCAAACTGCTCGGCTGCAATGGTAACAAACAACGCCCAGTAGCCCACGCCAAAACCGAGCAAAAAACAATTCAAATAAAAACTATCCACACTTTTAAATGGTGCAAACAAATACCAGCCCACAAAAATCATGGTAAGGAAAATGTAAATGGTAACTACTTTCTTTCGCGAACGTAGCGCCTGGCTGATCAATCCGCTTACCATGTCTCCTGCTGCTAATCCAAGGTAACTAAACATCACCGCATCACCAGCCGAGACGACACCTTGTATTCCCAACTTATCGGCAAACTCAGGTGAGAATGTGATCAAAATACCGATCACAAACCAAATGGGAAGCGCCATAAAAATGCAGCCAATAAATTTGATGAAGCGCTCCTTCTGGTGAAAGAGTTGAAAAAAGTTTCCACGCTGCACGTTGGCTTCTTTCACTTTTAAAAATATTCCGGATTCAAAAACGCTAACGCGCGCAACAAGCAATAACAAACCCAAGCCTCCTCCAATGAAGTATGCAATCTGCCAATCAAAACGTTTTGACATAAAGTTGGCAAACACAGCGCCCAGCAAACCGACTGCCGCAACTAATGTAGTGCCATATCCGCGTAAGCGAACCGGCAACGATTCAGAAACTAACGTAATGCCCGCACCTAATTCTCCAGCCAAACCAATACCGGCTATAAAGCGAAGGATTGCATATTGATCAACGGTATTTGCAAAACCATTGGCAATATTCGCCAGCGAATAAAGTAAAATCGACCAAAACAATACAGAAAGTCTTCCGCGCTT
>JBGAUU010000098.1:0-16780 GCA_044228465.1 Cyclobacteriaceae bacterium
AGCCCGGTGATTGGCCAATTATATTATTTGTATGAGAATGCAGACGGATCGCACATCTTATCGATGATCGGACCCAAAGAATGGGGTGCAAAATCACCCTACAACTTTGTCGCAGCCGTGCGATTGTTGGCAGACCATACGTGGAAAGAGGTATAATTCGCTAAGACTGTAACGGATCGGATTATTTGCCCGTCAACACACTCAACTTAATCTTGGTTAACCACCGCTTAGTGTCGAGTGCAAAGTCGCCATTCATCATCCAGTCGTAATAGGCTGGTTCGTCTTTGAATACCTTCAACACCGATTTGCCTTTGTGCTTGCCAAAGTTGAATACCGCTTCCCCGCGTTCATTGCGAATCATTCGTCCGGCCAAATCCACCAACTCTGATGACGTGAGTTGGCTCAACGCTTCAGCACTGTTGGTTATCATGCCGATCTTTTTGCCAAGTGCATCTGTTACGGGTTGATTTTCGTAGCGCTCTACCTGTGCTAATAATACGTCCATGGTCGCTTGTGTATCGGCTTCTGCAGAGTGGGCATCGCTAAGGCTTTTGCCACAGTAAAATTGATACGCGGCTGAGAGCGTTCTCTTTTCCATCAAATGAAAAATACGCTGTGCGTCAATCAATTTCTTTCGACTGTAGTCAAATTCTACCTCAGCACGAAGAAATTCTTCTACCAGCATGGGCATATCAAACTTCAGAATATTGAATCCGGCCAGATCGGCTCCTTCCAGAAATTTGACATACTCTTTGGCAACCTCTTTAAAGACCGGCTTATCCTTCACATCCTCATTTGTAATTCCATGAATAGCAGTTGATTCAGCCGAAATAGGAATGGTGGGGTTTATCAAATTGCTTTTGCGAATGGTTTCGCCATTAGGCATTAATTTGATAACTGCAATTTCAATAATGCGGTCTTGAGAAATATTGATCCCCGTAGTTTCTAAATCAAAAAAGCAAAGAGGAATTTTTAAGTGCAACTTCATAAAAAGGGGAACAAAGGAAATACAATTAAGAGAGTGTGGCTGCGGCCTTGTAAAACTGACTGGATGAGATGCCGATTTTCTTCAGCAGTTCTTTCGCGGCAGCCAACAACAACATGTTTTCTTCGCCTTGAATTTGCAAAGGGAATTTTTCGTTGGTGCTGGTAACAAGTGTGGTTACTCCGTTTTTTACTTCGTGCGATATTACCTTGTAGGGGATAGGCTGCACATCGACACGTTCTTTCGCGCCAATGGCTTTCAACTTGCTGTCACTTTCCGGGTAAAGTAAAATACCTCCTTTCGGTGTTGCATCGGCCAGCGAAGTGAGTTCGGCAAGGCTGGTGTCGGATGAAGCGGTGAGCAGTAGAACGTGATGCTGAAACTCACCCAACTGTGAATTGCCTTCAATGATAAGCACCGGAGCACCCGATTGTTCAGTCAACTGACCTTCGGAGAAAAAATTAAAAGCTTTATGATTGAACGAGAGAATATGGCGGATGAAATGAGAGAGCTTTTTGCGCTGATTACCGACCAGAAGAATACGTTGTTGATCAATACTTTGCCGGATAAGCGAATCTACTGAAATTTCCATGAGAGAAAGAATGGTTAAAGTAAATGAAAATGTTGGGAATCATAAAATATTGGGCTCTTTAAATAGCGTCAATAGCCCGCTTCCCGGCATTACATCTGCCCATTTATTCACCTGAAATTGAAAACCTGCGATGGTAGCCGGAGAAAAACCGCTGATCGTTTGATTCGTCAAATCTTGCGCAATCGCACTGATAGTCGGATTGTGGCCAACGATAGCCACGCTATCATAATCATTGGTCATGCGCTGAATGATCTTTAATAATTCTTTTGGCGTTGCATGGTAGATGGACGGCTCAACGATTAATTGAATAGCCGGATCGAATGCTGCTAACAATTTGGCTGTGTGTGTCGTACGCGCTGCATGACTATGCGTAATTATTCGGGGCGGATTCGAAACTTTACTTAATAATAATCGAAGATTTTGCGCGTCATGTATTCCTTTCGAAGTTAGTTTGCGATCCAGATCGGTTTCGCCCATTTCCTTTTCGGATGTTTCGGCATGACGGATGAGAAAAAGATAACGACTCATTTTATCGCAAATAGGTTGATTCGTTTGAAATCAGTGACGTGCTTGAAAATTCTTTCCATGTATTTTCAACCTACTTGGTTTTGATTTCATGGATAGCCGCAAGTTAATGTGAATCAAGCGGATGCCTGCTTTCTAATCCAACGATTTTAAATTCAAATTAGTCTCCATTTTGGGCGATCGGGTCGAACGGTAATTTGCGGTTTTAAAATTTTACGGATATTTGAGCCCTTTAAAGTTAAAATCCGGCATGTCGAAGAATCTTGTAATCGTTGAGTCGCCATCTAAAATAAAGAAAATCGAGAGTTTTTTAGGTAAAGACTATAAAGTGGCCTCCAGCATGGGGCATATTCGCGATTTACAAAAGGGAAATGCGGCTATTGATGTAGAGAACGATTTCGAGCCGAAGTATGAAGTTTCGCCAGATAAGAAGGAGATTATCAAGAACTTAAAGAGTCTAGCCAAAGCTGCTGATGTAGTCTATCTGGCGACTGACGAGGACCGCGAGGGAGAGGCGATTTCGTGGCATTTAAAAGAGGTTTTAGACCTTACGGATAAGAAAACCCGCAGAATAGTTTTCACGGAAATCACCAAAAATGCCATTCTGAATGCGATCAAAACTCCACGCGGAATTGACATTAATTTGGTTAACGCCCAGCAGGCACGCAGAGTGCTCGACCGACTTGTGGGCTTTGAGCTTTCTCCCATATTATGGAAGAAAATCAAGACCGGACTTTCGGCCGGACGTGTGCAGTCAGTTGCCGTTAAACTGATCGTAGAACGTGAACGCGAAATAGAAAAATTTGAATCGAAATCTTCATTCCGTGTAAACGCTATTTTTGATTTAGGAAAAGGCAAACAATTGCTAGCCGAACTTTCTGAAAAATTTGCCAAGGAAGAAGATGCGATGGCCTTTCTTGAGACTTGCAAAGGAGCTGAATTTTCGATTGGCGATCTGCAAAAGAAGCCGGCTAAAAAATCACCGGCACCTCCGTTCACCACTTCTACTATGCAACAAGAGGCAGGTAGAAAACTAGGATTCTCCGTTTCACAAACCATGTTGGTGGCGCAGAAGTTGTACGAGTCTGGTTTCATTTCTTATATGCGAACGGACTCAGTTAATTTATCAACCGAAGCAGTCGATGGAGCGGTGAAGCAAATCGGGTCGGCTTATGGAAAGGAGTTTATTCACACCCGCACCTACAAAAGCAAATCCGACAACGCACAGGAAGCTCACGAGGCGATTCGGCCTACCGATTTTTCGTTGATGGATCCTGGAATGGACCGCAATGCCAAGCGCTTGTATGAATTGATCTGGAAACGTGCCATTGCTTCGCAAATGGCAGATGCCGAGTTGGAAAGAACAACGGCTTCTATCACGATATCGAAAAGTGATCGTAAACTAACCGCTTCAGGCGAAGTAGTGAAGTTTGAAGGATTCCTAAAAGTGTATATGGAATCGAAGGACGATGAGGATGGTGAAGATGAAGGCAGCAAAGTTTTGCCTCCATTAAAAGTAGGTCAGAAATTGGATTTGAGTGAGCTGAATGCTACGCAGACATTCACCCGACATCCGGCCCGCTACACAGAGCCGGCTTTGGTAAAGCGATTGGACGAACTCGGCATTGGCCGACCATCTACGTATGCACCAACTATTTCGACTGTGCAGAAGCGCGGATATGTAGTGAAAGAATCACGTGAAGGCGTGGAGCGTTCGTACACAGTACTTCAACTGAAGGGAAAGAAAATCACCAACAAAGTAGAAACTGAAATTACGGGTGCGGAGAGCAATAAGTTATTCCCAACCAATATTGCCATGGTGGTGAATGACTTTCTGGTAGAGCATTTCCCGGACATCACTAACTATTCCTTCACCGCAGAAATCGAACAGGAGTTTGATGAGATTGCCAATGGCAAACTGAAGTGGCAAAAGATGATTGGCAAGTTTTACAAGCCATTCCATAAAACAGTTGCCAAAACAGAATTGGTTGAGCGCTCCTCGGTTCAAAATAAGAGCCGCGAACTGGGTGTAGACCCGAAATCAGGAAAGAATGTATATGTCAAGTTGGGTAAGTTCGGAGCGTACATTCAAGTAGGAGAGAACCCCGATGACAACGGTGGCGAAAAACCGAAATTCGCGAGTCTTCGTCCTGGTCAGTTCATTGAAAATGTAACCCTGGCAGATGCACTTGAGTTGATCAAAATGCCGCGCGATCTGGGTATGTTCGAAGATAAACAAGTAGTGGCTAACATTGGTCGTTTTGGACCTTATGTTCTTCATGACAAGAAGTTTGTGTCCATACCGAAAGGAGAGGATCCGTATACGATCACGCCAGCCAGAGCAGTTGAATTGATCCAAGCTAAACGCGAATCAGACGCCAACAAAACCATCAAGTTGTTTGCTGAAAATGCGGATGTGCAAATTCTAAACGGTCGCTTCGGACCTTATATTAAAGCGGGTAAGAAAAACGTCAAGATCCCGAAAGGAAAAGAACCTGCAGAACTTACGCTGGCAGAATGCTTGACTCTTGCTGAAAATGCACCTGAGAAAAAGGGAAGGTTTTTTAGGAAGAAGAAGGCTTAACTCGATTTGAAAATTAAGTAATTTGAAAATTTGGAAATTAGCTAACTCGATAATTGGTTGATTTGAAAATGAGTCAATTTGAGAATTACTATTTTGTCAACTGTCAATTGCTTATTGTCAACTGTTTTCTGCTCATTGCCCACAACTAATCAATACCCCACAACAGACTGTTAATTGTCAACTGATTATTACTCAATACCGATCTTATTGCCTACTGTCAATTGCCAAATTGTCAACTGGGTTGTTCAATAATCCCCTAATGTTTCCTCCAATTGGGCGAGGGCTTTTTTGAGTTCTTCATCATTGGGAGCTACGCCATGCCACTTGTGTGAGCCCATCATATAATCGACTCCAAAACCCATTTCGGTTTTCATGATGTTCATCACGGGTTTGCCTTTACCGGTCAATGATTTTGCTTTATCAATAGCAGCTACGGTCTGCTCCATGTTATTGCCGTTGAACTCCAACACGGTCCAACCAAACGCTTCCCACTTGGCTTTTAAATCGATGAGCGAGAGAACCTTATCTACCGGTCCGTCAATCTGTTGTCCATTATAATCGATGGTGGCAATTACATTATCTATTTTGTTGTGGGCGGCATACATGGCAGCCTCCCACACTTGTCCTTCCTGTTGTTCGCCATCACCCATCAACACATAAACCAACTGATTATCGTTGTTCATTTTCTTAGCTTGTGCTGCACCCAATGCAACCGATAATCCCTGACCTAATGAACCCGAGGCAATGCGCACACCTGGAAGGTGCTCGTGCGTAGTTGGGTGCCCTTGCAGGCGTGTGTTCAAAAAGCGGAAAGTACTCAACTCTTTCACATCAAAATAACCGGCACGTGCCAACACCGAATACCAAACCGGTGAAATATGTCCATTGGATAAAAAGAACAAGTCTTCTCCTTTGCCATCCATTTGAAACGCAGGAGCGTGCTTCATGTGATGGAAGTAAAGCGCCACTAGAAAATCAGCACATCCCAATGAGCCACCGGGGTGTCCACTTTGGCAGGCATGCACCATTCTCACGATGTCTCTTCTTACCTGGGTTGCAACTTTCTGTAGGTGCGATAAATTAGCCTGACTCATGTGTTAAATTTTGCCCGAAGATAAGGATTGAACCCGATCACCGAAAATGACATTTCAATTTTGGCAAAATTAGTAGCCCACCGCTTTGTCATCGCCCCGGGTATAGTCGGCTGCACCTTCCAGTTTGCCATCACGAATCAGAATAGCATCCACACGACCGAAGCCGGTGCCTTTGATGAAGGTGAACTTGTGCCCCATGCTGGCCAGCTTGATGCTGTCTTGCTCATTCAGCGCGCCCTTCTCGGGTAAGATCGCATCGGGCAACCACTGGCTATGCAATCTCTTGGCGTTGACGGCTTCCTGCATAGTCATGTCGTGTTCAATTACATTCACAATAGTTTGAAATACGCCTGTAATAATTTTAGTACCACCGGGTGATCCCAGAACCATAAACAGTTTGCCATCCTTTTCTAAGATCGTGGGTGTCATTGCGCTCAGCATGCGCTTTCCCGGTTCAATTTTATTGGCTGTTCCGCCAATGGCTCCGTACATGTTGGGCACACCCGGCTTCACACTGAAGTCGTCCATTTCATTGTTCATAAAAAATCCGGAGCCATCCACCACTACAAAAGAACCAAACCAACCATTGAGTGTAGTGGTAACAGCCACTGCATTGCCTTGTGGATCGACAACCGAAAAGTGAGTGGTTTCTTCTGATTCATAACCCGGTATGTTCCCCGACTTTACTTCCGAACTAGGCGTAGCTTTTTCAGGATTAAAAGTGCTCATGCGTTCCGTGATATATTCGTTTGAAAGCATCTGTGATACAGGCACTTTAAAGAAGTCAGGGTCACCTAAAAATTTAGCCCGATCCGCGAACACCCTGCGCTCAGCCTCGGTCAACAAATGGATTGAATTCACTGAATGAAAGCCCCACGTACTGACCGGATAAGGCTCGATGGATTTCAACAATTGCAATAGACAGATACCACCGCTGGAGGAAGGAGGCATCGAAATGATTTTATAATCTTTATAGAACGCAATGATGGGATCGCGCCAAACGGATTTGTAGTTTTTAAGATCTTCCAAAGTAATGATGCCCTTGCCACGTTTCATTTCAGCCACTAAATCCTCGGCTGTTTTGCCTTCGTAGAAACCGGCTCGTCCATTGTCGCGGATACGCTCGAGTGTGGCAGCCATGGCTAACCACTTCACCGTATCTCCGGCTTTCCATTCTTCGCGTATTAGAAATTCGGGCTTCACCGAATTGTATTTTTCGAGATTGGCTTTCGCCTGATTGAACCACAATGCCTCGCGGCCGGTGAGTACCACACCGTTTTTCGCTAAATCGATGGCGGGCTGCACCAAATCTTTCCACGGAAGTGAGCCATACTTTTTATGCGCTTCTACCATGCCATCTACCGATCCCGGCACACCGGAAGCCAGATGACCCTTTAAACTTAAATCTGTAATAACTTCACCTTTTTCATCCAGATACATGTTGGTAGTAGCAGCGGCCGGAGCCATTTCACGAAAGTCGAGAGTGGTGGTAGTTCCATCTTTCAAACGAATGACCATAAACCCACCACCACCAATATTGCCGGCTGCCGGAAAGGAAACGGAAAGCGCTAGTTGGGTGGCAATGGCTGCATCGATGGCATTGCCGCCCTTTTTCATGATGTCTACGCCTATTTGTGAGGCCAGCGGATGAGCCGACACCACCATGGCCGAATCAGCCAGCACACCAGTAGTTCGTTTTTCAGAAGTTTGCTCTTCACAAGAGAAAATAAAGAATGTAAACAGGAGTAAATAAATGCCCTTCATGGATTTAGATTTTGGTTTTGATAGTTAAATGTATTATTTCGGCTCGAACTTTACTATGAACCTACGAAAAGAAAAAGCAGCTCGTTTGAAATTGGTGATCCTCGACCAAATGGTAAAGCTGATCGGATCTAAATCGTTTGACAAGATTCACGTTACTGAAATCTGCAAGCGAACCAAAATTTCGAAAGTTACCCTCTTCAAATATTTCCCCGTCAAGGAAGATATGCTGATGTACTACTTCCGCATCTGGTGCTTGAAACGCACCGTAGAATTGCGCGATAAGCCCAAAGAAGGCGTGGCCGGTATTATGTATTTGTTTGACAAACTCAGCGAGGATTTTGAAACACATCCGGGAATTATTCTCAGTCTGTTTGCCTACTTGTCGGATTTAAGTAGGGCACCCAAACCATTTCCACTGAAGGCCGAAGAGAAGAAATTGCTCTTCCCTGATGTGGCTGATATTCATCTAGTCGAGATTCTCTCGCTGGATCAAATGATGGAGAAGTTTGCATTGGAAGCGATCTTCAAAAAAGAGATCACCAAGTCGGCTTCCACCCGCGACATCTGTAATTTGCTCACTACACTATTCTACGGTTCGATTGTAAGCGCGCATGTTAATCAAATCAGCATGGTGAAGATGTTTCTCCGTAAGAATTTAGAAATTGTAATGAAGGGGCTTAGCTAAAAACGGGCTATTTCATTTTAACAGCTTTGGTTCGCTTTCGCTGAAAGAGACGGATGTGGCGATTGCCAATGGGAATGTCGATACGGTATTTATTGCCCTTGGCCCACACGTGGTGATAGCGGGGTTTTACTACTTTCTTGCTGCTGGAAGAGGATGACGATCCGCATCCCCACAAGAGCGCTAAAACCCAAATCCAAAGTAGTCTCTTCATATTCAAGTTTTAAAATTAGTATTTTTATTGATCTGTAAATCATACCCATATGAAGATGTTCGAAACTTTGAGTGAAGCGATGGAAGATTTGAAGAAGCGTGGTTATACGTATGACTTTTTGCTGAAGTATGATGTGCTGGAGTGCGAGTCTTTAGACCTTCGATTAACTCCCAATGAATTTCATGTAGATGAAGTGCACCGCTTTGAAGGGCTGAATGATCCCGATGATAGCACGATTCTTTTCGCCATAAGCGCTACGAATGGATCGAAGGGGTTGATTGTAGATGCCTACGGTGCCTATGCCGACACACTTCATTCTGATATGATCAAACGATTAAAACTGGATAGCAACACACAGCATTGAGTGGCTATTGATGTCCGGTTTGAATATGTATTTACCTCTCGATTCATTTGGTAAATAACCAAATAACCAGGTTTTTCATCGTTAAATGATGTTGGCCGGATTTGTCACTGATCTGTCCTTTCTTACGTGTATCTTTCCTTTACGTTTGCTAACAGAAATCGCGTATGAATACCACCAAAATTGTTTTTCTGGTTTTACCACGAACGCATTTGCTTGACTTAGCCGGGCCGATTCAGGTTTTTCAGGAAGGCATAGAGCAAGGTGCTCAATTAGAAATTCAGTATTGCGCACATGAAAGAGATTTAACCACCTCCAGCGATTTTCCATTTGGAAAGTTGCCTCATTACAGCGAGGTGTCACTTCGTTGTGGAGATTTTTTAGTGGTAGCTGGTGCTGAGGTTTCCTATTTAGTTTCGAAGCAGTTGACAGGAGATCAGGCACTGTTGCGATGGGTAGGAGAGATGCATGCGCTTAGTGTTCGAATAGTTTCCATTTGCACCGGAGCGTTTTTCTTAGGTGCTGCGGGGTTGCTCAACGGACGCAAATGCACTACGCATTGGAAACGAACAGCCGAGTTGAAAAAACGTTTTCCTCGCATTCAGTTGGTGGAAGATATTTTATTTACCGAGTGCGATGGCATTTATACCAGTGCCGGTGTGACGGCTGGAATTGATCTGGCACTCTACATTTTAGAACAGCTTACGGATGATCATTTGTCGTATAAGGTGGCGCGCGAGTTAGTGATCTACGCGCGAAGACGAGGAACGGAATCGCAAGAGAGTTCTTTTTTGAAATACCGCAATCACATCCACTCGGGTATTCATCAAGTACAAGACTATTTGCATTACAACCTGCAGAAACGTGTCAGTCTATCGCAATTGGCAGATCAAGCCTGCATGAGTCCGCGTAATCTCACACGAATTTTTAAACGTGAAACGGGTATTACGGTAAATGAATATACTTCCATTTTGCGCAAAGAGGTGTTGAAGAAATTAGCTGGTAATCCGGATATGAGCCGCAAGCAAATGGCAAAGCACTGTGGACTTACCAGCGAACGTCAGGTGATTCGGTTGTTAAGATCAAGTTAAAAAAATAAGCACAACATGAAATTGATGTTACTTTTTTTGATGGTGACAACCTTTGTTGGTTTAACATCCATTCAAAGTCATACACAAGAAGAACCAACCATAAAGGTGCTGGAAGTTCGCGACTATATTTTGCAGCCGGGAAAGCGATCGGAGTTTCATACATTCTTTCAGCGTAGCATTGCACCCCAACAGGCTGCATTAGGCGCAAAAATGGTTCCGCCTTTTAGTTTAAAAGATTCAGCTGATAATTTTGTTTGGTTCCGTGGATTTATAGATATGGCTTCACGCAGTCAGTTTATGAAAGACTTTTATTATGGTGAATATTGGAAAACTATTCGCGGTGAAACGAATCGTATGCTGGTGGATAGCTACAATGTGAATTTGATGAAGCCGGTTACGATTCGAAATCAAGAAATGGATACAACCTCCGGATTTTCCATTCAACAACTCAACCCCAACGGAAGAGTATGTGTATCAGAATATTTCATCGCCAAAACAGATAGGTCAGAATTATTGCGTTTCTTGATAAATGACTACGTTCCACATCTTTCGAAAGCAGGAATGACCTCATCAAGTAGTTGGATTTGCGAGTCGGCAAACAATGATTATAAGCCGCAGCATGTCTATCAGGAAAAGAAACTGGTGCTGCTTATTACTTTTTACAACACGGAACAAGAATATCTTTTGGCAAAAGAACGAAGTTCTTACTCGATGAGTAACATGCTTCAAAATAAATTGAACAACCTCGTTGCCAAAAGGCACCTGCAAGTTTTACATCCGCTTTAACGATTATTATTCGAACTCAATTTTTGTCAACTTCGATTGACTGCTATTGTATTGTCTAACCTGTTTTAAAATGAAAAAACGAATTGGAATTTTTATTTATGATGATGCCGAAGTGCTCGATTTCGCAGGGCCTTTCGAGGTATTTTCAGTGACATCGCAATTAGAGAATCATTCACTGGCCGAAGTATTTATTGTTGCACCCAAGCAAGAATTAGTTACTGCAGTCAATGGCTTGAAAGTTATGCCCGATTATTCCATCCATCATCATCCGCCCATCGACATTTTGATTATTTCCGGTGGACAAGGATCGAAAGTGGTAATGAACGATTTGAACGTAATTGACTGGCTGAAACGTGCTCAGGCTTCTGCAGAAATCACTTTGAGCATTTGTTCGGGGGCACGACTGCTGGCTAAGGCGAATTTGTTGGACAGTCGACCCTTTTGCACCCATCACGAAGTGTATGAACATGTGTTGCGATTAGCGCCCACTGCCATTCCATGTTATGACCAGCGATTTATTCAAACAGATGATCAGTTGTATACCTCCGGTGGCATTTCAGCAGGAATTGATTTATCTTTTTTTGTAGTTGAAAAAATTTGGGGAGTGTCACAGGCGCATGCTACCGCCAGTTATATGGAGTACCATCGAATGAAGCAAGGAGAATTTTAAACCGAAAACAAATGAAAAAATATTTGATCATTGGGGTAATGATAGTGATGCAGCTCAACCTGCATGCACAGAGTACTGATAGCCTTAAAAAGTTACCGCCTGCTCGCTGGGCACGAGTGCGGTCGGTAGATGTGAAACACATTGCTTTGGATATTCAATTAGATTGGGCAAAGAAGCAAGTGTTTGGAATCGCCACGATTACGCTTTCGCTACTACAGAAAACAGCACAAATCAAATTAGATGCGGGCTTGTTATCGATCTCCTATGTCAATCTATCGGATGGTTCGAGATTGCCGTTTACCTACGATGATCAATCTCAAAATGAAGGATTAGTCATTCAATTGAATCGCGACTATCCACCTAATGAAAATATAGTTTTAAAAATCACCTATCATTCAACTTGGCATAGCCCATCTGATCCGAATAGTCTGGGAGGAACGAATGGCAAAGGCCTCCGATTCTTTGGACCAACTTCTACTGAACCGAATCGAAGACAACAATTGTGGGCGATGGGCGAGCCGGAAGGAAATCGACTTTGGTTTCCTTGCTATGATGCTCCCAATGATTTGCGCACCACTGAAATTAAAATTACCGTAGAAAAAAAGTTTACGGCCTTGAGTAACGGACGTTTAGTCGAACGAAAGGAATTATCTGGTGGGATGCATGTGTTTCATTACAAGGCAGATGTTCCCTATGCCAATCATCTCACATCGCTAATCGTGGGCGAGTTTACCGATGTGCCACAGCAGGTTAATCAATTTACATTGCACAATTATTCACTGCCCGATGAAGTAGCAGCTACCACCGCCAGCGTAGAGCAACTGCCGGAAATGATTCGGTACTTTTCGGAGGTGACAGGAGTACCTTATCCCTATCCAACGTATTCGCAAGCCTTTGTGCAAGATTTGCCGTGGGGTGTAGGAGGGAATACACTCTCCACCCAAACCGAAAACATGGTAGATGATGACCGCACGCACCAAGACTTTCTCTACCTTTGGGATGATTTGGAAAGTGAAACACTTGCGCAACAGTGGTTCGGAAATTATTTGACACCGGCCGACTGGAGTCATAGCTGGTTGACGAAATCATTTGCTCGTTATTTTTCGGAGCTATATGATCAATATAAAAATGGCGATACTGAATTTCACTTGTATCCACGCAACTGGGACCGCAATATTATTTATCTACCCACCTGGAATTCGGGCTATCGCCATCCGTTAGTGACGATGCATTACGATGATCCGGCTTCGTTTATCAATGATGGCTACACGAGTTTTCATGGGGCGCAGGTTTTGCATATGCTGCGAAAGCAATTAGGTGAAGACAACTGGTGGAAATCCATTCGCTATTTTGTGCGCACTTATGGGGGTGGATTAGTTACAACGGAAGATTTTAGAAAGTCGGTTGAAGTAGCCAGTGGCCAACCGATGGATTGGTTCTTTGATCAATGGGTGTATAAAATGGGGCATCCTATTTTTGAAGTATCAAAGAAATATGATGCTGTTACGCGCCAACTGATACTGACCGTTCGGCAAACACAAAAAACAGATCGGCTTGATCCGCAACCACAGACTGAATATTTTCAGGGGAACGTTGAGATCGAATTAAACGGACGAATTGAAAGAGTTTGGCTACAGCCCAAGGAGTCCAACACTTATAATTTTACATTAGCGCAAGCCCCGCTGCTCGTAAATTTCGATTATGAAGATTCGTGGGTAAAGGAAGTTCGCTTTGAGAAAACGTTGGACGAACTATTGTACCAATTTCAAAACGACTCAGATGTAATTGGTAGAAGAGGAGCTGGCAGTGAACTTGTAAACTATTTTAAGAAGGAAACAACATCCTCGGCAGACAAAGATAAGATTATCGCAGCCTATCGAAGTGTGCTTTCAGAAAAGAGCTATTGGCGATTTAAATGGGGAGTGGCACTTCCTCAGTTGCAGAATATGCTGGCTCCGCCAAACCTTCAATCAAAACCTATTCCATTGGGTGAAGCAACTGTTTCTACACTATTGAATCTCATCCAGCAAGAGAAAGCATGGGTTCGTGCTACTGCTATTAATTTTTTAGGAATGACACGTGATCCGAAGTATGATCAAGTGTATTTGAATGCGCTCAACGATTCCAGCGATCGTGTGATCAATTCGGCCGCCATAGCTTTGGGAAAAAGTAAAAGTCCGAAAGCATTCCCAGCGTTGAAGAAACTGATAAACAAACCTTCGTGGAAGAACCAAAGCCTGTTAAGTTCACTGTTTGCTTTGCAGCAACTGGAAGATCCTCGTGGATTTGACATTGCCTATAAAGCTTTGGGTGATTTAACATCACCGCATTGGGTGTTGGCGGTGCCCATTTGGGATTACCGGATCATTGCCGCCCAAACTATTAAAACACTTGGCAAAAGTCAAAAGGCATATCCATTCCTTCTTGCCGGATTTAAAAAAGCAATGAACGAAAATGATATTCATGGTATTTTTTATACTACACTTTTAATAACTGAAATAGGAGATGTTCGTGGATTAGAAATTTTTGACTCGTTGAAAGCCAAATACAAAGAAGATGCTAATGCCATGATTGCAATTCAGCAATTTGAGAGTCAGTTGCGGGCAACCACTAAAGCCACGAACAAATGAAAAAAGTATATTCGTTAATACCGACATATATTCACCATATGAAATGCCCGATAAGACTTTTTTTTGCAGTGAGCTGTTTAGCTCTGGGTCACCACACTCAAGCTCAAACTGATAAAATAGCTTCTGTCAAAATTGATTCCATTTTCAGCTCTTACCATTCCAAGTCACCGGGTGTGGCTGTAGCCATTGTAAAAGATGGTAAAGTGATATTCAAGAAAGGGTATGGTATGGCTAACTTAAATTATAACATACCGATTACGACTCAAACGGTATTCGATATTGCCTCCGTTTCAAAGCAATTCACTGCGTTTGCGATTTATCTGTTGGAGAATGAAGCCAAAATCTCGTTAGAAGATGATATAAAAAAATACATACCCGAACTGCCCGCGTATGCAGGTACTATTAAAATCAAACATTTGTTGGCACACACCAGTGGCTTACGAGACTATGGGGCACTGACTTCTATAGCGGGCTATTACATCACTGATATTGCCACTACCGCGCAGCTTTTGAAGATGATGAACAAGCAACGTGGTCTGGTTTTTACTCCCGGCACTATGTATAAATATTGTAATGCAGGCTATGTTTTATTAACTGAAATCGTACAACGCACTACCGGTAAAACATTTGCTGCTTACACAAACGAAAAAATATTTACTCCTCTTGGAATGAGCAACACACTGTTTTGCGATGATTACCAATTAGTGATTAAAAACAAAGCTGAATCCTATGAAAAGATCAAGAATCAATATTACCACAGACCTTCACTCAGTACAACTCCGGGGCCTTCAGGTTTATTAACCACCGTGGAAGATCTCGCGAAGTGGGCATTAAATTTTGAAAGACCCATAGTAGGCGATCAAAAATTGATCGATCGTTTTAATGAAGTTTCCTATCTGGATAATGGGCAGAAAGTATTTGTGCGTATGGACGAAGGAGATTCGATCTTTTATGCGAAAGGACAATTCGTAACCAATTACCGCGGTGTGAAACGAATAGGGCATGGTGGACATACCGCAGGCTTCCGAACTTTTTTAGGTCGCTTTCCCGATCAGCGACTGTCGATTATTCACCTGAGCAACGATGAACATAATGAAGATCTGGGTGGCAGATATAATATTGCTGATTTTTATATCAATGAGTCTTTCTTACAAAAAAAGGCTATGACTTCCTCTGAGACAACTACTATTCGCAACACGACCACCAATGCGGCTAAAAACTTCTCCATTCAATTGACTGAATTCGAAGGAACTTATTTCAGCGATGAGCTTGATGCTCGCTATTACCTAGAAGTAAATAACAACCAACTTGTGATGAAACATATTCGATTGGATGATATTGTTTTGAAACGCACAGGCGAAAATAAATTTACCGGCAGTGGTCCGAATACATTCTATTTCGAAATCAACTTTACAAGAAATACGACCGGTATCGTTAATGGCTTTACTATTACAAATTGGGGCGTAACGAATTTACAATTTTTAAAAGAAAAGTAGGGAGGGGAAAGTTGAATCAAGCCTGCGAATTTCATTTAGATAAATTCGCAGGCTTTGAATTTTTACTCCTCACACTTCTTTATCATCTCACCATTTTGCTTTTTACCCCAACTCGGCTTTCGGATATCTGTATCTGATTCCAAAGCAAAATATTCGGCTGCTTTTTGAAAGTAGGGGAGTGCACTTTTTTTCCCACCGCCATAGGCTTCAGGAGTGTAAAACTTACTCATCCCTTCAAGGTAGTAGAGTCTCGGGTTTTCTTTTCTTAAATCTTTAGCCTTTTTGATATTGGTGGCAAATTGATCACCATACTTTTGCCATTGATCGGGATAGATTCCAATTTTCATGCTGGCAATCATGGCAGCAAGTGCGTACACTTCGTCATTGTCTTGTTTAGACCGAGCTGTTTCAAGATTTTTCTCAGCTTCTTCAAAATAACCAATCTTTTTTGTTCGGTCTTGCTCGTAAACACCTAATAATGTTTTGGTGTAAGCCGAATAATAATGGGTAAACCATTCAGAGTTCCACTTATTGGCAATCAATGACAGGCGATTGCAGCTTGCTAATCGCTCTTCTTGCGTAGACGCAGCATAAAACTGGCGCAAGGTTGATTGAAGCGCTTCATCCACTGTTTGCGCATGTAAGAAACTAGTACAAAGTACCAAGAGCAGGAGCATTTTCGTTTTCATGTGTTCTTTTTGTTTGGTTTATAAATAAATTGTTAATGATTAGATTTTTGATTGACTTAGAGTTCATCGCGATTAAAAGCAGCTAGAGAAAAATTCATACCGGCAAATATGGATCGATACAAAGGTGGTTCGATCGGGTATTTAGTAGCACCATCAGAGGTATAGCGATACCCATACACATTATGGCGATCGAGTAAATTGTCGATACCTACATAGAATACAGCAAATGCCTTTTTGATGTTGGTAACATAACTCACATTCATTGATACATTTTCATAGGAACTAGCCCGGTCAGAAAGGAATTGCAAATTGTTAGGATTGTAATAAGGACGGCCGCTGGCAAATGAATATGTTGTGGCTAGATTTATTTTGATGGAGGGGATAAAATACTTGGCTACGATAGTTAAGTTGTGATTTGAGATAAATCCAGGTGTAGCACTTGTTGGAAAGTTCTCATACAACCTTTGTGTATCCACCCAACTGTATGAAATCCAATAGTCCAAATTTTTGATAGATGCGCGATCTCTCCAAAAAAGATCTACTCCTTGCGCATATCCGTTACCAGAATTATCAATGGAAGAATTCACAAACCGATACGCATTGGGATTATACGGCAC
>JBGAUU010000099.1:0-15105 GCA_044228465.1 Cyclobacteriaceae bacterium
AATACCTGATCAATATTAGCTACTCCAAGTCCTAATATTGCTTTAGCACCAGCCAATCTAAACCTAGCCTTAGTTTCAATATCGCTTACCAGTTGATCAAACTTGAATTCTGATGGAGTCAAAAAGTCATCTTCATAGACGGAAGAATAAAGGCTATAATTTTTCCATTCATCTGAAGCTTTGACTCTTGAGTATTCCCTTTCAATTAATTTAAAGTATTCACGTTTCTCTAATTTACCATTTAAAGTACCAATCAAATAATTATCAAAACTTATGGCAGCTTTCGTTTTGAATTGGTGACTTTTAATCTCTTTTAAAAATTTATCCTGCAGATTCTTGTCTTTATAATTTTCGAAAACCAAAAAACTAAAAGCCAATACTGATTTACCTACTTCTTCGATAGATAATTGAAAAAGGGTATAGGATCTTGCTTTTCTGTCATGGTCTAGAAGAAGCTTAGCATCAGCAATTAAATCCTCGGCATTTTGAAGTGACTTATGAACAATTTTGAGTAATGAGTCTTTATTGATTTCCATTTTTGTTAATTTTTATAGGCTGCCAATTCAATCTACCTCTTTAAACTTTTCGTCTCCGCACATACGTACAATCTTGGGCATAAAAGTTCCCAACACATCTACCAAATCTTGTTGTGCAGCCATCACCTGATGTATGTCTTTGTAAGCCATCGGTGCTTCGTCTAGGCCGGAGCCAATCAATTCTACACCAGCCTGCTTCAAAAACTGATTTACGTGTCCGGGCAAAATGGTTTCTTTTGCTTTTGTTCGCGACATCGTTCGCCCTGCTCCGTGTGAAGCTGAGTTGATCGAAGCCGCTTGTCCTTTACCGCGCACAATAAATCCGGGTGTGGCCATCGAGCCTGGAATAATTCCTAATACATCTTTACCTGCCGGTGTAGCACCTTTGCGATGAACAATCAGCTCTTCGGTATTCGCATCTTTTTCTTTCCAGGCAAAATTGTGGTGATTCTCAATCATAGCAAGTGGTGTTGCGCGCAAGCCAATGGCCATCCGCTCGTGAATCTGGTGGTGGCATGCCGATGCATAATCACCAGCTAAATTCATAGCCAACCAATATTCTTGTCCTACTTCTGTTGTTAAATCCAACCAGGCCAAGTGCTTTGCTTCTTGTGGAAGTTTACAAAGCTCCATCGCGAGATTCGTATAATGACGCGCGATGTTGGCACCCAAACCACGCGAACCGGAATGAGAAAGCACTGCCAGATATGATCCCGGTGCAAGATTGTATTCGTTGATCGTGTTGGTGATTTCAACCACACCAAACTCAACAAAGTGATTTCCGCCACCGGAAGAACCAATTTGTTTCCAAGCGCGATCTTTCAACGAGCGTACAATGCTTAATTCTTTGAACTCGGTGCGCTCAAAAATCGCGTTATCTTTCGGCTTCTTAAAAGTAGCTTGACCAAACTGGGTATTGTTGACCAACATTTTTTTAAACCCTTCCTTTTGATCTTCTAACAGAGAAGTTGGCAAATCATAAATCGTCATGCACATACGGCAACCAATGTCTACTCCCACACCATACGGAATGACAGCATTGCGTGTGGCTAACACCCCACCTATCGGAAGTCCGTAACCTTGGTGTGCATCGGGCATTAAAGCACCGGCCACCGTGATGGGCAACTTCATGGCCGTTTCCATTTGTCGCAACGCACCTTGTTCGATTGCTTCCGCTCCATAAATGGAATAGGGAAGCGCTTGTGTCTTCAATTCCCAAACTGAATTGACGGGCTTCATAAACTCTTTAACAAGCGGTAATAGCACCTCATCATTTTCAAAAGCAGCTGGATCTTGAATCACTTTTCCTAAAAGCTCTAATTGATCTTCCAATGGAAGATGTGCCAATTGGTTAGCAGCAATTGAAAGGGCTATGCCCATGGCCTTACCTTCCGAATAACCAATTGCGAAAAGTTGTTGCGCTGTTAGTTTCATTTTTTTACAATTTAATGATACAAAGATGATCCTGTGCTGCGCAGTCTTTTTGCGCAATCATTTTAAATCGAAAATAGATTTAGAAAAAGATGAACGAGAGCTCGAAACAGAACTAAACCCAAAAATGAATCAATCTAAAAGCAAACCGCGGAAACCCAAACCTGCTGGTTTAGACTTCCGCGGAATTCGTAGAATAATATGTATTGATTACAAATGAATAGGTCGATTGGCCGTGGCAGCCAAGCATGCCTCTTTCACCGCCTCCATATAGGTAGGGTGGGCGTGGCTCATACGCGAAACATCTTCTGCGGAAGCTCGGTATTCCATAGCTACCACTCCGGCAGCAATCATATCGGCAGCTCGCGCTCCAATAATATGCACACCTAAAATCTCGTCTGTGTTTTTATCGGCAAGAATTTTTACCAAGCCATCCAAGTCCATACTGGCGCGAGCTCTACCCAATGCCTTGTAAGGGAAACTACCCAACTTGTAAGCGCGGCCTTGTTCTTTCAGTTGCTCTTCGGTATATCCCACGCTCGCCACTTCCGGCCAAGTATACACCACACTTGGTATCAATAAATAATTAATGTGTGGCTTTTGTCCGGCCAACTGCTCAGCAACCATTACACCTTCTTCTTCGGCCTTGTGTGCAAGCATCGCACCTCGAACTACATCACCAATTGCATAGATATTGTCGACCTTTGTTTTTAAATGATCGTCTACCGAAATTTTTCCGCGATCCAATTCTATACCTACTTTATCTAAAGCAAGACCATCCGTATAAGGTCTTCTTCCCACACTCACCAAACAATAATCGCCAGTCAATTCAATAGCTGCACCGCCTGCTTTGGGTTCTGCCTTTACAACTACCTCTTTTCCTTTGTTTTCAACAGCCGTCACTTTGTGGCCGAGATAAAATTCCATTCCCAACTTCTTGGTTGCTTTCTGTAATTCTTTGCCCATGGTTCCATCCATCGTAGCAATCAGGCTGTCCATAAACTCAACGACAGAAACTTTGGCACCAATGCGCGCATAAACAGAACCAAGTTCCATTCCAATAACACCTCCTCCAATAATGATCAAATGCTTGGGCACTTCTTTGAGTTCGAGCGCTTCGGTACTCGAGATGATTCTCTTTTTATCAAAAGGCGCAAATGGTAATGGTGTGGGCTTCGATCCGGTTGCGATAATTACCTTCTCCGTTGTGATAGTGGTTTCTTTTCCATCGGATGAAGTAATCTTCACCGTATTCTTATCAACAAACGAACCGACTCCTTTCAATACATCGATTTTATTTTTCTTCATCAGAAACGCAATGCCATCCACGTTGGCTTTCACCACACCGGCTTTGCGCGAAATCATCTGCGCCAGATTTACTTTGGGTTCGCTGATGTCGATGCCGTGTTCTTTGAATGTATGAGCCGCATTGTGAAAATGCTCAGAAGAGTCCAACAACGCTTTGGAAGGAATACATCCTACATTTAAGCAGGTACCTCCCAGCGTATCATACTTTTCGATGATGGCTGTTTTCATGCCGAGTTGTGCGCAACGGATAGCCGCAACATATCCTCCGGGGCCTGAACCAATTACTGTAACTTGGTATTGCATACTCATATCAATTTCAAATTCTGATAGTCAAATTATTATACACCTAAGATCAATCTTCCCGGATCTTCCAACAGTTCTTTTACACGCACTAAGAAGCTCACCGATTCGCGACCGTCAATGATGCGGTGATCATACGACAGAGCAACATACATAATCGGGCGGATTACAATTTCTCCATTCTTTACAACAGGTCGCTCCACGATATTGTGCATTCCTAAAATCGCTGATTGTGGCGCGTTGATAATCGGAGTAGAAAGCATCGAACCAAACACACCGCCATTCGTGATAGTGAATGTTCCACCTGTCATTTCTTCAATCGAAAGTTTTCCGTCACGCGCGCGTGATGCCAAACGAACTATTTCGGCCTCCACTTGATTCATGCTCAATGATTCCGCATTACGAATCACGGGAACCACTAGTCCACGTGGCGTAGAAACTGCCACTGAAACATCGCAGTAATCGTGATACACAATTTCATCTTTATCAATTGAGGCATTTACCGCAGGGAAATCTTTTAGTGCTACGCAAACGGCCTTGGTGAAGAACGACATGAATCCTAAACCGACTCCAAACTTTTCTTTGAATTGATCTTTGTATCTCGAACGCAGATCCATCACGGGCTTCATGTCTACTTCATTGAAAGTAGTCAGCATTGCGGTTTCATTTTTCACCGCCACCAATCGCTTAGCAATGGTTTTACGAAGCGAAGTCATTTTTTCTCTACGCTCACCACGCGTTCCACCCGAAGTAATGACTGGTGGTGCCAAGCTAGGTGCCGGTTTTGTATCCTTAGTCGGTGCAGCCGCTTGCGCTTTCACAGCATCGTCTTTAGTGATTCTTCCTCCCACACCACTTCCGGCTACTTGTCCTGTAGGGATTCCTTTTTCATCTAAAATCTTTGCAGCTGCCGGAGAAGGTGTTCCTGCTGCATACGAAACTGAACCAGATGCCGGAGCTTGTGCCGTTGGAGTAGACGCAGTAGAAGGTGCAGCTGCAGGAGCACCGCCTTCCGTCACTTCAATCTTACAAATCAATCCGCCAATGGGCAGAGTAGTTTTTTCTTTCGCTACAATCCGCAAAATACCGTTGGCTTCCGCAGGCAATTCAAAGGTTGCTTTGTCTGATTCTACTTCGGCAATTACTTCATCTAATTTTACGTAGTCGCCTTCCTTTTTTAGCCAACGTAGTCGCCTTCCTTTTTTAGCCAGGTAGAAATCGTTACTTCTGTAATGGATTCGCCCACGGCAGGCACTTTCATTTCTTTGATTGCTCCGGTCGCTTTCATAGGTTGATTCGAAGGGGTTTCTGTTTTTGTCTCTTTACTGGTTGGTGTTGTAGTAGGTGTTGCAGCGGCAGCCGCACCACCATCGGCAATTTCACAAATCACTGTTCCGATAGGCACTACTTCTCCTTTTGGTTTTGTTATTTTCAATGTGCCGGCTTGTGGCGCGGTTAATTCGAATGTCGCTTTGTCCGATTCGAGTTCGGCAATCACTTCGTCCATTTTTACCACGTCACCATCTTTTTTGAGCCAGTTGGCTATAGTCACTTCGGTGATCGATTCACCTACCGTGGGCACTTTTACTTGCTGAGCCATATTCGTTTGTTAATGAATTAAATTTCTAATGACTGCGATACAATTTTCTCTTGCTCGGCCTTGTGCACTTTCGAATATCCTGTGGCTGGCGATGCACTTGCCTTACGGGATATCAATTCAAGTCCACTCATGTAGCGCAAGATGAAAGACCAATAACCCATGTTCGCAGGTTCTTCTTGTGTCCAAACCAATTTAGAGCCTTTGTATTTCTTCAACACAGCATTCAACTGTTTCTCAGGGAATGGATGCAATTGCTCCAAACGTACCAAGGCAACATCTTTATTCTTTTTCTTGGATTGCGCTTCCAGCAAATCATAATATACTTTACCTGTACACAAAACCACTTTCTTCACATCCTTCGCGTTTACATTCGGATCATCAATCACTTCCTGGAATGAACCCTTCGTGAAGTCCTTCACTGGCGAAATCACGCTTGGATGACGCAACAATGATTTAGGCGAAAATACAATACACGGCTTTCTAAATTCCCATGTTACTTGTCTGCGTAGCAAATGAAAAATGTTAGCAGGCGTTGTAGGATTAGCAACAATCATGTTATACTCCGCGGATAGTTGTAAGAATCGCTCGGGGCGTGCATTCGAGTGCTCAGGTCCCTGACCTTCGTAGCCGTGAGGTAACAGCATCACCAATCCGTTCATGCGTTGCCATTTGGATTCAGCGCTGGAAATAAATTGATCGATCATCACTTGGGCACCGTTGGCGAAATCTCCAAACTGCGCCTCCCAGATAACCAAAGCGTGAGGCGTTGCCATCGCATAGCCATACTCAAATCCCAAGACACCAAATTCAGAAAGCAGCGAATTATATATATTAAATTTCTGCTGTCCCTTTTCGATGTTGTCTAAACCGCAATACGGTTCGTTAGTATTGGCATCGAAGAAGTAGGCGTGACGATGACTGAATGTTCCGCGCTTCACATCTTGTCCGCTCATGCGCACAGGTGTGCCTTGTGAAAGAAGCGAACCGTATGCAAGCAATTCGGCTTCGGCCCATCCCAGCATCTTGGTTTCAAAGAAAGCCGCACTGCGATCTTTCAATAACTTTTCAATTTGCTTTAATGGCTTAAATCCTTCCGGAATAGTCGTAAGCGCCTTGGCCACTTTATCAATTACCGCTTGTTTGATGCTCGTGTCCGGTGACTCATCAAAATCTGCCGGAGTAGACTTGCGTAATTTCTCCCACTCGTTCTCAATTTTCTGTGGCGTATAAGGAAGAGGTTTCTGTTTTACTTCCGTGAGGCGATCTTGTAATTGGTTGCGGAAACTCTTGTCCATTTCATCGGCCAAAGAAGCATCTACATCTCCACGCTCAATCAATTTCTTCACATATACTTCGCGTGGATTTGGGTGCTTAGCAATCAGGTTGTACAACTTAGGTTGTGTAAACTTCGGCTCATCACTCTCATTGTGTCCATGTCTGCGATAGCACAACATGTCAATGAATATATCTTTCCCGAATTTTTGGCGATACTCCACGGCCAGATTCGCACAGAAAGTAACTGCCTCCGCATCGTCACCATTTACGTGCAAAATCGGTGCGTCAACAATTTTAGAAATATCTGTACAGTAAATGCTGGTACGGGCATCATCATAATCGGTCGTAAATCCAACCTGATTGTTAATCACAAAGTGAATCGTTCCTCCGGTAGTATAGCCCGGCAAACCCGACATTTGAATTACTTCATATACAATACCTTGTCCGGCAACAGCTGCATCACCATGAATAAGGATTGCCATGCCTTTGCTCAAATCACCTTTGTACTCATCATCAATTTGTCCGCGGGTGTAGCCTACTACGAGTGGATCTACCGCTTCTAAGTGCGAAGGATTGGGCGTTAACTTCAAGTAAATTTTATTTCCGGATGGGGTGTCGATATGGCTGCTGTACCCTAAGTGGTATTTCACATCGCCATCACCCATGGTAAGGTCAGGATTGATGTTTCCTTCAAACTCCGTGAAAATCTGTTCGTAAATTTTTCCGAGTATGTTCGTCAACACATTCAAGCGACCGCGGTGAGCCATGCCTATCACAACTTCCTTCACACCCAATTCGGCACTCTTATTAATAATAGTCTGGAGAGCCGGGATGGTATTTTCGCCACCCTCTAATGAAAAGCGCTTTTGACCCAAAAACTTTGTGTGCAAAAAGTTTTCGAAAACTACGGCCTCGTTCAGTTTAGCCAAGATTCGTTTCTTTTCGTCCTGATTGGGATTATAATTAAAGTATTCCTTTTCAATTTTATCAAAGAACCAGCTTCTCACCTCGTCATTACGAATGAAGTTGTATTCAAAACCGATCGTTCCCAAATAAAGAACCTTCAAACGCTCGATTATTTTACGCAGCGATGACTTTGGCATGCCAATTTCGGAGGCTACGTCAAATTCGGTATCTAAATCAGCATCGGTCAAACCGAATTTGGTATGATCTAACTGCACGCCATGGTCGCGTCTTTCGCGGACCGGGTTAGTATTCGATTTTAGGTGTCCAAATGAGCGGTACGCGAAAATGAGTGTACGCACATAGGTCTCTTTAATGTTTGGTGCATCGGCAGCACCGGCATGACCATTATCACCGTAGCGCTGTGAAGAAAGGTCATATCCTTCAAAAAACTTTTGCCAGGAGCCGTCTACCGAAGCCGGATCTTGTTTATAATTTTGATAAAGCTGGTCGATGTAACTCGTGTCAGCGTTTGATAGGTAACTGTACTTATCCATGAATTAGAAATTGAAATCTAATCAAATGTATTGAGGTTGATTAAGATTAAAAAACTTAATAATCGGTTAAACAAATATAATGGATAAGAACACGTTTATTGGCTCATTAAAGCTTGATGGCCAATATTTTAACATCCATTTCCGCCAAATAGCTTGATTTTGACACTTTCTCAAGGCCAGGGTTGGCATATATTCAAAATCCGTTTACCTTTGCGATCCTTTTAAAAACGGACGTGCTCCAACATTAAAAAAGTAAGAAAAAATGGTAAAAATGAGATTGGCCCGCAGAGGCCGCAAAAAATTGTCAATGTTTGATATCGTAGTGGCTGACGCAAGAGCGCCTCGTGACGGTAAATTCATTGAAAAAGTAGGTACTTACAATCCTGCAACCAACCCTGCATCTATCCTGATTAACGAAGAAAGAGCTTTCCATTGGTTAATGGTGGGCGCTCAGCCTTCTGACACCGTACGTGCCATGCTTTCTTACAAAGGCATCATGTATAAAAGACATTTGCAAATTGGCGTTGACAAAGGTGCTTTAACACAAGAAGCTGCTGACGCTAAACTGGCTGAATGGTTGAAAGGCAAAGAAGCTAAGATCGAATCAAAGGTTTCAAGCCTGACAAAATCGAAGCAAGACGCTGCTAAAGCTCGTAAAGATGCCGAAGCAAAAGTGAAAGAAGCGCGTGCTGAGGCCATCCGTAAGAAGGCTGAAGTTCCTGCTGCTCCTGCCGCTGAAGCCGCTCCTGCTGCTGAAGAGCAAGCGTAATTTTCTACAATTGAATTCATAAAATGCCATCTCCTTTGCGGGATGGCATTTTTATTTTACACTATGGAAAAAGAACAATGCTTTAAAATCGGTTATGTGGCCAAAACCCACGGTCTCAAAGGCGAAGTAACATTAATTGTAACTGAGCCCGTTGATTTTGAATCAATTGAATCTGTCTTTATTGAACTTCGGGATTCTTTGGTTCCCCATTTTGTCTCTTCCTTTTCCGATCGTGGCGATAAGGTGTTTGTCAAATTCGATGACATCGATACACCCGAAAAAGCTGCTTCTCTAAAAGGCGGAAGTCTGTATTTACCTAAAGAAGCCCGACCTAAACTAAAAAGAGGCGAATTCTATGACGATGAAGTGGTTGGATTTTCTGATAGACGAAAGTTTGGGCGAACTGGGTGAAGTAACGGAAGTAAGTTCCTCCGGCCCGAATCGCCTGCTGACAGTCAACGTGAAGGGCAAAGAGGTGCTGATTCCTATCAATAGTCCATTTGTGTTGAGCACCAACAAAACCAAAAAGACGATCAAAGTTGCGTTACCCGAGGGCTTTTTAGACATTTAGTTATGCGTCTGGATATCATCACATGCCTTCCTCGTCTGTTAGAAAGCCCATTTTCGGATTCTATTTTGAAACGAGCGCAGGATAAAGGGTTAGTTACGGTTAAAATCCACGATTTAAGACCTTATTCCACTAACAAGCACCGCACTACAGATGATTATGCCTTTGGTGGCGGAGCCGGCATGGTAATGATGATCGAACCCATCGACCGATGCATATCTGCATTAAAAGCCGAACGCACCTACGATGACATTATATATATGAGTCCGGATGGGGAATTGCTATCACAATCCATTGCCAACCAACTTAGCCTTCAGCAAAATTTAATTTTATTGTGCGGGCATTATAAAGGTGTGGATGAGCGTGTCCGCGAACATTTAATTACCCGTGAAATTAGCATTGGCGATTATGTGCTTTCAGGAGGCGAATTGGCTGCTGCCGTAGTGGCCGACTCTGTGATTCGGTTGCTTCCGGGAGTTTTGAATGACGAAACTTCCGCGCTAAGCGATTCTTTTCAGGATGGCATGATTGCGCCACCCGTCTATACACGCCCGGCTGAATATAATGGCTGGAAAGTGCCCGATGTATTACTTTCCGGTCACCAGGCCAAAATTGAGGACTGGAAGCAGGAACAATCCCTGAAAAGGACCAAAGAACGCAGGCCGGGGTTAACTTCTTAGCAGGAAATTTCTTTTGGCAGGCTTCCAAATTCAACTTCTTCACCTATATTTGCAGTCCATTTTAAAAACCGAGTACCATGGCCGATTTAATGAAAATTGTAGAGCAGGAATTAGGCTCTAAAAGAAGCAGCATCCCAACTTTTAAGGCAGGTGATACCATCAGCGTGCATGTTAAGATCAGCGAGGGAAATAAAGAGCGTATCCAACAATTTCAAGGCGTGGTATTATACCGCAGAGGTACTGGCACCAATGGCGAGAGCTTTTCAGTAAGAAAAGTATCTAACGGTGTGGGTGTTGAGCGTATTTTCCCGATTCCTAAGCCCTAGCATTGATAAAATCGAGTTTGTAAAAGCCGGTAAAGTGCGCAGAGCAAAATTGTATTATATGAAAGGCCGTCAAGGTAAGTCAGCTCGTATTAAAGAGAAATTGGCTAACACTGCACAGGCTTAATTCGATAAAAACACTAAAAAAACCCATTTCTAACACAGAAATGGGTTTTTTGCTTTCATACGATAACCTTGGATGAATTAGGGTATCAACCTATATTTGTCCCTCACTTAAAAAAACCTATGGCTAGACCAACCATCACCGAGTTACTTGGTAAAGATGCCGAGTCGCTTTTAACACACAAAAGCAAGACAATTCCGAAAGAAAGTTTGCATTTGCGGCCACGATTTCGTGGACAGAATTTTTTCAATTTCTAACCGCAATCCACAAACCTTGCGCAGCTTGCAGGTGATGTTTGATAAAGGAAGATTAGGTAACACCGGTTTCCTTTCCATTTTACCGATCGACCAAGGTATCGAACATAGCGCAGGTGCTTCCTTCGCCAAAAACCCGATCTACTTCGATCCGGAAAATATCATAAAGTTGGCTATTGAAGGTGGATGCAATGCAGTAGCTACCACTTTTGGTGGTTTGGCTATGATGTCCAGAAAATATGCGCACAAAATTCCATTCATTGTAAAAATCAATCACAATGAATTGCTCACTTACCCTAACCGTGCGATCAAGTCATGTACGGATCTGTGGAAGATGCTTGGAATTTAGGAGCAGTAGCCGTGGGTGCCACCATCTATTTTGGTTCTGATAATGCAACCCGTCAAATTCAGGAAGTTTCTGCTGCTTTTGAACGTGCACACGAGCTGGGTATGGCCACCATTTTATGGTGCTACACCCGCAATGATGCTTTCAAAAAGGACGGTGTGGATTACCACACTTCGGCTGACTTAACTGGTCAAGCCAATCATTTAGGCGTTACCATCCAAGCTGATATTATCAAACAAAAGTTAGCAACCAACAATGGAGGTTACAAAGCCCTCAACACTGGTGCTAGCAGCTATGGCAAGTTGGATGAACGTATTTATTCAGAACTTACAACTGATCACCCGATCGATTTGTGCCGCTACCAAGTATTGAATTGCTACAATGGCCGTGCAGGTTTGATCAACTCAGGCGGTGATTCAAAAGGTGCAAGTGACATGGCCGATGCAGTGCGCACAGCCGTTATCAACAAGCGCGCAGGTGGTATGGGCTTGATTTCCGGAAGAAAGGCATTCCAACGTCCTTTAAAAGAAGGTGTTGAAATCCTGCAAGCCATTCAGGATGTGTACTTGGATAAGACGATTGATATTGCTTAATTAAAAATTTAGGATTTAAGATTTTTTGTGTGAATGGCATCCGTCAGAGCCAAAAAATCTTAAATCTTAAATCCCGAATCAAAAATAAAAGATATGCCTTGGTTCAAACGGACAGATAAAGGAATTCTTACCCCTACAGAAGCAAAACGTGAAGTGCCGGATGGCCTTTGGTTTAAATCTCCGGGGGGAAAAATCATTCACACGCGCGAGTTAAAAAACAATGCGTATGTAGTGCCCGAAGAAGATCTTCATGTGAAGATCGGCTCGGAGGAATACTTCGAAATCTTGTTTGACAACAATGAGTTTACCGAGTTGGATGTCAACATGGAATCGGCAGACCCATTGAAATTTGTTGACACCAAGCCATATCCCAAAAGAATTAAAGAATCACAATCCAAAACTCAATTGAAAGATGCCGTGCGCACCGCCTATGGCAAAATCAATGGATTGGATTTATGTGTCGCCTGTATGGATTTCACCTTCATTGGCGGATCGATGGGCTCGGTGGTTGGTGAGAAAATTGCGCGTGCTATCAACCATTCACTTAAAACGAGAACCCCCTTTCTGATGATTTCGCGCTCAGGTGGCGCCCGCATGATGGAAGCCGGACTTTCTCTAATGCAAATGGCTAAAACTTCCGCTCGTCTGGCCCTGTTGGATGAAGCGAAGATTCCTTACATTTCTCTACTCACAGATCCTACCACGGGAGGCGTTACAGCATCTTACGCGATGCTCGGTGACTTTAACATTGCTGAACCCGGTGCCTTGATTGGCTTTGCCGGTCCACGCGTGATTCGGGAAACCATTGGTAAAGATTTACCCAAAGGTTTTCAAAGTGCTGAGTTTGTGTTGGATCACGGTTTCCTTGATTTTATAATCGACCGCAGAAGCCTGAAACAGCGCTTGAGCACATTGCTTAAAATGCTTCAATAGTTTGTATTCACCGTGGCGGGGGTAGTTTGTATTGAATCGCATTACCTTCCCTCGATTGAATATTTATGTGCCCTTCTTCCGTTTGAAACGGTAGAAATTGAAGTACACGAACATTTCGAAAAGCAGAGCTTCCGCAATCGGTGCTACATCAACACTTCGCAAGGGAAACAGATGCTGATTTTGCCGGTTACGAACAAGCACGGCAAAACACCTGTTCATGAAATCCGCATAGACTATCAACAAAAGTGGCAGAATAACCATTGGCGCACCATCGAATCAGCCTATCGTAATGCACCCTTCTTCGAGTTTTATTCCGATGATCTAAAAAAGATCATCTACGAAAAACACGAGCATCTCATCTCTTTCAATCAAAAATTGCTGTCATTCTGTCTGCGAAAAGTTGGTTTGACTATCCAAGTCAAAGAAACGATTACCTACCAAAAAGACCTCCATTCAACCATTTTGGATTTACGAGGAGTTATTTCAGCAAAAGAAGACTACACCCATCGGTCATTCTATCAGCCTATTGCCTATCAACAGGTGTTTGGCAACAATTTTGTAGCTAACCTCAGCTTCTTGGATTTGTTGTTTTGTGAAGGTCCGAATGCGATCCGCATCATTCAATCGGCTGAGAGGAAATTGAACAAATAAAACGCAATACGTGTTTGACTTACTAATTGTGTAGAGTCGGACATTAATAGGCAGATTACTTGTTTGGAATTATAGTCTGTAAAACTTTACATTTACATATCTCAACTCTTTATGTCAAATATGGAAGCCAAATTTTCTAACCGGGTTAAGGAAGTTATTTCGCTCAGCCGGGAAGAAGCACTGCGATTGGGTCATGATTACATTGGCACTGAGCACCTCATTCTGGGAATGATTCGCGAAGGTGAAGGTGTAGCGGTTGGTGTGCTAAAAAAGCTCGGAGTACCACTCGATCAGTTGCGTGGTGAAATTGAAAAAATCTCCAAAGGAACTGCCACACATGAAATCAAAAACTTAGCCAACATTCCTCTTACACGCGCGTCAGAAAAAACGCTCAAGATTACGTATCTGGAAGCAAAAGTTTTCAAAGCACAGTTAATTGGAACCGAACATTTGCTCTTATCAATCTTACGCGATCCGGATAATCTGGCGACTCAAATTTTGAACAAGTTTGATGTGGCGTACGATGTGGTAAAAGAAATGCTCGAGTACCAACACGAACAACCTTCGGCTGCATCTGATACCGATGATCCGGATGATGACTCTTCTAAAATGTTTGGAAGCGGTGCGGTGCCTCCCGGTGGATCGAAAGAGAAAAAAGGCGGTGAAAAATCACGCACACCAGTGCTTGATAATTTTGGCCGCGACTTAACCAAGTTGGCCGAAGACAATAAGCTCGATCCGATCGTAGGTCGTGAAAAAGAAATTGAGCGCGTAGCACAAATTTTAAGTAGGAGAAAAAAGAACAATCCTATTTTGATTGGAGAACCCGGTGTTGGTAAAACAGCAATCGCTGAGGGTTTAGCGCTGCGCATTGTTCAGAAAAAAGTTTCGCGTGTGTTGTTTGGCAAACGCGTAGTGACGCTTGACCTCGCATCGTTAGTAGCAGGAACAAAATACCGCGGTCAGTTTGAAGAGCGCATGAAGGCAGTTATGAATGAACTGGAGAAATCTCCGGACGTTATTTTATTCATTGACGAATTACATACTATTGTTGGTGCCGGTGGAGCTTCCGGATCGCTGGATGCTTCGAACATGTTTAAACCAGCTCTGGCCCGTGGAGAAATTCAATGTATCGGTGCTACCACATTGGATGAGTACCGTCAGTACATTGAAAAAGACGGAGCTTTGGCGAGACGTTTTCAAATGGTGATGGTAGATTCTACTTCTGTAGACGAAACCATTCAAATTTTGGAAAACATCAAAGAAAAATACGAAGATCATCATCATGTAAATTATACCAAAGAAGCTTTGGAAGCATGCGTGCGTTTGTCGGATCGCTACATCAGCGATCGCTTCTTACCGGACAAAGCGATTGACGTCATGGATGAAGCGGGTGCTCGTGTCCACATCAACAACATTCATGTGCCGGAAGATATTGTGAAGTTTGAAGCGGCCATTGAAGATGTGAAGAAAGAAAAGAACCGTGTAGTAAAGAGCCAGAAGTACGAAGAAGCTGCTCAGCTTCGTGATAAAGAAAAGAAACTCATTGAGCAATTAGATTTAGCGAAAGCACGCTGGGAAGAAAAAACTCGCACAGAAAAATATACGGTTACTGAAGATAACGTAGCCGATGTTATTGGAATGATGACGGGCATCCCTGCGAATCGGATTGCACAAAAAGAAAGCAATAAGTTGCTGGGAATGGCTGAGAAGTTGAGCACGAAGGTTATTGGGCAGACAGAAGCTATTAAAAAACTGACCAAAGCCATTCAGCGCACACGTGTTGGATTGAAAGATCCGAAGAAGCCAATTGGTTCGTTCATCTTCTTAGGCCCTACCGGTGTAGGTAAAACCGAATTGGTAAAAGTACTTGCTACTTATCTATTCGATAAAGAAGATGCATTGGTGCGAATTGACATGAGTGAGTATATGGAGAAATTCTCTGTATCACGTT
>JBGAUU010000100.1:0-15827 GCA_044228465.1 Cyclobacteriaceae bacterium
TTCGCGGGTATGGAATCTCTCACCCGATTGGTTTCGGTTTTATCTGTCATGTTGTCTTTCGACAAATTATTTTGATCTAATTGCAACCACAAGTAGCGTAATGCCTCCGGAGCATTGTTATAATAAGTGATTGTCTCCTTGCCAGTGATGAATTGGGTTTCATCATTCAATTCCACATCAATATCATAATCGGCACGCTGTTGCCAGTAATTAACCCCGGGGGCGCCTGATGCAGATCGGTAGCTATTAGGCGTTGGCAAAATCTGATCAAGCTGCTCGAATTTACCTTGCCACTTTTGCTGGCTGAAGGCAGGGATTGAGCATACAATAAAAATTAGAAAGAAAAATGGTTTCATACTCGGAGATTTATTTAAAGGTCCCAAAAGTAACCAAAGTTGAGTGAAAGCCGAATGATTATTACTTGATCGGGAGCTAGAAGTAAATCCAATGAAACTTTACCCCATGCGTGGAAACTTCGATGGCAGGAGCCGGGCATTTAACAATGGTGAGTGGAAATAACAACGTGCGCCATCCCGATTTTAGCGAATTAAAATAGTTGGGGTTCAAATCCAGCGACAAATAGAATTTTCTATACGGAGAATAGCCATGCGCAGCATTTTCCGTATCTCGTCCATAGATCATACCTTCTGCACCAAATCCAATGGCAATCGACAAAAACGAAGGCCACCATTTTTTTTCAGGCGCCCAACTATACCAAAGAGTTTGACCATTGTAATCTTTCAATGCTTCTTGCAAAAAACCATCGCCTAACAGACTAGGTCGTAGCAAGGCAAATGATGTAGGGTGAAATGAGTATTTAGGAAAGATTTTTATTTGACTCCACCATCTGATTTGTGCGAAAAATAAAGCGGCCCCCAATGCATTCGAAACCAAGTCAAAAAGCGAAGCTCCGTAGCCAACGGAAAAGCCATCCATAATTTCGATGGAAGAAACAATGATAAATCCGGTAATGGTACCCAGTGAAAGCGCCTGCTTCAATCCGCCCCAGCGCAAGAGCCTCCACGAAGCGGCACAAACGTGAAATGACCAGGCGGCATGAGCGAGTTTATCGAGTTGTTTCCATTCGGGCCAATCATTAAAAAAATGGAAGGGTTGTACCATCTGATCGGCATACCAGGCTTGTGCAAGTGCTCCTACCAGCACCACATAAACGAGCACCATAAAACCAATCACCCACCGCAAGCGGGATTGGCTGGAAACAAACTGTTTAAGCTTTTCGATCACCGCACCAAGATACAAGTTCGCAATTGCATCCGCTGAATATTTTCTACTTTTGAAAGTAAAGTGAAACTATGTATCGAATTTATTTTTTCCTAATTACAGTTGGTTTATTGATTTCATGTGAGAGAAGTGAAGAGTCTTCATTACAATCTTTGGCTGTCATTCCCTTGCCTTCAGAAGTAAAGTCCGGCTCTGGAAATTTTGAGTTGGTGAACAATTCTGTGATTTACATTCCACAACAAACTGAAGAATGGAAAAACATTTCGAGCTACCTCCTCGGTTTGCTTCAACCCGCAACAGGGTTTCAGTTTGTGGTTCAAAATGGAAGTGGAGAAAAAGGTATTTACTTTAAATCCATCGATGAAAAAGAATTGGGAGACGAAGGCTATCGCATCATGATAGATGAAGAATTAATCACCATCGCTTCGAATCAACCACAAGGTGCCTTTCGGGCAATTCAAACGCTTCGCCAATTACTACCTGCTGCTATTGAGTCGAATGACATTCAAAATGCTTCGTGGAAAATTCCCACAGGAAGCATTCGTGATTTTCCGCAATACAGTTACCGAGGCGCTATGTTGGATGTGGCGCGCCATTTCTTTTCGGTAGAAGAAATAAAGCGTTACATCGATTTGTTGGCGCTTTATAAAATCAATTTTTTGCATTTGCACTTGTCGGATGATCAGGGCTGGAGAATCGAAATAAAATCATGGCCAAATTTAACGCAAGTTGGTGGGCAAACAGAAGTAGGCGGAGGACAAGGCGGTTTTTACACGCAAGACCAATACACAGAAATTATTCGCTATGCGCAAGCGCGCTACATTGCCATCGTACCCGAAATTGATATGCCAGGTCATATTAATTCTGCGCTGGCTTCGTATGGCGAACTAAACGGTGGCACCATTGTGCCCACTGAGGGAAAATTAACTACCACTGCCAACCCCAATAAAATCTTAGATGGCAAATCGAAACCTACTGAACTTTATACCGGAATTGAAGTAGGTTGGAGCACCTTGCGTTTAGAGAAAGAAGCCACGATGCAATTTGTGAGGGATGTGATACGCGAGATTTCCGCGCTCACTCCAGGGCCGTACTTCCACATTGGTGGAGATGAAGCCAAAGTGACAAAAAAAGAAGATTACATTCAGTTTATTAATCGCTTTCAGGAATTGGTGAAGGCGAATGGTAAAACCATGATGGGCTGGGAAGAAATTGCGCAAGGTGAGATTGCTGGTGAAACTGTGGTGCAGTTTTGGAATGCTGACAAGTACGCATTGATGGCATCCGAAAAAAGAAGTAAAATTTTAATGTCGCCTGCAAAAAAAGCGTATCTGGATATGAGTTACGATTCTACCTCAAAGTATGGGTTGCATTGGGCTGCTTACATTGAAGTGGATAGTGCTTATCTGTGGGATCCTTCAACTTTCGTTGATGGTATTTCTCACGAAAATATTATTGGGATTGAAGCGCCATTGTGGTCGGAAACCATTTCAAACATGGATGAGGTGGAGTATTTGTTATTTCCGCGATTACCCGGCTACGCGGAAATCGGCTGGACGAAAACCGAAGCAAGAAATTGGGATGAATATAAAGTTAGATTGGGAAAACAAGCGGAGCGCTTCCAGCTGATGAACATCGATTTTTATCGTTCCAAAAAAGTGCCGTGGGTTGATTCTACAAATTAGGCTACTTGAAAATCTAGTTATAACACAATAAAAAAGGCTATCGAATGGGTAGCCTTTTTTAAAGAGTTAATTCGAATCAATTCTTCTTCTTCAATTCATCAAACTTACTTGGCTGCGCCACTTTCGGAAACACATTGTCTTCGATGGTGATATCAGCTGTTTCTTTTTGAGGATCGAGCACTACGCTCACCACTTCTTTTTCTTTCGCAAATACCTTGGTCACTTTTGTTTCGTTGATTCTCCAAATTTCAGCAGGCAAACGCTCAATTTCTTTACTTCCGTCTTTAAACGTCCACTCGATAATCACCGGCATCACCAAGCCTCCTTTATTAGAGAGTGTGATCTCATAGAAATTTTTGTTTTCCATCTTCGCCATCACTGCCTTGTCGTCAATGCGGTTGGCAAACTCTCCATAAAAACGGTTGTCGGTAGGAATGACAGTAAAATATTCAGGACCTTTGCTGAAGTCGCTTGGCTTTTGGTTCGCATCACCTTCCTTAGCTAGATCGCCTTTCGCCACCTTCACATCTTTGTTTTCCAAATTGGTTTTTTCTGTACGTACTTTATACCACTTCACATTGTCCAACGACATGTCTACGTTATCAGTGGTATAAAACCAACCTTTCCAAAACCAGTCCAAATCTACAGCGGATGCATCTTCCATCGTTCTGAAAAAGTCTGCCGGCTTGGGGTGCTTGAATGCCCAGCGCTGCGCATATTCTTTAAACGATTTGTCGAACAACTCTTTGCCCATTACCGATTCGCGAAGAATGTAAAGTGCCGTTGCTGCTTTTGCATATTGCTCTGAACCAAATGCAATCACTTGTTCGGAGTTGGTCATGAGCGGGCGCATGATGCTCTTATCGCCTTTCATATAAGGCACAATACCAGCAGGTTTGCCTCGGCTCCAATCCAATTGCGGATAGCGCTCCAATTCGGTCATCAATTGCACAAAACTGTCAATACCTTCATCCATCCAGGTTGTCTGGCGCTCGTCATTGTTGATGATCATCGGGAAGAAGTTATGACCCACTTCGTGAATCACCACACCCAACATGCGTTGCAGAGTAGCATTGTCATAGGTTCCATCTTTGTTCGGGCGACCGAAGTTGAAGCAGATCATCGGGTATTCCATACCAATGGACGCTGCGTGAACGGATGTAGCATGAGGATATGGATAATCTACCGTGTATTTCGAATACACTTCAATCGTGTTCTTTACAGCTATCGTAGACTCCTTTTCCCACAGTGGGTTTCCTTCTTTCGGATAGTAGGACATCGCTAAAGGAGTCTTGTCGCCAATCTTCACTGCCATCGCATCCCAAATAAATTTACGGGAAGAAGCGAAAGCAAAATCGCGCACGTTGGTCGCTTCAAACTGCCATGTCTTTTTCTGAGTTGACTTGGCTTTCTCGCGAGCAATTGCTTCATCTTGAGTTACAATAATAACTGGTTTGTCGTAGGTGTTTTTTGCCTTTTCAAAGCGATCCATCTCCGCTTTGGACAAAACCTGAGCGGCATTTTTTAAAGAGCCGGTTGCGCCAATGATATGGTCGGCAGGAACCGTAATGCTCACTTTGTAATTTCCAAACGGAAGCGTGAATTCTCCACGACCTAAGAATTGTTTGTTTTGCCAACCCACTACATCATCGTACACGCACATGCGTGGGAAAAACTGAGCGATAGTATAAACATAGTTGCCATCTTCAGGAAAAAACTCTAGTCCACTGCGGCCACCGTATAAATTGCGGTCGTTGATATTGAAAGACCATTCAACCTTAAACGAATACTTATCTCCCGACTTCAAAGGCGTAGGTAAATCCACACGCATCATCGTTTTGTTGATGGTGTAGCTCAATGTTTTGCCATTCACATCAGTTACCACTTTTACTTTATAACCGCCTTCGTAATCATACAAATTAAACTGGCCTGCCATGGTTTTAGCAGCTGTCGAATCGCGGATGGAGCTGGTTTGGGTTTTTGCGGTGTTGCTCTCTTTATCTAAAATGTTTTGATCTAGTTGTAGCCACAAATACTTCAACACGTCAGGGGAATTGTTGGTGTAGGTAATAGTTTCCTTGCCGGAGATGCTTTGGTTCAAATCGTTAAGTTCAATAGCCATGTCGTAGTCGGCTTGTTGCTGCCAATACTTGGGGCCCGGTGCACCGGAGCCTGAACGATATTCATTTGGCGTAGGCAGGGTTTGATCGAGTTGTTCAAATTTGCCTTGCCACTTTGGCGCTTCGGGTTTTTGCTCTTGCGCCCATGTGCCGAGCGACACAAGCATAAAGGCGAGTAGTAAAAGTTGCTTCATATAATTTATTTAGTTCAAAAGTTTACTTGTTAAATGAGGTCATTTCTACAAACGATCTTTCATCAAAATGATGGCGATTCCGGCAATGGCCGAAGACAAAACCATCTTCCAATCTCTTCGCGTCACTTTCAATAAATCTACTACAAGAAAGCTAAGCGCTAGGAAAATCGCCACCACAATTATTTGGCCGAACTCCAAACCCAGATTAAAGGCCAATAGCTGTGATAAGATACTCTGGTTTTTACCTAAAATGGCTCGAAGATAGTTCGAGAAACCCAACCCGTGTATCAACCCAAACAGAAGTGCAAAAACATAGTTGATCTGTACTTTGCCCGTATTCAGGTTTTCTTCTTTTTTAAACAGGTTGGAGACTGCCGTAATGAAAATGGTAAGCGGTATTAAAAATTCGATGAACGCGGGATCGACTGCTACCAGTTGCAAGGTGGCCAGTGCAAGCGTAATCGAGTGGCCAATGGTAAAAGCCGTAACTAAAATCAGAATCTTTTTCCAATCACGAACTAAATAAACCGCACACAACGCCAACACAAACAAAATGTGATCGTAGCCATTGGCATAATCCAAAATATGCTCTTGTCCCAATCCAAAGTACAGGCCAAACTCACTCATTGCAAACCGTTTCGGTGCAAGTATAAACCTTATTTTGATTTAGGACAATTCGGGGTATTTTTGCAACATGAAGAAATTCGTTGTCAGCTATTGGTTGTTGGTTATCTGTGGTTACGCCTTCGCGAATAACGAACAACCAATAACCAATAACTTAATCCACCCCGTCCACATCTCTGTCACTGAAATCAATTACAGCGAAAAAGACAAAGCGCTTCAAATTATTTCGCGCCTCTTTATCGATGATTTGGAACTTTCCATTCGCGCACAGCGCAAAGAATCTGATTTGGATTTACTTGAACCTAAAAACGGTCTCACTACTCAACAGTTGGTGATCAACTACCTCAACGAGCACTTTCGCGTAAAGCTGGAGGGCAAGCTCTGTAAGTTCAAGTTCCTAGCTGTAGAGCGTGAAGACCTTTCGCTCATAGCCTACATCGAAATTGAAGGTGTAAAGAAGGTGAAATCGCTGGAAGTTTTCAACGATGCCATTATGAGCACGCACGATGATCAATCCAACCTCGTGCATGTTACATATAAAAGCCCGGTGAAGAGCGCGCGTCTCACAGTCAATTCACCTTCTGAAAAATTTGTATTCGAAAAAAAATAACTTCTCACCCACAACTGAATATCAACCTTACCTAAAATAAATCTCTTATGCGTCAAAAAATTGTAGCCGGAAATTGGAAAATGAACAAAACATTGGAAGAAGCACAAATCCTAACTTCCGAACTGATGGGCATGGTGGCCGATGAAGTGAAAGGAAATGTGATTACCATATTATGCACGCCTTTTCCTTATCTGGTTCCGGTAAAAAATCAATTAGGGCAATCAACCATTAAAGTTGGCGCACAAAATTGCAGCGACCACGACAGTGGTGCCTACACCGGTGAAGTGTCTGCCGTGATGTTAAAGTCGATGGGTATTCCTTACGTGATCATTGGCCACAGCGAGCGCAGACAATATTTTGGGGAAGACGGAAAGTTGCTCGCCACCAAAGTTGACAAAGCATTGGCAAATGTAGTTACACCTATTTTCTGCTGTGGTGAGCCGCTCGAAATTCGCGAGAAGGGAACACATGAAGCATTGGTAAAACAACAGGTGGCAGAAAGTTTATTTCACTTAAGTGCAGAAGCCATTCAAAAAGTGGTGATTGCTTATGAGCCTGTGTGGGCGATTGGTACCGGCAAAACAGCTACATCGCAACAAGCACAAGATATGCATGCAGTCATTCGCAAGCACATTGCCGGAAAATATGGTGTTGCCGTTGCGCAAGAAATTTCCATTCTGTATGGCGGTAGCGTAAAAGCCGACAACGCCAAAGAACTTTTCGCTTGCGCGGATGTGGATGGCGGCCTCGTAGGCGGAGCCTCGCTGAAGTCGAGAGAGTTTGTGGAGATTGTTAAATCAATTTAATTCGATGATTCGGTAATTTGTTAATTCGATAATGATAGGTATCAATCAAAATCGAATTAACATGGCCAAATTCAATTCATCAACAAATTAACACATCAACGAATCACCGAATTAGATATGTACTACACCCGCCTCCAAGTAGTTTGCGATCCGGACTTTTCGGAGATATTGATGGCTGAAATTGCCGATGTTGGCTTTGATACGTTCATGGAAACCGAAAAAGGCTTTGAAGCTTACGTAGAAGAACGCAGATTCAATGAGCAACAATTGGCGGAAGTACAAGAAAAATACAAATCGGTAAATCCGCTTCTCTTTTTTTGGGATCAGATTCAAAAACAAAACTGGAATGAGCAGTGGGAAAAAAGCCTGGAACCCATTGTAGTAGATGATCGCTGCCTGATCCGAGCGGAGTTTCATCAGGTAGAAAAAAAGTATCCCTACGAGATCATCATCACACCCAAGATGTCATTCGGCACGGGCCATCATCAAACTACCTATTTGATGATCAAAAATCAGCTGGACATCGATCACCAACAGAAGCGTGTGATGGATGCGGGTTGTGGCACCGCCATACTTTCCATTATGGCCGCCAAGCGCGGAGCCAGCGAAGTAGTTGCATTTGACATTGACGAGTGGAGTGTGATCAACGGAAAAGAAAACATAGAAAATAACCAGTGCCATTCTATTCAATTGCATCGTGGCACGATTGAAGATGTAAAGCCGACTGGCACCTTTCACATCATCTTAGCAAACATCAACAAAAACGTGCTATTGCAAGAAATGAAAGCCTATGCTGCGTATCTGGCACCGGGTGGTTTTCTCTTGTTGAGTGGCTTTTTCACAAAAGATATCAACGATTTGAAAGCAGTGGCTACTCCCCTTGGCTTGCAAGAGGTAAAGCGTGATGAAAAAGAAGAGTGGGCATCGCTTTTATTGCAAAAATAAATCCCGCGCCCATTCGTTGTTTATCATTAGAACTTTCGCGTTTTATTTCCGAATTTCACCTGTTAAAACTGATCCTATGGAATCGTCAGTAGAGCATCCTGATTGGGTGTGGCGTATTCGTGGCGATTTCATCGACTTATCACTGTGAAAAATAGTCTTCTAACATTCTTTTTAGCGTTGGTGGTTTCATCCGCTACCTATGCCCAGCAAGAGGCGACTGATGCGTCTTTTCAACTTGGGTTTCAAGATAGCATTCGGGTGCTGCTCAACAACACCCGCGCCATGGAAGTAATGGCCATTGGTGATGGTTTCGGCAACGTGTGGGCAAATCTGGGCCCCGATCAGCAAGCTTTGATCAAGAAACAGGCAAAGTTCATGAAGAAGAGGGGCTATAAATTGCGCCCGCACTTCATCAATTACTACGGCTCAATCGTGGCTGCGCTTTCCATCGAAAAAACAGATCCATCCAAATTCGATAGTTTTTTGAAAGTGGCCGATCAGGTGATCAACAAAGAAAACAGCAATCAAGCCAATATCTTCTTTCAACAAAGTCGCGATTTCTTTGAGCATCATGCGCTCAATTATCAAAAAGCATTTCGACTGAATGCGAGCGATGACAACTACTCATTTGTATATCTGGAACCGGCCGCTCCCGATACAACCCAAGCTTATATTCCTCCGGCTGAACCGGACACTACTTCGGTGACTTTGCCCAACTGGCAACAGCCCATTGTTCAGCCTGAGATTTACGGAGCCGCCATTGAGTTTGATAAAGTAACACTCACTTTCGTTACACCTTACGATTCAGCCTCATTGAAAAGTACAAGCGGAACTTACTTCCTTCGCGACCGAATTTTTGTAGGCGAAGGTGGGCGCTTCGATTGGAAAATGGCCGGCTTATCACCTGACTCAGTGAATTATGAGTTGAACAAATTTCATTTCAAAACAACTCAAGCGTATCTGAAAGCAGAGCTAGGCAAACTTCAATACGTAGGAAAGGTTTCTGGTCGCATACCCGGGCAATTCGAGTTTAGAAGCATTAGTCACAAAAAAGGAGCTCCTACTATTTACCCTCGCTTCAAATCATACGAAAACAATGTGCCTATTTTAGGATTGGGCTCTGACCGAATTTTTTATAGCGGTGGATTTGGCATGAGTGGTGCCACCATCAATAGCAATTCAGTAGATGGCAATCCGGCAACATTGGAGTTGCGTGGAGATGCCGACAAGCGTTTCAGGGCGCAATCCCTTTCGTTTGCTTTCAAAGATTCGTTGATTTTGGCTTCGAGTGCCAGAGTAGTTATCTATCAGGATAATGATTCACTCACACACCCATCCATGCAAGTTCGTTTCGACATCGCCAAACAAAAAATCACGCTAACGAAAGACAAATCGAATCTGCGCAAAGCACCTCTCTCGTCTTCTTACTTTGGAATTGATTTTTCTGCGGATGCCGTTTTGTGGGATTTGAAAAGCGATAGCCTCACCATCAATGTAGAGGGTAGCGGTGGAGTATCGCCCATGGTGATTGAATCCAATGATTTTTATGATCCGAATGATTTTAATGAATTGAAAGGAACCGGATTAGGCTTTCATGCGCTCACCATTTTTGTAAACTATGCAAAGCGATTCAACACCCAAGATTTTTTTGTGTTTGATCTGGCCGATGCCAACCGCAGCACTGAAAAAGTGAGAATGGCTGCCGACTTCCTTTCTCAAAAAGGAATGATTTTATACGATGCCCGCTCCGGCAAAGTGCATGTAAAAGACAAGGCTATGCATCTGTTGGAAACGGTAGATGGCAAAGCGGATTATGATAATATGAAATTGCACTCACTCACCGACACCGTAGCCAATGCAACACTTAGTTTGAAAGACCGAAGCATGGTGGTGCACGGAGTAGAAGAATTTAACTTGAGCGACTCGCTTAATGTGATGATTAAGCCGGACAGTGCTGTGATAAAATTTTTGCGTAATCGCGATATCAAATTCAATGGAACGATCAATGCCGGAAACTTTGAAATTACAGGAAAGGACTTCACACTGAAGTACGACAGCTTTTTTATCAACTTAAATCATATTGACTCCATTCGGTTTTATGTCACCGAAAAGAACGGCACTCGCAGACGCGTAAACAACTCGATGGTAGGTGCCGATTCTACTGCTGCCGCTGCAGGTGGACTGCAGGCAGGGGCTAATAAAACTTCAGGCACTTTATTCATCAACCGTCCGGATAATAAGTCGGGGCGCATGAAGGTGCCTAACTATCCAAGGCTTGATGCCACAGCCGGTGGGGTAATTTATTTTGATCGCGAAGAAGTATTGAATGGCGCTTATGATAAGTCTGTCTTTTTCGTGGTGCCGCCCTTTAAGTTGGATAGCTTGAATGATGCCGATCCGGGATCAATCAACTTTGAAGGTACTTTTATTTCCAGCGGTATGTTTCCGGCATTCAAAGAAAAACTACACACGATGCCGGACAAATCTTTGGGCTTTACGCACAGCATTCCAAAATCAGGTTACAACCTTTATCAAGGCGATGCAAAATTATATGGCGGCATGAACCTCGACAATGCCGGTATTCATGCCAGCGGACGAATTGAATATTTAGCTGCCAAAGTAGAAGCAGACGATTTTGTTTTCTATCCGGACTCAGTTCTATCGAAAGGAAAAACGGGTGAGATAAAAGAAAGGCAAATTGGTAATGTTACTTTCCCGCAAGTAACATTTACAGATTATCATTTGAAGTGGTTCCCCAAGCAAGACAAATTCAAAATGAAAAATTTGAAGGAGCCATTCTCTCTGTACAAAAACACAGCTTCACTCAATGGTATTATTACTGTATCAAAAAGCGGTGTAGCCGGCAGCGGTAAACTGAGCACGCGAGGCTCAGAAGTTTCTTCACGCGAAATGACTTTCGCTTCAAAGGATTTAGGTGCACGCCATGCTCGCTTTGAGGTGAAAACCGGTAATCCGGATAAGCCGGCATTGGCAGGTAGCGATGTGCGCTTAAAATTTGATCTTGACAAAAACGTAGCTACGGTAAGCCCTGAAGTGGAAGGTGTTGCCGCCATTGACTTTCCTTATGCCCAGTTTAAAACCTCCATACCACAAGCAAAATGGGATTTGACGACACAGAAAATTGTAATGACCAAAGCAGCCGATGTGCCTATTGAAAACTCATACTTCTACACCACCCGAAAAGAATTGGACTCGTTGAACTTCAGTGCAGAAAAAGCAGAATACGATATTCAATTACAGCAACTGAAAGTGAGTGGTATTCCGTACATCATCGTTGCTGATGCTAAAATCACTCCCGAAAACAATGAGGTGTTGATTTTAGAAAACGCTAAAATCGGGCAATTAAAAAACACCACGATTGTACTCGACACACTCAACGGTTATCACGTGTTGACCAATGGTGTGGTAGATATCATTTCCCGTAAGGAGTTTACCGGCTACGCTACATATCAGTATGTAAATGCGGCCAATGACACATTTAAAATCAAGATGACAGATTTCCATTTAGAAGCCATCGCGCCAGAAGGAAAGTCGAAAAAGAAAAACCTGAATGCCACACAACAAACCGTAGCCAATGGTGCGGTAGCAGAAACCGAAAAGATATTGGTGGCCCCGCGCATTTTCTATAAAGGAGATATGGTGATGTATGCTACAAGACCTGCTCTCCAACTGAAAGGTTTTGTAAAATTGGATTTAAAGAAACTGAAAAACTACAACACGTGGTTGGCTTATAATCAAAGTGGCGATGAAAAAGATATTTACCTGGATTTTGATAACACGGTAACAGAAGAAGGCAGACGCGCCACAGCCGGATTGCACTTTGCTCAGGACAATAGTTTGTACATTACCTTTATTTTTGACAAAAAAGACGAAGGAGACGAAGACTTCTTTTTACCCAGCGGCTCGCTTTTCTTTGATAAAGAAAGTGCTCAGTTTAAAATTGAAGATCGCCAGAAGGCGGCCGGTGAAAAACTCTCTGGAAAAGTACTAGCCTATAACGAAGACAAGCAAGAAGTAAATTTTGAAGGGCCAGTCACTTTCTTTAAAAATCAAAAAGATTTGAGCCTCACCGCTTCGGCAATTGGCTCCGGTAGCTTAGCTACCAACGACATCAAAATGAATTCGTTCATTATGGCCAACATGGGCATTCCGGATGCGGCCTATCAATTGATGGCGCTCAACTTGCAAGAAATAATTAAAAACGAGGGCGCTACGGAAGGCCTTGGTGATCAAACCGAATTGCTTTACAAAATGGCCAACCTCGTGGGTGAGCGCGTAGCCAAAGATTACGAACAAAAATCGCAGCAAGGATATGTTTCATTGGGTACCGTGCAAGGACTCATTCAACCCATCGTTTTCTCGAATGTAAATTTAAAATGGTCGCAGGAGCGCAAGGCGTTTTACAGTGAAGGCGCGCTCGGAATTAGCAATAGCTATCGCAACGACATCAATGGGGCGTTTGAAGGATTTATGGAAATCCGAAGAAATGAAGATGGCTCACCCGTGTTTCATGTGTTCTTTAAAGCATCGCCTGAAGCATGGTACTATTTCGGGTTTGAAGACAATCGCCTGATGGTGCATTCTTCCAATCCTGCCTTCAACGATCTGATTTCTAAAAAGACCAATGCCAGCAAAGCCAAGGTGGGCGAGCTGGTTTTCATCCCCGGTTCAGATGATGAAACGCTTACGTTTATCAATCGCTTCCGCTTGAATTACTACGGACTCGAAGCACCTTATGATTTATCAGGCGGAACGTCTGCCGCGAAGAAGAAAGAGAAAAAAGAAGAGAAGAAAGAGGATGATGGGTTTTAGTTCTTGGCGTCAAGACACCTCTGAGGTGTCAGACGCCTTTTGGATTTGACTCAACAATTCTATACGCTTCTTCTCCACCCTTCTTCCATACCACATGAAAATGGGTGTATAGAGCAAGTAAGTCATTCCTGAAAAGAGCCCGGCATACCATTTTTTAAAAAAAATAATTGCTACCAAAACCGAAACCAATGGCAGTGTGCCCAAAATGGTATTGGTCATGATTTTTGACTTCGTATCAAATCTTTCAATTTCAGAAAGATCCAAATCATCTGCACACGAGTATGCATAGCTGTACATTTGGCGCAGCACAAAAAATACTGAAGCCGCACCGAGCCCATAAATAATCATCAATTCTGCTACATCTTCGCCTTTGATCATGGCATTGAGTTCCCGGATAATTCCATCGTTTCCGGCAAGGCTCGCAATCGGGTAGAGCGCCAGTTTGGTAATAAACTTTAATGGATACACATAAAACAAAACAATTACCAGAAACAAGGTATTCAGTAAGATGACCTTGGTGTTTCGTAATCCGTAGCGTAAATAAAAAACATAGTGCTCATGCCAAATCATAATGATAATTACGATGCACAAGGTGAATGGAATGAGATCGTAGGTAAATCTGCGAATCTGCTCGAAGTTGGTAGGTGGAGATGTGGAGATGAGTAGGAGTGTAATGGCCAAGGCAAACACTGCATCACTAAAATTTTCGAGTCGGCCGGGCTCTTCTCCGCGGTAGTTAAATTCCGCATTCATGCCGATTCGATTCTTTGTAAGGCTTTCGCGAATCATAAAAAAATTAAAAGCTGTTGATCACTTCAGGGTAATCGACATTGTTCTTTTTATAGAACAACTCTAAAAATATCAGAACCAGACGTTTATTTTCTTCTTTTTGCTGATGCGCAAAAAAATCATCCATTTCTAAAAAGCCGCTTTGCTGATAAAAATCTGTTTGCGTAAGATGTTTAAAACCCATCGACCAGTTTTGAAAAATTCGGTTGGGCGATTCTCCTTCCACTACGGTAACCACTTTGCGGTGCCTCGGGTCGTGACGAATGCGCTCATACAGTTTTATAACCGCTTCGCGCTCACCTTCAAGCACCTGAATAAATTTACCTTGCAAATACAACAACATGCCCGAAATAGCCAATCCTTTGTTGTTTGATCGACTCTTTTCCAACAAACGAACCAATTCCTCTTCTGAAAATGGATTGGTGGCCAGACTGGTGTGAACCAAATGGTACATGAACCAAGCTACGACTTTAAATCGTCCTTGTCAACCCGGGTAAGTGGATTAAATGGCGAGGCCTCCTGATGGATATGAATTGCTCTGCGCGAAAGAAAAATGCCAATGAACAATGAGATGATAGCTCCAATCCAAATACCTGGCACATACGAAATAAACCAGAAATAATCGTACGCTCCGTGAAATAGTGTGGCCACTAGCAAGGCATAAATGGCGTAATGCCCTTTGCGATGTTCGAATTTGGCCTTACCTAAAAAGTATCCCATCAGCACACCAAAGGTGGCATGTGCCGGTACAGCTGTAAACATCCGCAAGATCGCTGTCTCCACCCCACCATTACTGATGTATAAAATGTTTTCCAAGCCGGCAAAACCCAGGCTGACTACTACCGAATAAACAATACCATCGTAGGGTTCATTAAAATTTTCATTGGGATACAAAACCCAATACACAAAAATGAATTTGCTGAACTCTTCAATCAGGGCAACCAACAAAAATGCATGCACCGCTTGCTGACTGATGCTCGATGGATCGATTGGAATTAATTGATTGATGGGCCAACTGATTAGCAAAGTGATGAGCGTGGATAATACGCCCATAAAAAAACTTTTAACTAACAATCCAATTGGTTCGCGTTCATGCTCGTCCTTCCAATAAATGTAAAGGCCAATGGCGGCACCGGGTGCCAAAGCAAGCGCGAGTAGTACTACAATATCCATTGGTTTCGAATCGAGGTTGAAAATTACTTATTTTCTTTCTCTTTTACGGCCTCCACAATAAAACGCAGTCCATCCAGTGTCAATGTAGGATCGATAGCATGAAAAAATGATTTAAGGGGCGAAATGACAAATGAAAGTCCACCGGTGGCGATTGCTGCACAATCTTCCTGTAACTCTTCGCGGATAGCGCTTACCATTTTGCGTACGAGCCCTTCATAGCCAATTACAATACCTGATTGAATTGCGGTAACGGTGCTGGTGCCTAAAGCTGATTTGGGTATTTCCAGCGGAACATCAAACAGTTTTGCAGCATTTTGTGTGAGTGCTTTCAACGCAGTGCGCAAACCCGGCACAATAGATACTCCCAAAATTGTCCCTTCTTTGGAAATGGTGGTGAACGTAAGCGCAGTTCCAAAATCCACGACAATGCAAGTCTGCTTAAACTTTACATAAGCACCCATGGCATTAGCAACCAAATCAGAACCAATTTCATAAGGATTTAAAACCTGAATGGGCAACTGCTGATAAACTTTCGGGCCGAGTGTGATTGGCTCTAAGGCAAACAGCGTACGAATCATGCTTTTGATTTTCTCCGTCAGGCCGGGCACTACGCTGCTCACGCAAACAGTAGCTACTTCCTGCATCGATAATTTCGATTCTAAAAAGTAGTCGCGGAGTTTTACGCCATAATATAATTCGGGCTGATCGGGCTTTGAAGGAATACGCCAAACCGCTTTCCATTCATCAACATGCCAAAGGCCAATGGTGATGTCGCTGTTGCCGATGTCGAGTACAAGTAACATGCG
>JBGAUU010000101.1:0-15679 GCA_044228465.1 Cyclobacteriaceae bacterium
ACACAAAATCATTCGCTTTGTAACAGCCTTGACAGGGCTGATTCAGACACCTATTTTTGCTTAGAAGTTGAACAGGAAAACCGGCAAGCACTACACATTTTAAACAAAGATTCTGTCCAACTTATAGGGGGTTAGTACAACATTTTGTCAATGGACAAGTTGTCAACATTTAAACTTTGAAGTATTTCCATTGCTCTCCGTTTGTTAGTCTGTCGAGCAATATCAAATTCGTCCATGAGTCCGCTAGCATAAAGTCGTTCATTGACGGTCATTCCTGAATATTTAATGTCAGTTGTCTCGAAGTTCATAAAATTACCCACAACGTTTCGGGGGGGGTGTAATGGCGGAGTGTTTTAGCACTAAACTTCATCCGGAGAACTGAACTTCCACCTTGCACAAATGTGTCCGCAAAGCATGGATCACCCGCTATCGCAACCCCCTTGTTATGTCCAGTGCCTGCTTGTCAATCTAAATAGTTTTTATGTTTTAAGTAGTCCAAAAGTAGTGTCAATTTTGTAAAAGCAAATTCTGCTTTTGAATTCATTATTGGTTGAGCTATTTTCGCTCTTTCAACATTGAAGTTGGTGTCCTTAGCAGGCGAATACCAGTCGTCCCCATTTCCATATAACTGTATCGAACTATATGAGTTAAAGTCGTCAAGTGAATTTTTAAAGTCTAACAATAACTTATTAAGTTTTAAGTCAGATGTTCTGTTACTTATAAGTCCAGCATCTTGTGCAAAGTCAATAACCTTTCCAATCGCCTCTTTTTTGTAGCCATACCAACTGTCTTGGTCTTTGATGTCCTTGTGAAACATGTCAATGTCAAGAGTCGTCAACAACTTTTGGATTATTTTTTTATCACTTTCTTTTGGTTTGAACTCAATCTCACGTAATTTTTTTGAGAGTAAAATGAGTTCTGTCGCTAAAACAATTGTCAAAAATGCCAATGTTGCAATTAGTGTAATAGTCCATTGTTTAAATAAGTCAGGTAAACCGATAGTATTAGTCAAAAGGTTAATCAAAATTGGTATTGCGATTAACCCAAAATACCATTTATTTATAAGTTTATCCATATCGTGGTTAGTCGTCAATGTGTTTCAAATGTATTCCAATACGCTTTCAATTTATTTACACAATACACTTCAGCAATGTGTAAAAGCATATTGTCATCCACGGGACAGAAAGTAAACTTCAGCGGATAGATAAATTTCTTTTGATACTCAGAGATTTTTTTTTCTCGTTGTTGGGGTGTTAAGCCAGGAAAGTCCTGTTTTACCATTAAATACGCCCAAGATGCTTCTTGCCTTGTCGTTCGTTTTGTATGAGCTGAAAACCTTCGTCTTGTTGTCTGCGAAATACCGATATATTGAAATTCTATTTTGTTTTTGTCTACCGATGCAAAAGCGTAAACACCCTTAAATTCATTTGTCGAATATTTGTTGTCTTGTTTGTTAGGTGCAACTTGCCATAAACCATTAAAGGATTTTGCATTTAAAATATCTGCTACAATATAGCCATGTCCTTTAGTTATTAAATTGTTTGTGAGTCTTTGACAGATTGTATCAAGATCTGCTAATAATTTTGATGAAGTATCAAAAAACTTTTCTCCCTTATAGTTTTTCTTTGTCATTTTTGTAAGTAAAAAATGTTTTTTGTCGTTAGTCTCTGTCAATTTTGCACGGTCGTTATAGCATTGGGCATAACGTTGATGGTATGGTGTCGTGCGGGATTTCGAAGTGATTTCCTATCAAGTTACATTGAACTTTTTTACGAGCCACAAACATTGGCAACCCACTGAAACCCACATGCACTATACCATGTGTTGGCACCAGTTTATTTTTCAATCATGTTAGTTAAATCCTCTAAATCTTTTTTCACCATATCGAAATCGCTCGGTCTCATTAATCTACCGAACTGATTTGATATTACCTCTAATTCAATTTTTCTTGAACGAGCAATTAACTCAATTAGCTTTTTAACCTTTTCATTAGTTAATTCGAAATCATCAGTAGCATTACTGAGTTTATCAATTCTCCTATCAACACGCACTCCATTTTTTTCGATTTCATTCTTTATTTGTGTGCATGAAGCTCCTAAAGATGCTTGCAAGTTACCATCTGAATGAATCTGAAAAGTTGCCATAGTTATACCAGCTAAATCTGATGGTAATTTTATTGAAGTATCACGTTGGTAAACAATATAAGTCCGATTTCGTCCTAATCCACCAACAAATAATCCAAGTTCAAACAATACATTATCACGAGGAGATTGATTCTCTTGTCCTCGCGAATTAATCATATCATCTGGTGTTAGAACCAAAATTGCAAAATCAAAGTTATCTAATGCAAGCACAAGTGATTCAAGTGTACCTGAACTTAATCCGAATACACCTTGACTCCAAATTGTTGCCTCGCAATATCTATCAAGAAGCAATTGTATCGTCTCAGCAATCTTTAAACCTTCGGTTGATGAGCCTATAAAAACTCTTGGTCTCATGGTAGTTGTCTTTTTTTAAATTGCCCACAACATTAGACTATACGTATGTTTTAGCCTAAAACTTGCGTATACCCCGAAAAGTTGCGTACATCTAGAATATATGTATGCGAAGTGCCAACCCCACATTCCAAACTAAAAAATGCCCCTTTCCAACGTTGCTTTACCCAATTTTACGCATTCACACCTGAATATCCAAGTTATCTCGCTAAGGGTAAGCCTTACAGAATCAATTATACCAAAAAAAAATCCCAAGCTCATCACTCAGGATTTTTTTCTTAAAGTAGGTGCATAACAGCCTTGCTGCATCCGCACTCTTAGGCTGTTTTGTCGGGAGTTGGCGGAGATTTAAGATTGTGTTTCTTGTACTCCGACTTCTTCTTGAGCCCCAGCGCTGCTACTTCGTTGCTGTCGGGGCCAAACTGCGATAGCACGTATGCTTTGCAGGCTTGCATGGTGGTGTTTAATTGCCACTCAGCCTCTATTGCGCTGGCACGCTGTTCTTTCCACTTCACTTCAGCTTCTGCTTCCATGCGCTTGGCATTCAGCATTTGGTTGAAGTGCTCTGTTACCGTCTCTTTCGAGCTCTCCTTCTTAGAAGGATTGTAATTGGTGATGGTTGATAAATTGGAATAGGCCACCACGTTTTTATCGGTGACTAATTTACTCAGACGTCTCAATTTTTTTTCCATAGTTAGTTGTTTTTTAGAAGGTTAAAAATTACCACCGCATTTTTTCAAATACAGTGATGCGCTCGGCAAAACACGCACTTCGTGCCGCATGTTAGGTAGATAACATAGCGGCCACGTGACAGTCACTCCTTGTCTACCGCAGAAATTACGTTCTGCCCAAAAAGTGAAAGTAGCACACGCCTTGCCAGACTTCGCGCTGAGAATAATGCTACTGAGCTGTTGAGGTCTCGATTCGTTCTGTCAAAGCCTCGACATTAACTGTTGAAGGCTCGACACGTTCTGTCAAGAGCTCGACACGTTCTGTCAAGGGCTCAACACGTTCTGTCGAAGGCTCAACACGTTCTGTCGAAGGCTCAACAGAAGCCGTCAAGGGCTCGACAGAAACAGTTGAGTGCTTGACATAAAGAGTTGAAGCCTTACATCGATGCTCGCAAGCAAAGTTTCATCATTCTCAAGCGCCAATGAGGGCAACGTTTTACCCTCGCGCATGTGTAATTGCTTTCCAAATTGCGTGCCAAACTAAAATATGCGAAATTGATAGTGATTTGGGCGTTTTATTTATACACACAGAAGCGTGTAACGATATATAACGAATTTACTAACGATATATAACGAAATAAAACGAAAACCGAGTTTGGCGGCCTTCTACAAAAAGCGAACGTGCTCCAATCTTTGCCCTAGTATAGCGGTACTGTCAGCATTCAACCATTGGTCCAGCACTGTGGCGTAGATTCGTCTAAAGTCAATCGTATGAATCAGATCGCCTTCATCGAGTTGTTGCAGATTGGGTGTCTCGTTAAAAAATCCTTTTGTCTTCAATGATTTGCTGATCAGAAAAAGATTATTGGCCGTGCCATGATCGGTGCCCCCTCCGGCATTCTGTGCCACTCTCCTACCAAACTCTGAGAAAGTCATTATCAATACATCATCCAATGCTCCTTGCTGTTGCAGGTCGTCTGTAAAAGCTTTCACGGCCTCGGCATATACTTTTAAGAGTTGCTCATGCGCAGGCGCTTGCCGCACGTGGGTGTCAAAACCTGCCAGCGAAGCATAGTACACACGTGTATCCACTCCGCTGCGTATAAGCTGTGCGATGGTTTTTAGCTGGCCGGCAAACAGTGAGGCAGGATACTCCATGGCGGTGCCGGTCGCTTTGCTTTTGGCAAAAATGTAGTCGCTGGATGATACACTTTCTGCCAGTGTTTTGTAGAGGTAAGCCACATTGGGCTCATCGTGCGCGGCATGGTCAGCCTCACTTAATTTTTGAAAGAGATTGCCATGCAATGCCTCGTATAAACGTTTGGGATTACGCATGGCCATGCCCTTGCAATGTTCTCCTTTCAACACTAAACTCAACACATCATCAATTTCGATGGCATGGTGTGCACCTCCGTTTCCGGTGCAACTAGCATCGAGGTAGCGACCGAGCCACCCCGTGCGCAAATATTCGGTGGCACTGCTGCCGGTGTTCCAAATATCCATCGATCGAAAATGCGAACGATCCGGGTTGGGATAACCCACGTTGTTAATAATAGTCATGTAGCCCTGATCGAATAACGAACGCAACGGGGCGAGCGATGGATGAAATCCCAACTCATCGGCCACTTTAATCACTTTTTTGCGTGGCAACGCAAGCTGTGGACGGAGTTGATAATATACATCGTTGCGATAAGGCACAATGGTATTCAGTCCGTCATTGCCGCCTGAAAGCTGCAGCACTACAAGCTTTTTAAATCCGGGTAGATACGTGTGCTCCATTGACTTCAAAAAACTCGGTATCAACATCGTGCCGGCTGTTGCCAACATCGATTTCTTCAAAAACGCTCTTCGGTTGTGCATAGCTTGGTTAGCAAAGTTGGTATTCAGGTAAAGACATATATCCAATATAAGCGCGCTGTATCCACTCGCTGTCATTGGCAGATGTAGCCGTGTACTTTTCAATCAGCTTTCGATTGGCCGGTGTGGTGGGTTGTGCCAACAAAAAATCTTCGATACGTTGCAAGGTAGTTGCTGATCGGTCGGTCGTCCAGTGTTGAGCCAGTTTATCCCAGTCTACCTGAAATGCAAAGCGCGCGTGTCCGTAGTTGTTGGTAAGGTTATTGATGTCGCCATCATCTTTCGATTGGAAGTCGGTGCTATCGCCACGCAGCAAAATGCCGGCCAACGATAGCCGAAAGGTAAGACTGGAGCTGTCGATCCACTCACGTCCTTGTGGCCAGCCGCCTACATTGGGTGGAAAGAAAAGGATCTGTCCCATCGCCCTTTGCAGAAAGGTAGCAGTTGCAGGCATCACAAAAGTGCCTTGTGTTTGCAACTGCAACCCAACCATCAATTCAATGGGGCTCTTGATCCGATTACCGACAAACCGAGGTTCATAAAACCATGCAGACAAAGCGATGGATTGAATGAGCTGCTGAATATTATAATTGGATTGATAAAACTGTGCCGCCAAGGTGCGAATGAGCTCTTCATCGCGCACTTCATTGCTGACAAAATAGGCCCACACCTTTTCAGTGATAAAGCGAGCCGTTTGCCGGTCGTTCAACAGTTGTTCGATAATATCCTCTCCGGTAAAATTTCCTTTGCTGCCGCGAAATGACTTTATGCCATCGTCATGCACCTGCGGGCGAAACAAAAATTCTCCTGTGCGTGGATCAAACGCCCAGCCGGTAAACGCGCGCGCGGCCTCCTTCACATCATCTTCGCTGTAGTGGCCACGGCCCAAGGTAAATAGCTCCATCACCTCGCGTGCAAAGTTTTCGTTGGGGCTTGTCTTCTTGTTTTGCTGATTATTCAAAAACTGAATCATAGCCGGATCTTTAGACACCGACATGAGCAGATCGGCAAATGAACCCAATGCATGGGTGCGAATGGTGTTATTTTGTTGTTGTGCCAACCAGGGTATGCGCGCACGGCAAGCAAAATGGTCGTGCCAGAAGAATGAAAGCTTTTCGCGAAGAGCCACTTCCGGTTGTGTCATTTGCTTACACCAGGCCAGATTAAGTTGAATGGATTGCTCTTTACTGGTCTGAAAGATTTTTTTCACGTTGTCGGACATATTCGCAGCCGGGTCTATTACGGGCTTTGAAATGACAGTGAGAGGTTCAAGCACCGTTGTTTGCTCGAGCATTTTCTCCACCGAAACAGTAGCCTCTTTGGAAAGTGGCAAGCGGGGGCCGAAGCCCATTCTACGTTGAAAGTGATTTTGTAGGTTAACCATTTCTCATTAGACCATGATCATCTGGAATCGTTTAATGTGAAGTTATTAAAATACGTTGTGTGCGAACCCCACCTCATTTGTTTATCTTTGCGGGAAATAGACCTATGCCCGAATCTACTACCTGCCCCAAGTGCCAATCTCCGTTTGGCTATCCTACCGGTTCTTCGATGATGTGTCCCGAATGTGGCCATGAATGGCAAGCCGGTGAGGTTGTCGCCATCGAAGAAACATCTAGCGACACCTTGGTGGTAAAAGATGCCAACGGCACGGTGCTGCAAGACGGTGATACGGTGGTGTTAATCAAAGACCTTCCGGTAAAAGGAGCCAGCAAAGCCATTAAGGCCGGCACCAAAGTAAAGAACATCAAACTCACCGATGGTGATCATAACATCGATTGCAAAGTAGATGGTTTTGGTGCGATGGCGCTGAAGTCGATCTTTGTGAGGAAAGGGAGTTAATTCGGTGATTCGGTAATTCGTTAATTCGTTGATTTGAAAATTTGAAAATTAGTTAATTCGGTAATTTGTTGATTCGGTAATTCGGTGATTCGATAATTCGTTAATTCGATGATTCGGTGATTCGGTAATTATTTACGCGCAGCCTGTAACTTGCAACCTGTAACCTCTAACCAGCAACCAGCAACCATCCCCCCTCTCATAGATTCTGCCAATCACGTGATAAAAACAATCAATTTGATTTATTGTTAAATCAGGTGTAATGTTGAACTTCGTTTAGTTAAACAGAAAACGAATTCAGAATCACTCTAAATAATTTACCTATGGAAAAAAACGCATCAGCAGGCAAATGCCCCTTTCATGGCGGAGCCGTGAAACAGGCAGCAGGCGCTGGCACCAGCAATCGCGATTGGTGGCCTAATCAATTGAAACTGAACATCCTTCGTCAAAACTCGTCTCTCTCCAACCCAATGGATGAGTCGTTTGACTATGCAGAAGCATTTAAGTCGCTGGACTTAGCTGCGGTGAAAAAAGATATTTTTGAACTGATGACCACTTCACAAGCATGGTGGCCTGCCGACTACGGTCACTATGGTCCGTTCTTTATTCGTATGGCGTGGCACAGTGCCGGTACCTATCGCATTGCCGATGGTCGCGGTGGTGCAGGCAGCGGAACGCAACGCTTTGCTCCATTAAATAGCTGGCCAGACAATACCAATCTTGATAAAGCGCGCCTTTTACTTTGGCCTGTGAAAAAGAAGTATGGCAAAAAGTTGTCGTGGGCCGATTTGATGATTCTGGCCGGCAACTGCGCGTTGGAATCTATGGGCTTTAAAACATTTGGCTTTGGCGGTGGACGTGAAGATGTATGGGAACCGGAGCAAGATATTTACTGGGGTTCTGAAACAGAATGGTTGGGCGACAAGCGCTACACCGGAGATCGTGAATTAGAAAATCCGCTCGGAGCCGTACAAATGGGTTTGATCTATGTAAATCCGGAAGGCCCTAACGGCAACCCTGATCCCTTGGCAGCTGCGCGCGACATCCGCGAAACATTTGGCCGCATGGCGATGAATGATGAAGAAACGGTAGCGTTGATTGCCGGTGGTCACACCTTCGGTAAAACGCATGGTGCAGCAGACCCGAGCAAATATGTGGGTCGCGAGCCTGCAGCTGCGAGCATTGAAGAGCAAGGATTAGGTTGGAAAAATTCATTGGGCAGCGGTAACGGTGTGAATACAATTACCAGCGGACTGGAAGGTGCATGGACTACCACGCCTACCAAATGGAGCAATAACTATTTTGAAAACTTGTTTGGCTATGAGTGGGAATTGACGAAGAGCCCTGCCGGAGCGCAACAGTGGAAACCAAAAAACAATGGAGGTGCCGGCACCGTGCCCGATGCACACGATGCTTCGCGCAAACATGCTCCGATGATGCTCACCACTGACCTTGCGTTGCGTGTAGATCCTGCGTACGAAAAAATCTCGCGTCACTTCTACGAAAACCCACAGGCATTTGCGGATGCATTTGCACGTGCGTGGTTCAAGTTAACCCACCGCGACATGGGTCCGATTGCCCGTTACCTTGGCCCCGAAGTACCAAAAGAAGTATTGATCTGGCAAGATCCTATTCCGGCAGCCAAACTTCCGTTGATTGACGAGAAAGATATCGCCACATTAAAGAGCAAAATACTTGCAAGCGGATTATCGGTTTCACAACTCGTATCGACTGCATGGGCATCGGCATCTACGTTCCGCGGATCAGACAAGCGCGGTGGTGCCAATGGTGCGCGCGTGCGTTTAGCTCCACAGAAAGATTGGGAAGTAAACAATCCTGCTCAACTCGCCACTGTATTAAAAGCATTAGCTGCAATTCAAGCAGAGTTGAATCATGGTGGTAAACACGTTTCGATGGCCGACTTGATTGTATTGGCCGGAGTAGCTGCTATTGAAAAAGCAGCGAAGAATGCAGGTCATGAAATTAAAGTGCCATTTACACCGGGTCGTGCCGATGCCGGCCAGGAGCAAACCGATGTGGAATCATTTGCTGTATTGGAGCCTGCAGCCGATGCGTTCCGCAACTATGCCAAAGCAAAGCACAAAGCATTGGCCGAAGAAATGCTGATCGACAAAGCACAATTGATGACATTAACTGCGCCTGAGATGACGGTGTTGATCGGTGGGATGCGCGTACTCAATACCAACTTCGATCAATCGAAGCATGGTGTGTTTACCGATCGCGTGGAAACATTGACCAACGATTTCTTTGTGAACCTCTTAGATTTTGGAACAACGTGGAGTGCGACCAGCGATGCGCAAACTGTTTTTGAAGGTCGCGATCGCGCCACCGGCAAAGTAAAGTGGACGGCCACGCGTGCGGATTTGATCTTTGGATCGAACTCTGAATTAAGAGCCATTGCCGAAGTGTACGGCAGCGAAGATTCACAAGCTAAGTTTGTGAAAGACTTTGTAGCAGCCTGGAACAAAGTAATGAACCTCGATCGCTTCGACTTGAAGAAGTAAGATTTAATTAATTCGATTTAACAGAAAGGTGACCGTGCAAACGTGTCACCTTTTTTATTGAAATAAATTAGAATTTATTTATGGAATTCGGTGAGTGGTTGCATCCTATGGCAAACCTCGCCTATGAAGTACATTTTTACTTTACTGCTACTTGCCTTCTTTTCTATTGCGCAAGCGCAAAACCGCACCATATCCGGAAGACTCGTGTCGCAAGACGATGGAAGCCCGCTGCCGGGTGTAAACATTGTCATAAAAGGAACCACCACTGGCACCGTTACAGATGCGAATGGTAATTATTCGATCGAGGCGCCCATTGGCAGCACGTTGGTATTTTCTTTCATTGGTTTGAAGCCGAGAGAAGTAGAGGTAACAGCCACCGGATTATCCAATCCCGGCCAACCGGTTAAATCAAAGAAGAAGAAAGTCATGCCGGCTTTGCCTATCTCATTGTATGTAGATTCATTAAGCACGAGCACAGAAGGTGTGGCCATATTAACCAATCAAAGCCCTACCTACTCCACTTCCGAAGTTCTCAATCCGCGTACCATCCGATCCATCTCCATGCGTGGAAAAAATTACCACGTTCGACAAAATTCTACCGACTACCGCAGAGAAGGTTTTCATTTAGAAGTCACTAATGCGATCGGGTTAGAGCTTGTCAATCAGTTGCCCGCCTTACAAAATCAATTTGCACAAGGAAGAAATGCAAATGGAAAATTGGTTTGGCAAGGTGCCGATCAACAAGAACAATTTTCGTGGGGGCCGCTTACGCGAACACTGGAATTCGATGGCAGCAATTATGCGTTCGATCAAAACGGAAAACTGGTGAATGCCGGTGCCGGCAATGGTAAGTCCGCTACCACCTACGATGCCACTTCGTTTCTTCAAACCGGATGGTCGCAGATGAATGAGATCAAATTTGTGTCACCCATTCAGAATTGGGGGTTGTTCAAAATTGAGTTTGACAATAGAATTCAACAGGGCATTATCCCCAACTCGACTTTGCAGAAGTACAATGTATCTGCCAAGCTGACAAGATTATCATTGGCAAAAAAAGTAGAAGGCGATTTTTCGGTTACGCTCCATCAATCCACCGGCAACTTAGTACAGCGCGGGGCGAATCTTGCTTCGATCATCGGAAGCATCTATCGCACTCCATCTACATTCGACAATGAAAATGGATTTGGCTCCCATGCGTTGGATGAAAAATCATCTTACCTCCTGTCGAATGGCGCCTTGCGCTCGCATGCTCCGGGAATTGGAGACAATCCATACGGGTTAGTCAATCAACTTCCCGATCGGGAGAAATTACAACGCATGTCCAACTCGCTGCAATTGCGATATGCTGCAACGCCTAAACTGAACTTCACATTAACTGAAAATGTAGACATTCAATCTAACAACACCCGCTTCGGTACACCCGTTGGTTACTCTGCCTATCCTGCGGGCAGGCTCACCTTTCGGCAGGAAGATCAAATAGCCTCCAATCTGCTGATCAGCGCCAACCAATCTTTCTATAAAAAATGGGAACAACAATTTCAGGTGACTCTTGTTTTACCCATCCGGAAGCGGCAACATCGGTGAACCGATTTTCGCAAACGATCAATCGCACAGCTCACGAAGTAATTGCACGGTTCAATTACAAATATCAACGGGCAATTAATCTCTTATTCAGCAATCGAAGCTATTTCTCGAATACCGTTGATTATTCTGCATTTACTAATCTTTTCCCGGCTGCCACGCTGAAAGTTGATTTTCAGCCATTGCTTAACATCTGGAATATAAATGAACTGTCTGTCTACGCTACTTCTGCGCGTAGCATCCGAGAAGCTCCACTGGTATTTAACAACTGGGCATTTTCGTCAACCAATATCTCGCTATCAGATTATGCCACGTATTATGAAAGTAAAGAACTCTTTACCGACCATCGGGCTATTCCTGAAATTACGTTCAAGTCAGAAGTAGGCATTCACCTACAAGCCAACGGATTGACTTCACACCTAAGTCTTTTCCGAAATCAAACTGATAATCTGATTACTCCGATTTATCAAGGCGGACAAATACAGGTGATCAATGGAGCGAACACTGTGCAATCAGGCGTAGATGCATGGGTAGAATACATTAGATATCATAACGCAGGTAGCTGGAACATTCGATTATCGTGGTCGCGTTTCAACAATGAGGTCGTAAAAATAAATTCAACCGATGATTGGATAGCGCTCGCAGGATTTCAGTCTACCCAAACTGTGTTGGCTGCAGGTCAACCCTTGGGCGCTATATACGGAAGCACTTTTCAAAAAAATAGTTCAGGCAAGTGGATCATTGGAGCTGACGGGTTTCCGATAAAAAATGGAACGCTTAAAATGATTGGCAATCCACAACCGGATTGGATTCTGGGAATTCATTCATCCATCGAGTTCAAAAAATTCGATTTCACTTTTACACTTGAATATAAAAAAGGCGGTCAAATCTGGAATGGCACACGCAGTGTGTTAGACTATCTTGGCCGATCCGAGCAAACCGCACAAATGCGCCAGACTGCCAATTATGTATTTGATGGTGTTGATGCCAATGGCGTTGCGAATACTATTCCGGTTGATTTCTACAATCCTGCTCAACCTCTTACTTCTAATCGATGGGTACGCTACGGCTGGGATGGTGTGAGCGAATCGTATATTGAAGATGCTTCGGCATTCCGCATTAGCGATATCAGTCTTTCATACTTTAGCCATAAAGGACATTGGAACCAAAAAAAATTCCGCGTTTCAATAATCGGGCGCAATCTATTAGTCATCACTCCTTATAGTGGCGTAGATCCGAATTCAACACTTTTCGGTAATCCGTCCGGTCAGGGACTTGATCTGTTTAATCTTCCTTCCACCCGAAGCTACCATGTTCAATTCACTTTCAAGATTTAATCCATTCCAATCGAATCACTTTCAATAGCAATCCTATGAAAAAATATAACTACTACATACTCCTCTCGATGACGGCAGCTGTGCTGCTCATCTCTGCCTTTCAACAAAAAACACCCATTGATTTTATTCAGGAATTGAAAGAGAAGTTAAAGAGTTATAATGCGCTCTTTCCGGAAGAAAAGATTTATCTCCAAACGGACAAAACCATTTACAAGCCGGGCGAAGATATATGGTTTAATGTGTTTGCTCTCAATAGCAACCACCAACCCACATCGGTAAGCGATGTAGCTTATGTTGAATTAATCAACCCAAAAGGACAAGTTGAAAAGCGCTTCGATTTACCCATCATTGAAGGCACGGCACATGGCGATTTGCATTTGGAATCATCCGGGCCGGGTGGGCTTTACCTGCTCCGCGCTTACACACAGTGGCAGAAAAACTTTGGGCCCACCTTTTACTTTCAAAAAGAAGTTCAAGTACAACATGTGATCACACCTCGTCTATTACTCAAATTAGATTTTGAGCGCGAAGCATACGGAGCCGGTGACTGGGTAAGTGCCACACTAAAAGTGAGCAACCTCACCAACCAAAAAGTGAAAGATGCCGGCATTCGCTATCAGGTAAACCTGAATGGAAAGCTCTTTCAGGTCAATCAAACAACATCTGATTCCGAAGGCACTGCACTGCTACGTTTTCAACTTCCCGATTCGTTGAATACATCGGATGGGTTGCTGCAGATGGTGGTTCAGGCTGAAGGAAAAGAAGAATCCATCGCGCGATCGATTCCAATAGTGTTGAATAAAATCGCACTGCAATTCTTTCCCGAAGGTGGCACGTGGATTCAAGGTGTGCCTACCACCATCGCATTCAAAGCTGTCAATGAATTTGGCAAAGGTGCAGATGTCAGTGGTGTGATTATAAACAGTCGACAGCAAGAAGTAGCTACATTCCAAAGCTTTCACATGGGCATGGGCTCGTTTTCCCTATTGGCCAAACCGGGAGAAAAGTATTTCGCACGCATCACGCAGCCAGTCACCAAACAAAAAGAGATGGAGTTGCCCGTGACTGATCGTGAAGGTCTTTCACTCCAACTTCAAAGTAAATCTGATTCATCCTTGCAATGGTCCATTTATGCATCCGAAGAAACAGAAGTTTATCTGATTGCCCAAGCACATGGAAAAATAGTAGACAGTCGAACGATCAAACTAAAAAAAGGTGCAAACACCGAAGAAGCAAATACTCACTCCTATCCTACCGGAATTGTTGTATTCACGTTGTTTGATGCACTCAGAAATGGACAATGCGAGCGCCTGGTGTTTTTGAAAGATCCACAAGAGCTATCCATTGAATTGAAAACAGATAAACCAAAATACTTGCCGGGTGAAAAGGTAAAGCTTTCCATTACCACGCTTAACAAAGAAGGAAAACCCACAGCCGCTAAGTTATCACTGGCCACTGTAGATGATCAACTACTCTCCTATGCTGATGACAAACAAGATAATCTGCTATCTGCGATGTTTTTAACTTCCGAAATACGCGGAGAAATTCAAGAACCCTCTTTCTATTTTGATCGATCGGAGCCAAAAGCAGCACAAGCACTCGATCACCTCATGCTTACACAAGGGTGGAGAAGATTTACCTGGCAACAGGTAACAAAAAACTTTCCCACGATCTCCTACGCAGCCGAAAAGAAAAAAGACATTCGTGGCATGCTGGTGAAAGGAAAAAACAAAGAAGGCTTTTCAGGTGAAGTGTTTTTATTGGAGCTGAATCAAAACAAACGGGTTGCCAAATTAAAGACCACGAAAGAAGGCTTGTTCGTATTTAAAAATGCTGATCCTACTGCGGAGTTGTTGCTGCTCACAAAGCATCCGGGTGAAATTATTCTAGCGGAAGGAATTCAAGAACAGCGCTCTTCTAATGATAAAAGTATTTCGGTAGGAAAGCTACATGCTCCCGAAATGGAAGGAATATATGATGAGAACACGGCAAACGAAACGGATGGTGTTCCTTCCGGAAGTTTCGACCTAAGCCTCGAAGCAGATATGACACAACTATCCGAGGTGGTTGTAACCGGATATGGCGTTTCGGAGAGAAGGTCATTAACAGCAAGTGCCGTTTCTGTCAATAACTCAGAACTATCACTCTCTTCGATGTTTCCGGCTCCTTCTATTGAATCGGCATTACTTGGTCGCGTGCCGGGTATTCAAATTATCAATTCAAATAGCAGCGTGGGTTCGTCCGCCAGCATTCAACTACGGGGAGTCGCTTCGCTTAACTATTCAAATGAACCCTTGGTGGTAATTGATGGGTTTCCGGTAGAGAATAGCCTGAATAACAATTTCTCGCGAATCGGATTGATCAATCCCAATGATGTGCAGACCATTGAAATCGTTAAAAGCGCTGAAGCAGCCGCTCTGTATGGATCGCGGGGAAGCAATGGTGTTATTTTAATTACTACAAAATCAAATCAATACAATTATCATTTTAATTACAAGCCCCGCCATACAACATATCATCATCAGTTGGTATCGCCCCGAAAGTTTTCGTCTACGCGCGAGTTTTACGTTCCGGCACCAGCCAAAAAGAAAGAACAAAACCGAACTGACTTTCGAACGACTGCCTATTGGAATCATTCCATCGTTACGAATGAGAAAGGCAAAGCAGAAGTTTCTTTTACCACTACGGATGCAGTTACCGCTTTCCGTATAGTGGCTGAAGGATTTTCTAAAACAGGATTGCTGGGCAGAAAGGAAGAAGTACTATTTACTCAACTGCCTGTTTCACTCGATGTGAAATTCCCCACCACGCTGGGCTATGAAGATGCGTTAAGACTTCCTATTCGAATTACAAATGCTACGTCAACTACACTTACCGGAAAATTAAACATCGTATTGCCTGCCGAGCTTTCCACTCGTGAAAGTGTGAATCAAATAATCACCTTAGCGCCAAATGCTGTCGAAACAAAATGGATTACCATTACTCCTAACGGCATAGCAGGCTCTTTTCCTATTCGAATAGAAGTAACAACGGATGATTATAGTGATGTAGTGAACCACCTAATCCAAGTGCAGCCCTTTGGCTTTCCGATGAGTTTCAGTTTTGCTGCAAAAGATTTGGGCACTACCATCCCTGTCTCATTCACTGGTGTGGAGAAGAACACGTTGAAAGCAAAATTTACGGCTTATCCAGGTGTGTTGAATGATTTGTTTGCCGGTTTAGAGTCGGTCATTGATCAACCTCATGGATGCTTCGAACAAGTTTCAGCCAGCACCTTCCCCAATATTCTTGCGCTACAATTACTCGAACAATCCGGAAACAAAAACCCGAGTCTCGCACGCACGGCAAAAAGTTACATCATCGATGGTTACAAG
>JBGAUU010000102.1:0-15583 GCA_044228465.1 Cyclobacteriaceae bacterium
GGGAGCCATCGGAAAAACATTAGCTGTGATTTTGAAATTGAAAGGCCAGAATGTGTTCCTGGTCCGTGGAAGCGTTGATCACGGAATTGCTTCGCATGAAAAAATTAAAGTTGAGCTACCGGATCAATTGACATTAGAGGCAACTATTGAAGTAACTTCCTTCAGTCAATTACCCATGTTAGATGGAATCGTAGTGCTAACAACGAAATCCTTTGGGAATGAAAACCTAGCGAAATTACTTTATCCAAAAATAGGTGAGTCGCCACTAGTGATCATGCAAAACGGATTAGAAGTAGAACAACCATTTTTGCAACAAGGCTTTCCCGAGGTTTATCGTTGTGTACTTTTCGCCACCAGTCAATTAATTTCTGAAGGTATTGTTCGCTATAAGCCGGTAGCTGTTTCGCAGATTGGTGTTATAAAAGGCACAGATCATCAATTACAAATGATCGTATCGCAACTGGCAAATGATCACTTTAAATTTGCAGCAGCTCCCCATATCCAATCGATTATTTGGAAAAAAGCCATTGCGAACAGCGTGTTTAATTCCGTTTGTCCGTTGTTGGAGATTGACAATGGTTTATTTCACCGAAATGATAAAGCCAAAGAAATAGCCACGAGAATCATCAAAGAATGCGTTTCTATTGCAAAGGAAGTAGGAGTTGTGTTGGAGGTTTCTGAAGTGTTGAATAGTTTATTGATGATCAGTAAAAACTCGGATGGACAATTGATATCAACGCTGCAAGATTTGAAGATGAAGCGCAGAACGGAAATTGAAACACTCAATTTTTCGATTGTCAACGTTGCTCGTCAATTGAACAAAGAGAGTTGGGTAACCGAAACAAAATTGCTGGGCGAATTGACGAAACTGAAATCAGACCTGACTCTAATGAAATAAGTCATTACACCGTATAATTTTGTTTTAATAAGCGTATAGGTGTTATTTTTGAGTAATGGACTTAGTTGCATTTTATTGACCAAAACTTTACAAAATGAATTTGAATAGCACTTTTCTGTTGAGATTCGCGGTAGCTATTATTTTATTAGTGCACAGCGTACCTGGCATGTTTAATGGAGGCGTAAATGCATTTGGGAATCAATATCTTGATGCGATTGGATTTGCTCCTTTCGGATTGTATTTAGCATGGTTAATCAAACTCTCGCATGTCGCGGCAGCGGCCTGCCTAATTTTTGAGCGGTATTTGAAATGGGCCGTCAGCATCACCATTGTAATACTCGTGGCAGGTATTGTCATGATTCATGGCCGTGAAGGATGGTTTGTTGTGGGTGGAGGAAGAAATGGAATGGAATTCAATTTTCTATTAATCATTTCCTTGTTGACCATCTTATTCCCGAATGGCTGGACAAAGAAGGAATAGTGCGTTCCAACCATTTCGGGCATGGGTGTGTCGAATGAAAAAAGCAATTATGAGAACAACACCATTTCCTTTTTCAAGTGTTTCGAAGAATTTAGCATTTGTATTAACTATGCTCGTGTTGGGTATCACTTCGTGTCAGGATTCGAAAGAAGTGGAACTCTCCGGCAAATGTTTCAAAGTAAAACTTGTCTCCATATTGTGCGGACAAGCTGTTTTGCATATAGAAGATCCGGCCTACTATTCAATAGGAGAAACATGGAAGAATCAAGCTAATGTCTTCTTTGCTGTATTCGATTGTACTGTCAATGAACAAGCCATTGCCAACACTACTTTTTATGTCGAGCTTCAAACAAATCCCTTCTTGAATGATACTTGCCCACGATGTATGGCCGCAATTGACTACACAGGCGAAAAGAAATATTACGCACGTGTCTCAACCAAATGTGGTGGGAATTTAACTGATTAATTGCTGAACAATCTTCAGGCCTTCTGTAAAACTTCTTGGTTGGTAGCCCAAGTCTCTTTTCGCTTTCGCGATGATAAAGCCGGTTTTCGGAGGACGTGCAGCCGGTTGTTTAAATTGAGTGGAATCTGTTTTTTTGATGAGCGAAGCATCGAGTTTGAAAAACTCTGCAGTCGCAATGGCGATGTCATACGGAGTCATCATCGCTTCTCCGGAGATATTGTAAATGCCTTTTGCCTTTTTCGTAGCTGCCAAGTAGCAACCCATCGCTAAATCTTCTGCGAGTGTAGGTGTGCGCCACTGATCATTCACCACCTGAATTGTTTTTCCTTCTTCCAGACTTTTCTTTACCCAAAGCACAATATTCGACCGACTCATGTCTTTGGTAACTCCAAAAACTAAAACGGTTCGGAGTATCGCCCAGTCAATACTACTTTTTTGAATTAGCTCTTCAGCTGCTAGTTTACTTTTGCCATAGTACGAAAGTGGATTTGGCTTTTCGGTTTCGTCCAGCGGACCGTGCGTGCCATCAAAAATAAAATCAGTTGATAGATGAATCAGTCGAACAGAAAATTTTTCACAGGCCTTCACCAGATTTTCTACCGCCTGCACATTGTTGAGCCAACACTTTTCTTGTTCTGTTTCGCATTGGTCTACTTGTGTCATCGCGGCTGTGTGAATAATCACATCGGGTTTGCTTTGCGCGATCACGCTTTCAATAGATGCAGCATCGGTTACGTCCAATGAATGGAATTCTCCTTTGGGTAAATCGATGACCAACGATGATTTTGCGGTAGCAATTAAATAATCGTTACCGGATGAAATTAATTCAACCAGTTTTTGACCGAGTAGTCCATTCGATCCGGTAACGAGAATTCTCATTTTTTTACTTCCGGATACACATATCCGTAAAGTTTGGTGATCTTCTTTTTGGATAATTCTTCTACGGTTACAAACATGCGAATGTCTTCGACAGGTCTGTCGCCACCATCTTTTTGAACCGCAGCAATTTTGTCAATTACTTCAAGGCCTTTGATGATTTTGCCAAACACAGTGTAATCTCCGTCCAGGTGCGGAGCGCCTCCATTGGTGGTATATGCCTTTATTTTTTCAGGAGAAACATCTCTCATGATTTTGGTGTTCGTTTCTTTTTCAATGCGGGGAACGAGAGCAAACAATTTTTTCTTGTAAGCTTCCATATCACCCGTCATATACACTTGATTGAGTGAATCGATCACTGGCCTGGTGGCCGGATTTTGCATGAATTGACGGAACGCCATATTTAATTTCATTTGATCGATTTTCAACTCTTCCATATTCGACTCGGGAATAATCGTGCCCTGCACAATATAAAACTGACTGCCGCTGGAAGCCTTGGTAGGATTTTGTCCATCGCCTAAACGTGCGGCAGACAACGCTCCTTTTTCATGAAAAAATTTAGGATTGAATTCGGCATCTACCGTGTAGCCGGGGCCTCCCATACCTAATGGTTCACCCGGTTTAGCTTTTTTAGAATTGGGGTCACCACCCTGAATCATGAATCCGGCAATGACTCTGTGAAACAACAGACTGTCGAAATAATGTTCTTTTGCCAGTTTCACAAAATTGGCTTTGTGCTTGGGGGTTTCATCGTACAAAATGGCTACCATATCGCCATAGCTGGTTTTGATCGTAACTACATAATCGGATTTGGAAGATTTTTGTGCGCAGCTCGAAATCAAAGTGAAGAAGCTTAACGCAAGAATGGTAACGAGTCGGTTCATAATTTTATACTTCAAAAATTTAACGCGCAAAAATAAGGAATAAATGTTTAGGGATTGAACACCTGTGATAACTGCAATGATAAGTCCAGAAAAATCATTTTCGGGCTGCCGTTCCGTTCTAAATGATAAGAAGCATCAGAGATTAGCTCATTGATCTTTTCGGCTTTGGTTACGTTCAATACTTTGCTGAAGTCTTGTACAAATTTTACTTCACTTCCTTTTACACGACTAATCGCGGAAGCTCCGGAAAACTGTAGCGATGTTTCGCGGATCATGCCCAAGCTATACACCAGAAAATTTCGTTGGTCGAGTTTGTCCAGCTCATGAAACTCTTCGGTCATGGCTACCATTTTGCCATAATCTCTTTTAAAGCACGTGCGCATCCATCCCGAAAACTTTTCCTGATATTGATCTTGTTCGGAGTCGATCAGTTTGATGGCGGTGTTCAAACTTCCATCGGCCAACGATAGGATTTCGGTTAGCCGTGATTCGCTCAATCCTTTTTCTTGCAGGTGTACCTCGATATCTTCATCAAATAGTAAAGGTACTTGCACAATTTGTGTACGCGATAAAATCGTAGGTAACAATCGTTCAATCGCATTCGTCACCAGAATAAAAAAAGTATTGGCCGGTGGCTCTTCCAAAATTTTCAGAATGCCATTGGCTGCCGAAGGATGCATCAACTCAGGCTGCCAGATGATCATCACCTTAAACGGACTTTCAAAAGGTTTTAATGAAAGCGTTTTGATAATCTCCCGGCTTTCTTCGCGCGAGATCAGCGCCTGCTTGTCTTCGCCACCATAAAAACTAATCCAGTCATTGAGATCACCATACGGTTGCTCCAGCAGAAAGCTTCTCCATGTTTTTAAAATATCCGCTTTGAAGCGATCTTCATCTTTGTCGCCTTTCACATTGCCGAGCGGAAAAACAAAACTGGTATCGGGGTGAATGTATTTGGCACTCTTGCTGCAAGCAGCACACGTGCCACACGCATCGCTCTCACCTTTGTTTTGGCAGTGCAAGTAATTGGCATACGCCAATGCCAGCGGCAGATTCAACGAACCGGGTTTGCCTGCAAAAAGTTGAGCGTGCGCAATGTGATTGCCTTTCACAGCTTCAATCAACTTCGATTTTATTTCAATCAGTCCGGGTAAGTTGGTAAAATTCATAACAGGCTTTATTCGTAATCGCGAGGTGTGGTTGTTACTTGGCTTTTTCCCACACTCGTTCGCGGGCACTCATCTCAAAAATGATTTTATAAATCTCTTTGTCTACTTCCGTCAATGCAAGGCCTCTGCGCTCCATTGCTTTCGATGCGGTAGCCATTGCTTTTTCAAACTGATAGGTGCTGAAGCCGGAAGCTCCGCCCCAAGCAAAGGAAGGTATGTAGTTGCGCGGAAATCCGTCACCAAAAATATTGGCGCTCACACCCGTTACCGTGCCGGTGTTGAACATCGTGTTGATACCGCACTTCGTATGATCGGCCATCATCAATCCGCAAAACATGAGACCGGTGCTCACAAATCCTCCTTTAGTGTAGTTCCAAAGCTTAACGTCTTCGTAGTTGTTTTTCAGATTCGAGGTGTTGCTGTCGGCACCGAAGTTGCACCATTCACCCACTACCGAGCATCCGAGAAAACCATCATGTGCCTTGTTGCTGTAGCCGAAGAGTACAGATGTACTCACTTCGCCTCCCACTTTGCAACCCGGACCTATGGACACATCGCCCCGCATTTTGGCACCCATGTTGATGATGGAGTTTTCGCCCAGCGCAAACGGACCACGGATCACCGTTCCTTCTTGCACTTCGGCATTTTTGCCAATGTAAATCGGGCCGGTGGAAGCATTTAAAACGGAAGCAAACACTTTGGCTCCGGGTTCAATGAAAATATTTTCTTCCGCGTATGCGCGCGTGTAAGGATCTTGAATACCGATTGAGCTACCGGTTTTGGTAATAAGTTGAAAGTCGCTTCGAATTTGTGCTCCATTGAATTGAAAGATTTTCCACACCTGATCGATGACGGTAACAGGTGCGGAATAATTCATCACTTTGCCGGTGATTACCTCAGGCACTTCATCATCGGGTGTGCGCACGGCCAGAATCATGGCGTCTTTTACAATGGCATCGCCCGGATTGAGTTGATGAATCGCAGCCACTAATTCAGCATCGGGACAAACTGCACCGTTGATCCACAGATTATCGGTGGTGATAGTGACCGGGAATTTTTTGGCCAGATACACTTCCGTGGAATAGGAGGGTGCCACCTGCAAGTACTTTTCCCACTTTTCGGCAATGGTAAAAATACCACAACGGATTTGTGCCACCGGTCTAGTGAACGTAAACGGCAACAGGTTTTGGCGAATGGTGGGGTTATCGAAAAGGATGAGATTCAACACGGGGCGTTTATAAGATTTACAAATTTAGTTTTTTAGGGTCTTGTCGGGCATCAAATATTCTGTTCACAAAAACAAGATTACCTGCTTCCCGGAAAATGATCAGATGATTTTCTAAAATTAATTTTTGATAGTTGATTTGAGGAGCAATTTGGCTCATGTATCGGGTGCCTCCGGAAATTTTGTTCGATAAAACATCGACCTTTTTTACGAGTTGCTCAATCAACTGGAAAGCTTTCTCTTCTCCCATCACCAAACTATTGAACTCGTAAATTTGCTGAAGGTCTTCCTTCGCCCGGATAGTCCAAATTATTTCTTTCTCCAATTACTTATTTCTTCTTTTAGGTCTTGGTGTTTGATTAATCGGGCTGCGGAAATATCTTCTTCTGAATCTTGAAGCATTTTGTCAACATCATACTTGGTCAGGCCTTTGCCATCTACGCTATGAGCTACAATATCTACTTGCGATTTCAGCAGCGTGTGGATGGCATTTAAGACTTCGGTATCCTTCACCCGATCGATGAACTGATGTAATTCCAATTGTAGTTGTGAATTGCTCATAAAAATGGCATAAAGTCTATCTCAAAGGTACGCATTCAAATCAGGTTACATGCGCCTTTTTGCCATAAAAAAAGCCCCAAAAAAGGGGCTCTTTATAATTGCTATGGTCAAACAAATTATTTCTTTCCGTATTTCTTCTGGAATTTCTCCACGCGACCTGCTGTATCCACAAACATCTTCTTACCGGTGAAGAAAGGATGTGATGCAGAGCTCACCTCGACCTTGATAACTGGGTAATCTTTTCCGTCCGTCCATTTAATGGTTTCTTTTGGAATGGAGGTAGAGCGCGATAAAAATTTAACATCGCTGGAAGTATCCCAAAAAATCACTTCTTTATACTCTGGGTGAATGCTTTTTTTCATGGTATTCTCTAGTTTTTGTGTCCCGCATGGATTGTGCCATGCTTTTTTAGGGATTGCAAAAATAGGTAACCCCAACTGATTTGCAAAGAGACGATTTAGAATTTGTTTAAAACAGGTAATTTGCCCGTAATTTCCTTGGTTAGCCCACCTTCGATATGATGAAAAAGCCCTTTTTAGCCATTTTAGCCAGCATCTTTTCCTTTCAGGTGGTGGCCCAAAGCACCAACATCCCTTTAAATGACGATGTTTATCACTGGCTATCAAGGTATGAAATCAAAACAGGGCGGATTGCCCCCGAATGGTTTACAGCAGTGCGCACCATCAAACGCGACCAGGCCATTGCTTACCTCGACTCGTTGAAGGCACGCGATCAGGTCTTTAGCAGTCAGGCCGACCAATTTAACTACGCTTATTTTCAAAATGACAGTTGGGAGTGGAGCAAGGCCGAATCCAGTAATAGCGGAAAGCCTTTTCTGAAAAGATTGTATCGCAAAAAAGCCGATATGGGGTATGTGGATGAACCCGCCTTCGATTTCCATATCAGCCCGGTGTTGCATGTGGGCGCGGGTAAGGATTCACGTCTTGACGAAACGCTTACCATCAATACCCGCGGAGTTGAAATCCGTGGTATGATCGACAAGAAGATTGGGTTTTACACTTATGTCACCGACAATCAGTTGATTTTGCCTTCATACGCGAAAGAAAATTTTCAGGGTTCGTCATTGCAGGGTAGTTTGCCCCACGAAGGTTTTGTGAAGGAGTATAAAACTACCGGCTTCGATTTTTTTCAGGCGCGCGCCTACATTGACTTTAATATTACCAAGCACGTCTATTTTCAATTCGGGCACGACCGCACCTTTATCGGCAATGGCTATCGGTCGCTGGTATTTTCGGATTACTCACCACCGAATTTGTTTTTGCGGTTAAATACCAAAGTGTGGAAAATCAATTATTTGTTTCAATTAAACCGATTGACTGCGAATGACGCTGTGGCAATGGCTGGAACTACCAAAAATGACCGCTATTTAGACCGATACATGGCATTGCATCACGCCAGCATCAACATTGGTAAAAAATTTAATCTGGGAATTTTTGAATCGATTGTATTTACTCCAGACGATCCCGTCAATCGTGGTACATTTGATTTGAGTTACCTGAATCCGGTTATCTTTTATCGAGCTATCGAACAACAATTTGGTAGCAGTGATAATGCGCTGCTTGGGTTAGATTTTAAATGGAATGTGCGGAAAGGAATTTCACTCTATGGTCAGGCACTGCTCGATGAGTTTGTGATTGCCGAAATTAAAGCCGGCAAAGGCTGGTGGGGAAATAAGTACGCCTTTCAGTTGGGTGGTAAATACATTGACGTAGCGGGTATTTCCAATCTGGATTTGCAATTGGAATACAACACCGTGCGGCCTTATACTTACTCGCATAATACCGGCAGCAGTTACAGTAATTACAGTCAGCCGCTGGCACATCCACTGGGAGCCAATTTTAATGAGTTGGTGGCGATTGTGCGCTACCAGGCATTACCTAAACTCAACCTGACGGCCAAGATGATCATGGCTACGGTGGGACGAGATGGAGCGAACGAAAACTATGGCGGCAATGTGTTGAAAGACTACACAACGCGCAAAGCGGAATACGGAAACTTTATTGGGCAGGGGCATAAAAATGACATCACGTTTCTGGATGCGTCCGCTTCCTATATGCTGAAGCACAATGTGTTTTTGGAATTGCGCCAAACCATCCGCAAGAGCGAATGCGATTTGGCCTTTTACAATACAAACACCTCGCTTACGTCTCTAGGCTTGCGGTGGAATATTCCGGCACGTACATACGAATTTTAATTAATTGAAATGAAGGTATTCTTTCGGGTTCTTAACTATGCCAATCGCCTGCCAAGGAGGATGGCGTTTTTCTTTTTGTATTCGGTTCTGGGAATCATTTTTGGAGCATTCAACATCGTGCTGGTAATGCCCATGCTGGATGTTTTGTTCAAGCAAAAAGAGAATGTGTTAAAAATTCCACCCATTCCATCATTCGAATTTTCCTCCGATTACATTGTGGGGTTATTTAATCACTACTTTATTGAAATTGTAGTGAATTACGGTTCGCTGAATTCACTCTTGTTTGTTTGTGCGCTCATTGTGGTTTGTGTAATTCTGGCCAACCTGTTTCGCTATCTGGAGCGCGTGATGGCCACTAAAATTCGGGTGGATCTGGTAAAGAATATTCGCATGGATATTTTTAAGAAAGTTACTCAACTTCATATCGGCTACTTTAATAATGAAAGAAAAGGAGATCTTATTTCACGCTTTACCAATGATGTGGGCGAAGTAGAAAATGCGGTGATGAATAGTTTGAAAGCTGTCCTTAAAGAGCCCATTACCATCATCGTATATTTCTTTGTGCTCTTTACTATATCACCTCAGCTTACATTCTTTACATTATTGGTTTTACCGCTCACAGGCGGAGTGCTGGCGGAAATTATTAAACGATTGAAAAGACAAGCTAAGGAAAGTCAGGAATCACTGGGAAGAATTTTAAATGTGCTAGATGAGACTTTCAGCGGCATGCGCGTCATCAATGCCTTCAACGCTCGCGGATTTGTGATTGATCGCATTGAGAAAGAGAGTGGTTTTTACCGCGTCACCAGTAAGTCGATGGCATATAAAAATGAGTTAGCCTCCCCAGTTTCTGAAATTTTAGGCGTCTTGATCATTGCCGGAATCATTTTCTTTGGAGGTAATATGGTGCTTACAGATGGGTCTGAATTAAAACCTTCTGCGTTTATGACCTTTCTAGCGGTATTCGCCATGATCATTCAGCCGGCTAAAAACTTTTCCAATGGCATTACTTCGTTGCAGCGCGGAACAGCATCCGCCACACGCATTTTTTCCATCATCGATCAGGAGCCGTTGATCAAAAGTAAACCGGATGCGATTGAACTAAAATCTTTTGAAAAATCCATCGAGTTCAAAAATGTTTCTTTTGCCTACGATGCACATAACGTTTTAGAAAACATCAACCTCACTATCGAAAAAGGAAAAACACTGGCGCTCGTTGGCCCATCGGGTGGTGGTAAATCTACACTTGCGGATTTAGTGCCGCGCTTTTATGATCCGGTGAATGGTGAAGTATTATTGGATGGCGTTTCGCTGGTGGATTATGAATTAGAATCGCTGCGTAAACAGATGGGCGTAGTCACACAAGAATCGATCTTATTCAACGACACGATCTATAACAACATCGCTTTTGGCATGCCACATGTAAGCGAGGAAGATGTGATTCGCGCGGCTAAAATTGCCAACGCACATGAATTCATTACCCAGACGGAAGACGGCTACCAAACTTATATTGGCGAACGCGGCTCTAAGCTTTCCGGTGGACAGCGTCAGCGCCTGAGCATTGCCCGTGCTGTGTTGAAAAACCCACCCATTTTGATCTTAGATGAGGCCACATCAGCTCTGGATTCAGAATCGGAAAAATTGGTGCAAGAGGCTTTGTTCAACCTGATGAAAAACCGCACATCTATAGTTATTGCGCATCGCCTCAGCACCATACAACATGCTGATGAAATCGTAGTGATTCAGGAAGGGCGAATTGCCGAGCGAGGAAGCCACGAACAGTTAAGTGCGCTCAACGGTATCTACCGCAAATTGATTGATATTCAAAAAACGGTATAGGGCTTTTTTTATGTAATGGGGCAAACGATGGGGCGACAGCGTAAGGTTTTGTTAAAAAATCCATTTTTGCGTGTTAGTAAAAAGGGTAAGTTTGTAGAACTTAATTCTGTTAAATAAACGCGAATCCAATGAATAAACGCAGACTCATTTTACTCTTGATCTTTGGTGTCTATCATTTAGCTGCGCTTATTTTTACCGTTTACATAGATTATAATCAATCGATCTTGTTTAGCCTGTTAGATAAGATCAGTCTTTTTAAATACGGAGCAGGATTAGGAATTGTATTATTTGCTATCGAGGCGGGGTGGGCTTTGCGCGATGCTAAAGATGCTGAGCGCGAGCGCGAAGCCATGCGTTTGGAAAACAATACCCTCAAAGCCAAAGTATACGATTTAACTGAGGCTGCCAAAAAAGCCTAAGCAATAGGTTTATGAATTTTCAATCCATTATTTCTGCCGAGCTGCAACAAGCAGCCGAAGTACTTCAAAAATTTATAAGCGATCCGGCCAATCTGCAACAAATTGAAAAGGCATCCAATGCCATTGCCGAATCTATCCGTCAAGGCGGAAAAGTAATATCGTGTGGCAATGGCGGATCGCACTGCGATGCCATGCACTTTGCTGAAGAACTGACCGGCAAATACCGCGAGCCACGCAAAGCCATTCCGGCCATTTGTATTTCCGATCCCAGTCACATCTCTTGTGTGAGCAATGATTACGGCTACGAATTTGTTTTCTCGCGCTACTTAGAGGCGTTGGGTAACAAAGGAGATGTGTTGCTCGGCATCAGCACCAGCGGCAACTCGGCCAATATCATTCGGGCGGCAGAAACCGCGCGAGAAAAAGGAATGAAAGTGATTATCCTTTCCGGAAAAGATGGTGGCAAGCTGGCGCCATTAGCTGATATTGAATTACGCGTTCCCCACTTCGGCTATGCCGATCGCATTCAGGAAGTGCATATTAAAATCATTCACATCCTGATGTTACTGATCGAAAAGCAACTGGCCTGATTTTATTTTACTTTTCCCCGATTGATTGACTCTGACTGAAAAGCAGAGTTCGTGAAAACTTTTGGTGACGATTTTATAATTCATGGTAGCAAAAACATTTGGCAGTGCCGTGCATGGTGTAGACGCCAAAACCATTGCCGTAGAAGTTGATATCAGTCAAGGGCTGAAATTTTTCTTAACCGGTCTGCCCGACAATGCCATCAAAGAAAGTCAGCATCGTGTAGAGTCAGCGATTAAAAGTTTGGGATATAATTTTCCGCGAATCAAAGTAGTGGTCAATTTAGCGCCTGCCGATATCCGCAAGGAAGGTTCCGCTTATGATTTACCCATCGCGCTTTGTATTCTTTCAGCCTCCGGACAAATCGAAACAGAGTTGCTCGAACAATATGTGATCATGGGAGAGCTTTCGTTGGATGGAAAGTTGCGGCCCATCAAAGGCGTGTTGCCGATCTCCATTCAATCCCGTAAGGAAAATTTTAAAGGACTGATCTTGCCGAAGGCAAACGCGCGCGAAGCTGCTATCGTCAACAACCTGGATATTATTGGTGTGGAGACATTGCAGGAAGCAATTGATTTTATTGAAGGCCATTTAGTGATCGAACCACTGGTAGTCGATACACGCGAAGTGTTTCAAAGCAAAGTCAATAGCTACGATGCCGACTTCCGCGATGTGCAAGGGCAGGAGAACATCAAGCGTGCGCTGGAGATTGCAGCAGCCGGAGGACACAATGCAATTATGATCGGTCCGCCCGGTGCGGGCAAAACCATGTTGGCAAAACGGTTGCCATCCATCTTGCCACCACTCACACTGAACGAAGCGCTCGAAACCACGAAGATTCATTCCGTTGCCGGAAAGGTGGGATCGGATGCATCGCTCATGACCACGCGACCATTTCGATCTCCTCATCACACTATTTCCGATGTTGCTTTAGTAGGCGGTGGAGGCAATCCACAGCCCGGAGAAATTTCGTTGTCGCACAATGGAGTTTTGTTTTTAGATGAGCTTCCGGAATTTAAGCGCACGGTGTTGGAAGTAATGCGCCAGCCAATGGAAGAAAGACGCGTTACCATTTCACGCGCGAAAGTTTCGATTGACTATCCCGCCAACTTTATGTTGGTTGCCAGCATGAACCCATGTCCGTGCGGCTACTACAATCATCCGGAGAAAGAGTGCGTGTGCGGCCCCGGCATTGTGCAACGCTACCTCAGCAAAGTGAGTGGACCCTTATTAGATCGCATCGACTTGCATGTGGAGGTGGTGCCGGTGAGTTTTGATCAGATGACCGCTTTGCGCAAGAACGAGAGCAGTGCCGAGATACGCGAGCGGGTGGTGAAAGCACGCGAGCGACAGAGCGAGCGTTTTAAAGATCAAAAGAATGTGTATTGCAATGCCATGATGCCCTCGAACATGGTGAAGGAAGTGTGCGTGATCAACGAGGCCGGGCGTGTGTTGCTCAAGACCGCCATGGAGCGTTTGGGTTTGAGTGCACGTGCGTATGATCGTATCTTAAAAGTATCGCGCACCATTGCCGACTTGGCCGGCAGTGCCGACATTAAAATAGAACATCTGGCGGAAGCCATTCAGTATCGTAGTTTAGATCGAGAAGGGTGGGCAGGGTGATTCAGCACTTCTCAGCAGTAGCCAACACTTTCCGGGTAATCCGAAACACCCATCGCCCGGATGATCGCACCCTTGCGCAGTTTAATTGCACCGGTCCTATTACACATTCGCATCGGTTGATTGCAGATTGGCATCGGTCAGGAACATACATCGACCGGCTGATCGCATATAAGCACTGGTTTGGTTTTGAAATCCACCAATCCGATTACACATTCGCATCGGTCGATCGCATATTGGCATCGGTCAGGAACATATATCAACCGGACGATCGCTTCTAGGCACTGGTTTGGTTTTGAAATCCATTAGTCCGATTACACATTCGCATCGGTTGATCGCATGTTGGCATCGGTCAGGAACATACATCGACCGGCTCATCGCATATAAGCACTGGTTTGGTTTTGAAATCCACTGGTCTGATTACACATATCCATCAATTCGGCCACGCATTTGAAGTAGTTTAAATTTTGTAGGTATTAGACATTTGTTTTGAGAGATTACAATACATAATTTTGACTAAAGGAAAGGGGGCTTTCGCCCCCTAAAGTATTTCGATAGACTGCAAGTACCGCCACGCAGGCTTGCATGGGGAGTTGACCCCCTTAACATTTCGAAATGGCTAAAACCCCTGCAATGCAGGGGTTTGTTTTTTGTATTTGTACTTCTTGCCTCTACCCATGTGTTCAATCGTTTCAAGCAACCCGTTTTTAACCAATGAGTGAAGTGCGTTTGATACTGATGTGATTCCCTTCTTTCTCATTTCTTCATTAGTATCAAATATTGGATCAATTGAAGTAAGTATTTCACCTGTAGTCATTGCGGAACCATTGTTCTTTAAAATATCAATGGTCTTAGCTTTTATTTCGGAGGCACTGAAATTGAAAGATGTTTCTGAATTCATAGTGGGGGTCTCTAGTACTTCTTGAGTTGCTCCCTCAATCATTTCAATAGCTTGTTTTGTTTCCTATTCTTTTTTCTTGTGATGTTTGATTTGCTCACGATGAAAAAGAAGTTTTGCCCGGAGTAGCGCTACCGCATCAAGGTTTAGGTGGGTCTCATTCTGTGGAAATTCCATGCTATCCGATTGTTAAAATTAATAACGTAAAAGTAATTTAACGCTAGATTAAATCAAAATAATAATTATTAATTTTGTTTGATTATTTTTAATACCATACTTAAAGCTGTAATGCTCTGTAAATCAAGTACTTTTAAAATTTAAAAACTAAATTATTTATTTATTTATTTGTTTAGTATTTTTTTATTTCCATTTAGAATGGATTAATCATTAGTCTTTTCGTGATGAAAGGTCTGATAAAAATCGACAAGACTTGATGTTTATGCTGCAACTAACTGATAAAGACCCTATCCGTGAAAGGGCTAGTTCTCTAAATCACCAAGATTCTCTGGTTTAACTAAATAAAATAATACCAAGCAGTTGTCAGTTTGGCAACGAATGGAAAACTTGTAAGAACAAAAAAATCAATTGATTGTGTCTTCTAAAAATCACCCTTCTAAAAATAAATTTTGATCGGATGAAGGCTGATGGCTCAAAAAATGCAGTCATACGTGCCACGCTGTTTTCGGTTACATCGCTACAATAATATATAGTTTCAAAAATGTGCGAAAAAATAACAACTATGTCCACCGGTGGGTGCGTACAATCACCATAACTCAAAAAAAACAGTTATGAGCCACGTAAAAAACTTGCAGTCTTTTGACAAGGTCATAGAGATCTGCACCGGGTTAGGAAGGAAGTATAACCCCGGACAACAAAACCTTCAGGTGAATGCGATGTCCACCCAATTGCACATCGCGCAACAAGTGTGGGAGGAGTTTAAGGAAGCACATAAAGCTTACGACAATGCCACCAACGCCCGTAAGGAAGCCTTCCAGGGAATCCGCGCACTCAGCAGTAGTGTGCAAGGCATGTTGAAAGTGAGTGATGCCAACCCACTGCTGATGGCAGATGCCTTGAACGCCAAGCGCAAAATTTGTGGTGCGCGTATTACCAAACCTCCAGATGCCGTGGTAGAAGCTACCACCACCGACACGAAAAAGAAATCCACACGTGCTTCGTATGGACAAGCCTATGTAGATGTGGCAGAGTACTTTGATGTGTTGGTAAAAACCGTGGAGTCTGAGCCCGGCTACCGCGCCAACGAAACTCACCTGACGCTGGGTGGTTTGCAGGAGATGAAAGCTAAGTTATTTGCCCTCAACAAAGCTGTGGCAGACGCAGAGGTTCACTTAGATAAAGCGCGCCTTCAACGCAACGAAATGTTTTACACGGACCCCAATGGTATTGTGAACATGGCTAAAGGAGTGAAGGCTTACGTTCGAAG
>JBGAUU010000103.1:0-14796 GCA_044228465.1 Cyclobacteriaceae bacterium
GGGTTTGCCAAATAAACGAAGCTGTGTATCAGGAGCGCTGAGTGCAGATTCTAATCCCGAAAAGGAAATGTTTTTGGATTGACCTTTTACCAAGATAACAGACGAAGCACTCGGACCCAGTTGACGAATCACTGGAATCGGTAAACCCAAAATCGCACGCACGTGCAACGCAAACTCAGAGAGATCTTGCGAGATCATCGTCACCATGCCTGTGTCATGTGGTCGAGGGGAAAGTTCGCTGAAGTAAACCTCCTCACCTTTCACAAAAAATTCGACACCAAAAATGCCGACACCGCCCAGCGCATCTACCACTTGCTTGGCAATGTGTTGAGCGCGCTCGAGCGCTTTTGCAGGCATGGGGTGCGGCTGCCACGATTCCTGATAGTCGCCATGTTCTTGCCGATGACCAATCGGTTCGCAAAACGAAACACCTTCTTTATGACGGATGGTGAGCAACGTAATTTCATAATCAAAATCGATAAAGCCCTCCACAATCACTCTGCCTCCGCCACTGCGGCCACCTTCCTGTGCATACTTCCAAGAGCCTTCTACATCAGCTGGCGACTTCACCACGCTTTGGCCTTTGCCGGACGAACTCATAATCGGTTTTACCACACAAGGAATTCCAATCGCATCAATCGCTTTGGTAAACTCTTCGAACGAACCCGCAAATTGATAAGGCGAAGTTTTCAATTTCAATCTCTCGGCTGCCAGTGTGCGAATACCTTCGCGGTTCATCGTGAGGCGTGTCGCATTCGCGGTAGGGATAATCCGAAATCCTTCTTTCTCCAACTCAACGAGTGTATCGGTGGAAATCGCTTCTACTTCAGGAACAATAAAATGTGGTTGCTCTTTCTCAACTACACTTCGCAGTGCTTGGCCATCCAACATAGAAATAGTGTACGACCGATGCGCGACTTGCATAGCCGGAGCGTGATCGTAGCGATCTACTGCGATTACCTCAACACCGTATCGTTGAAACTCAATAACTACTTCTTTGCCCAATTCACCGGAGCCCAGCATCATCACACGCGTGGCCGATGAAGTGAGTGGTGTACCAATTATTCGTTGTTCCATTTGCTTATGAATTAACAGAGTTCATTTTGATAATCTTATTAATAGTGTAGCCGAGCGTAAGTCCAAACGCGGAGAATCCCAGCATCACAAAAAGTAAGTTATCCTGAAAGGTAGTTGGTTCGATTTCAAAAAACACACCTGTCCAATATCCTACGGTGGAAACGGTAGTAGCCCAAATTAGCCCGGTGAAAACACTGTAAAATAAAAACTTAATTGGAGGAAGTCCACTCATGCCAATCACCAATGGAATAACAACCCGAAATCCGTAGAGAAAGCGGTAACTGAAGAGCACTTGAAATTTGTATCGCTGAAAAAAATTAGTGAACACACTAACCTTTTCTTGCAACTTGGGTCGCTTGGCGACAAAATAAATTCCGTTCAGTCTGCCGATGAGGTAATAAATCCAATCGCTCGCAAACGATCCCAGAAAAGCGGAAACAACGGTGAATGGAAATGCAAAAAGACCTTTGTGAATGAGTGAAGACACGACTAGAATGGCTGCTTCTCCTTCGAAAAACGTGCCGATCATGAGCGCGAGATATCCGTATTGGTTTAAGAACTCTTGCATGGCTTGTGGAGAAAAAAGCGATCGGTCGTTTGGTAACAGTAAATTAATCTGTAAAAATCCAACTCAAAATTGGATTATTCGTTGTTAAATCCGTTAATTTTGCAAAAACATTTTTTGAATGCCATTTACGTAACTTAAAACAAGCATCACCAAGAATTGGAAAAATTAGTCAACAACCACCCTTTGAGCGCATCATCGCTCGCCACCAGTGCCACTCCGGCATTGCTTCACCTTCTCTCTACGGTTTGCACCGTTACCAGACGACCGCACAGGCGGATTAGAATCTGATACCAATATCTTACTAAAGATGTCATTCAAAATCACTAGGTGATTTTGTGTAAGTGCCTTTGCGCACGCTTACTCAGTTCTATTATTTATTAAGATTTCTAAAACATTGGAAAACAATATCATTGTTCGCGCGGCTACGGCTGCCGATACGCATTTTGCTGAAACGATCACCACAGAAATGGCTGAATCCGCCAAAGCCCGTGGCACAGGCATAGCCAAGCGCTCGCCTGACTATATCAAATTGAAAATGGAAGAGGGCAAAGCAGTTATTGCCCTCACACCCGACAATACGTGGGTTGGCTTTTGCTACATCGAATCGTGGGAGCACGAGAAGTTTGTGGCGAACAGTGGACTCATCGTGTCGCCTGCTTTCCGCAAATCGGGAGTTGCTACACTCATCAAGCGTAAAGTATTCGAGCTATCCCGCAAAAAATATCCGGACGCGAAAATTTTCGGTTTGACAACCGGATTGGCCGTGATGAAAATTAACTCTGAGCTTGGGTACGAGCCAGTGACGTATTCTCAACTCACCACAGACGATCAATTTTGGAAAGGTTGTCAGAGCTGCGTGAACTACGAAATTCTGATGAGCAAAAATCGTCAGAACTGTATGTGCACCGCTATGTTGTACGATCCCGAAGAAGTGGCGAAGAAGAAAGCTGAGTTGGCCCAAACAGTGGTGACACCCGAAGGAAATCTGGAGCACCACCGCAAGCGCGAATTTGCCGGTAACTTCAAGCTCTTTGAAAGATGGATGCGCTTCAAGCAATTTGTGCTGCTGAAAGGCTGGCGCAAAAAAGATGAAGGCGATACACGCGAAAAGAAAAATTCAATTTTAGGCCTATTTCTATTTTGGTAATGAAGAAAAAAGTCGTGCTGGCATTCAGTGGAGGATTAGACACCTCTTACTGCGGAAAATATTTAACCGATGATTTAGGTTATGAAGTACATACCCTTACGGTGAATACGGGCGGGTTTGACACTGCCGAACTCCAAGCGATTGAAAAGCGCGCGTTGGGTTTAGGCGTAGCATCTCATCGCACGATCGATGAAACCAAACGCTACTACGATCAGGTGATCAAGTTTTTGATCTTCGGCAATGTGTTGAAGAACGCTACGTATCCTTTGAGTGTAAGTGCTGAACGCATGTCGCAGGCATTGGCCGTGGCCAACTACGCCAAGCAAATTGGTGCCGAAGCGGTGGCACACGGTAGCACCGGAGCCGGAAACGATCAAGTGCGCTTTGATATGGTATTTCAAATTTTAGCACCCGGCATTGAAATCATCACTCCTATTCGTGACATGAAATTGAGCCGCGAAGCGGAAATTGAATACCTGAAATCGAAAGGTGTAGTTTACAATTTCGAAAAAGCGAAGTACTCCATCAACAAAGGAATATGGGGAACGAGTGTGGGCGGAAAAGAAACACTCAACTCGCTGGGACAATTACCTGAAGAGGCATGGCCCGCACCAGTAACCAAAACCGGGAGCGAAGAAATCAAAATCGGCTATGAGAAAGGTGAACCCATTTCGTTGAACGGAAAAAAATATGCACACCCAACTGAAGTAATTCAACAACTGCAATCCATTGCCGCTCCTTACGGGATTGGCCGAGACATTCACGTGGGCGACACGATCATTGGTATCAAAGGCCGAGTGGGTTTTGAGGCCGCAGCCCCTGTATTGTTATTGAAGGCGCACCATGCATTGGAGAAACACGTGCTTACTAAATGGCAATTGAGTTGGAAGGATCAGTTGGCGCAATTCTATGGCAACTGGCTACACGAAGGTCAATACCTCGACCCTGTGATGCGTGATATTGAAAGCTTTCTCACCAGCACTCAGCAAAATTGTACAGGCGAAGTTTCGATTACACTTCACCCTTATCGCTATCAAATCAATGGCATTGAATCTAACTTTGATTTAATGTCGGCTAAGTTTGGTAAGTATGGCGAAATGAATTTGGGATGGAGCGGTGACGATGTGAAAGGCTTCACCAAAATTTTCGGCAACCAAGTGGCGATTTACCATCAGGTGATGAATTCACAACCGGGTGAGAAATAATTCAACCATGACAAAAAAAATTACAGCAGGAATTATTGGAGGAGCCGGCTACACCGGAGGAGAAACCGTGCGATTGTTGTTGAATCATTCACAGGTAGAACTGACATTTGTACAAAGTCGCAGTCAGGCAGGTAAGCCTCTCACTTCCATTCATGGAGATTTGGTAGGCGAAACCGATTTGACTTTCAGTGCAGATTTTGATCAGCCAGTTGATGTGTTGTTTTTGTGCCTGAGTCACGGAGAAAGCAAAAAGCTATTGAGTGAAACTACGTTTCCGGAAACTACACACATCATTGATTTAGGTAATGATTTTCGTTTGGGCGACTCGGTCACAAGAAGAGAGTTTGTGTATGGGTTGCCGGAATTTCAGCGCGAAAAAATTAGAACTGCAAAGAACATCGCCAACCCGGGATGCTTTGCTACCGCGATTCAATTGGGATTGTTGCCATTAGCGAAAGCAGGTTTGTTAAAGTTGGTGCACACAACCGGCATTACCGGTTCAACCGGTGCCGGACAAAAATTACAAGACACCACACACTTTACCTGGCGGGCAAATAACATCTCGCCTTACAAAACGCTTACGCATCAACACTTAGGAGAAATCCAACAGACGCTTCGCTCGTTGCAGCCAGCATTTACCGACAATGTTCACTTTATTCCCTGGCGCGGTGATTTTACGAGAGGCATTTTTGTGACATCGGTGCTGGAATCAAATCTGAGTTTGGAAGAAGCCAACCAACTGTATAAAGATTTCTACACCTCGCATCCCTTCACGCATGTAGCGAACAGCATGATCGATATGAAGCAAGTAGTGAATACCAATAAATGCCTGTTGTATTTGGAAAAAGTTGGCAACCAATTGGTCATCCACTCTGCCATCGATAATCTGGTAAAAGGCGCGAGCGGGCAAGCGATTCAAAATATGAATTTGATTTTTGGATTCGATGAAACCCTTGGGTTGAAATTGAAGCCGATTGTTTTCTAAACTTTTAACTTTACCATCTTGAAACTATTTGATGTATATCCACTTTTTCCAATCGAACCTGTTAAAGCGCAAGGCTCTTGGTTGTGGGATAAAGAAGGCAAAAAATACCTCGATCTATACGGTGGCCATGCGGTCATCTCCATCGGGCACAACCATCCTCATTTTGTAGAAGCACTGAAATCGCAGTTGGATAAAATCAGCTTTTACTCCAACAGCATTAAAAATGAATTGCAGGAAAAACTGGCGGAGCATCTTGGCCGGATGAGCGGTTATCCCAATCACCAATTGTTTCTGTGTAACTCTGGTGCCGAAGCAAATGAAAACGCGCTGAAACTTGCTTCATTTGTCACCGGTCGTAAAAAAGTAATCTCCTTCAAAAAAGCTTTTCATGGAAGAACTTCCGGAGCGGTTGCCGCCACCGACAATCCGAAGATCGTGGCTCCTTTCAATGCCGACCATGCGATTACATTTTTACCTTTCAACGATGGGGATGCATTTACGAAAGCGATCAACCACGAAGTAGCAGCTGTCATCATCGAAGGCATTCAGGGAGTTGGCGGTATTCATGTACCTACCAATGAATTTCTACAACTGCTTTCCAAAAAATGCAAGGAAGTTGGTGCTTTGTTAATCTTAGATGAAGTACAATCCGGCTATGGCCGTACCGGAAAATTCTTCGCACATCAGTTTGCCGGCATTGAAGCCGATTTAATTACCATCGCGAAAGGAATGGGTAATGGTTTTACGGTGGGTGGTGTGTTAATTCATCCTTCCATTCAACCTTGGAGTGGAATGTTGGGCACTACCTTTGGCGGAAACTATCTGGCCTGCGCTGCATCAATCGCGGTGTTGGAAGTAATCGAAAAAGAAAACCTGATGGAGAAGGCGCATCAATTAGGCGAGCAATTGATCACACAACTTAAATCGATGGACGCGATTTTAGATGTACGAGGTCAGGGTTTGATGATTGGTTTTGATTTGCCCGATGCCTTGGCTTCTCTCCGAAAAGAACTGCTATTCAAACATCACATCTTTACAGGAGAGGCAAAACCCAATACGGTACGCTTGTTGCCATCACTCGCGATTTCACAGGCCGAGATTGATCTCTTTTTAGAAGCCCTTGCTCACGAACTTAAACCTGTTTCTGTAGGATGAAGAAATTTCTATCATGCCACGATGCTGGCGACTTTCAAGCGTTGATTGCACAAGCATTGGAATTCAAAAAAAATCCATTGAAGGCTGCCCATTTAGGTCAGGGAAAGCGAATGGGTTTATTGTTTTTAAATCCCAGCATGCGCACGCGACTCAGTACGGAAATTGCAGCAAAAAATTTGGGCATGGATGTGATCGTCTTTAATGTGGGCCAGGACGGCTGGGCATTTGAATTTGAAGACGAAGCGATCATGAGCGGCACTACTGTGGAACATGTGAAAGATGCTGCGCCCATCTTAGGGAAATATTTTGATGTGCTTGGTATTCGCACATTTCCTTCGTTGAAAAACAAACAAGACGACTACAGCGAATTGTACATCAATCAGTTTATCAAATATGCAGGAGTCCCCGTGGTAAGTTTAGAAAGTGCCACCCTCCACCCATTGCAAAGTCTGGCCGACTTAATCACGATCAACGAAAATTTTACCGAGAAACGCAAACCAAAAATTGTGTTGACCTGGGCACCGCATGTAAAAGCGTTGCCTCAATGCGTGGCCAACAGTTTTTCGCAATGGATTAATGCGTGGGGCGGGGCGGATTTTACGATCGCTCATCCGGAAGACTACGAATTGGATCCGCAGTTTACGAAAGGTGCCACCATCACATGCAATCAGGATGAAGCTTTGCGCGATGCGGATTTTATCTACGTAAAAAATTGGAGTACCTACCAAGACTACGGAAAAATTTATTGCAACGATCCCGAGTGGATGTTGACTACCGAAAAGATTGCAACGACTCGTCAAGCCAAAGTGATGCATTGTTTGCCCGTGCGGAGAAATGTGGAGTTGAGCGATGAAATCCTTGATAGCACTTCAAGTATTGTAACACAACAAGCCGTGAATCGAATTTGGGCAGCACAAGCGGTGCTGGCAGAATTATTGAAAAAGTAATTACGAAGTGTATGAACAAATTATACGTTATCAAGATTGGAGGCAATGTGTTGGATGATGAAAAATCATTGCAACATTTTCTGAAAGATTTTGCTTCCATTCAGGCACCAAAAATTCTGATTCATGGAGGCGGAAAGATTGCCACCAAATTAGGCGAACAACTCGGCATCAAAAGCAATTACGTTAAGGGCAGACGCATTACCGATGCACCCACGCTTGATCTCGTGACAATGGTATATGGCGGTTTGGTAAACAAACAGATTGTAGCAGAATTACAATCCCATCACTGCAATGCGATTGGCTTAACCGGTGCCGATGGAAATCTCATCAAAGCCACCAAGCGCCCGGTGGGTGAAGTGGATTTTGGTTTTGTGGGCGACATTACACCTGACAGCGTGAACTCAACACTACTTTATTTTTTACTTAAGCAAAATGTCATTCCGGTATTCGCACCACTCACGCATTCCAATGGATCGATGCTCAATACCAATGCCGATACCATTGCTTCGGTTCTAGCCATTGCCTTAAGTAAACACTTCGACACGCGACTCATTTTCTGCTTTGAAAAAACGGGTGTACTGGCCGATGTAACGAAAGAAGATTCGGTCATTACTTCGTTGAATAAGACATCCTATGAAGAGCTATTGAAGAAAGGAGCTTTTCACGATGGCATATTACCCAAACTGGAAAATGCATTTCAGGCTATCCAATCCGGTGTGAAAGAAGTGCTGATTGGTGAACATACACACTTGATTGCAAACACAGGCTACGAAACCAAAGGCACACTAATTACACTGTAGTGAAAGAGCACCTCGCCCCTATTGCGATTGATTTGCTGCAACAGTTGATCAGTATTCCTTCCTTCAGCAAAGAAGAAGATAAAACAGCCGGCTTACTAATGGGATTCTTGAATTACCATGGTATGAAGGCCGAGCGGAAAGGAAATAATGTTTGGGCTGTGAATCGTTTCTTCGACAAAGCGAAGCCCACCATTTTACTCAACTCGCACCACGATACGGTGAAGCCCAATCCCGGTTACACGCGCGATCCATTTGAAGGAGTTATCGAGAATGGCAAGCTGTTTGGTTTGGGAAGCAACGATGCGGGCGGCCCGCTGGTCTCTTTGATCGCTACGTTTTTCTATTTCTACGATCGACCTCATCTTCCTTACAACTTGGTGATGGCAGCTACAGCCGAAGAAGAAATCTCAGGCACAGGTGGCGTTGAAATGATATGGAATGATCTGCCCAAAATTGATTTTGCCATAGTGGGCGAACCCACTCTGACGCAAATCGCGCGAGCTGAGAAAGGATTATTGGTGTTGGATTGTGTGAGCGAAGGCAAAGCCGGACACGCAGCGCGTGAAGAAGGTGTGAATGCTATTTATGAAGCACTCGAAGACATTCAGTGGTTTCGCACGTATGAGTTTCCAAAAATTTCAGAAACGCTCGGAAAAGTAAAAATGAGTGTTACCGTCATTCAAGCGGGACAAGCACACAATCAGGTGCCCCCGGAATGCAAGTTTACGGTGGACATTCGCGCCACGGACAGTTACACATTGGAAGAAATTTTGAAGACCATTAAACAAAATGTACGTTCCGAGGTAACGCCACGCTCGTTGCGCTTGCGCCCATCCGGAATAGCCAATAATCATCCGTTGATGAAAGTGGCGGAGAAACTAAAAATCAAAACCTACGGGTCTCCTACGACTTCCGATCAGGCGTTGATACCGGTTCCTTCAATCAAAATGGGTCCCGGTGATTCAGCTAGGTCTCACAGTGCTGATGAGTTTATATATGTTGATGAAATTGAAAAAGGCATTGAAACGTATATAGCCGTACTCGAAAATTTGATGAAGGCCTAATTGCCGCTTATGAACAATCGAGTAAAGATCACCAATACTGAGATTCTTTCGAACAACTGGTATACGCTGAAGAAAGTAACTTTCGACTATCAACATCAAAACGGCACATGGATTCAGCAAAGCAGAGAGGCGTATGATCGCGGTAATGGAGCTACAATCTTACTCTACAATCTCAATCAAAAGACTATTCTCCTCACAGAGCAGTTCAGACTTCCCACTTATATCAATGGCAATGCCACCGGCATGTTGTTGGAAGCATGTGCCGGGTTGTTGGATTTAGATAATCCGGAAGATTGCATTCGCAGAGAGACGGAAGAAGAGACCGGTTATCAGATCAAACAAGTCAAAAAGATATTTGAAGCGTACATGTCGCCCGGATCTGTGACAGAAATTTTGCATTTCTTTGTAGCGGAGTACTCTCCTTCGATGAAAGTATCATCGGGTGGTGGCGTAGATGTTCATGAAGATATTACAGTAATCGAGTTACCTTTCACGAAAGCGGTCGACATGGTGGCTTCGGGAGAAATTCGCGATGGTAAAACCATTCTTTTAATCCAGTATCTTCAAATCAATTATCCTTCACTAATCAAATGACAAGATGAAGCTTTGGCAAAAAAATACAGACTCCAGCAAGGAAGTGACTCGCTTTACGGTGGGCAAAGACCGCGAAATGGATCTTTACTTGGCATCATTCGATGTGCTGGGTTCACTTGCACACATCCGCATGTTAGAGTCCATTCATCTTTTAACTAAGGAAGAATTGGATTTACTTTCTGCCGAGCTTAAAAACATCTATGCTCAAATTGAGCATGGTGATTTTAAAATGGAGGAAGAAGTGGAAGACATTCACTCGCAAGTGGAATGGATGCTGACGAAAAAACTGGGTGATGTTGGTAAGAAAATTCATAGCGGACGCTCGCGCAATGACCAGGTGTTGGTCGATGTGAAGTTATTTCTGCGAAGCGAAATTTTAGAGTTGGCGCCTCAAATCGAGCGCGTCTTTCAATTGCTCCTACAACAGAGTAATCGATTCAAAGATCATTTGTTACCGGGCTATACTCATTTGCAATTAGCGATGCCATCTTCATTTGGGCTGTGGTTGGGGGCTTACGCGGAAAGTTTATCGGATGACCTGATCACGTTGGAAGCTGCGTATCGAGTGGTGAACAAAAATCCGCTTGGATCTGCGGCCGGCTATGGATCATCCTTTCCACTCAATCGCAGACTCACCACGCAATTGCTGGGCTTTGATGATCTGAACTACAATGTGGTGTATGCGCAAATCGGACGTGGCAAAGCCGAACGTATTGTCGCGCAAGCCATCAGCAATGTTGCAGCTACTCTTGGAAAGTTGGCGATGGATGCGTGTTTGTATCTCAATCAGAATTTCGGATTCATCAGCTTCCCTGAAAACCTGACTACCGGGTCTAGCATCATGCCTCACAAAAAAAATCCGGATGTGTTTGAGTTGATCCGCGCCAAATGCAACGGACTCATGAGTTTGCCCAATGAAATTGCTATGCTCACCACCAACTTGCCTTCCGGTTATCACCGTGATTTGCAGCTGCTCAAAGAAAAACTCTTTCCGGCCTTGCAAACCCTTCGCGATTGTCTGGAGATGACACATCTTATGATTTCAAATTTGCAAGTGCAAGAAAATATTCTGAGTGACGAAAAGTACCGCTACCTCTTCAGTGTAGAAGAAGTGAACAAGTTGGTATTAAGTGGTGTTCCCTTCCGCGATGCGTATAAAAAAATTGGCAGTGATATTGATAATGGCACCTTCACCTATTCGACTAGCATCCATCACACACATGAAGGAAGCATTGGAAATTTATGCCATTCCGAAATCGAAAAAAGTTTTCAGAATACGTATTCGAAGTTCAATTTTCAACAAGTAGAAAATGCGATTGCTGAATTGCTGAAATAAGTAACTCAAAGTTGATATAAGATTCCTCGTACCTCGGAATGACAGATTAGGTCTAATTAATGTATACGATCTGCCCTTGGAGCAAGATTCGCCATAATTTCTCCTTCCTGACGCAGCAACTCGCGCCATCTTACTTCTACTGTCCCTGGATCGCAATACTCCTTGGCTAAAGCCAAAAAGTTTTTATAGTGGCCCGCTTCTGACACCATCAGTTCATAATAGAATTTACTGAGTTCTTCATCGCCAATTTCCTTCCACAACAATCGGAAGCGTTCGCAACTGCGCGCTTCAATCAACGCACAAATCAATAGTTTTTCTAACAGTTGTTGCTCCCGATTGCCGCCTTTACGAATCGCTTTATTCAGTTGCTCTACATATTCATCTTTCCGTTGAAAACCCAAGCGGTAGCCGCGCTTTTTCAACTCTTCCAATACGCGCTCAAAGTGTGCCCACTCCTCCGCCACTACGGGCGTGAGTACCTCCACTAATTTCTCTTTATCCGGAAATTGCAGGATAAGCGATATGCACGAAGAGGCAGCTTTCTGTTCGCAATAAGCGTGATCAACCAAGATATCTTCAATGTGTAGTTCAGCAATATTCACCCATCGCGGGTCTGTGGGTAGTGTCAGGCCCAACACATGCTTTTCCATAGATCAATCAAATAGAGGAATTTCAAAACCAAAGTCAATCACATTACCGACTCCGGGATAGCCATAAGTCAGTAAATACCCGGTGCCCGTAAATGCTTGCGATGCATTATGATACTTTAAAAACAATCTGCCTTGTTTAATACGGGCATTCATAAAAATATCTGTTACCGGAAAGCCTTTGAGCGTTTGTGAATTCTGTAAATAATATGATTGGATGTCGGGTGCGTAGCCATACGCTTTGTAATCGGATTTGTAATGCACATCCACACCCAATTCCAGTTGCAGTGCTTTCTTAAAGAAAAACCCTTGATAGGCTAACTGTCCATTGACAAATAGTTCAGGAATGCGGATGATGTCATCATCGTTTTTCCACAACTGGGTGTAGATGGTCTGAGTGGACAATTTAAAGTGTCTGAGGAATCGAATGGACAGCCGCACCTCGGGTGAAAAAATCTGCTGATTACCGGCAGATTGTCTCGAGATGATTCCGTCTTTAAACTCGGTGAAATAGATGGAGTTACTCAAAATGGTGTACGTAACACCGGGGCTAAAACTCAAACCTTTCCAGTTCACTTTCACAAAACCATTCAGCTGATTGGAAAAGCTATTCTCAAAATTATTTCTCCAGTAATTATGGCTTCCGCGATAAGCGCGCTGCAAATAACCCGGCTTCACCAATGAACTAATTACACCTGCATCCAACCATGGAGTGGAGAGCGTTCCTTCAATCTTATAATTTCCATCCAAGAGGAGTTCAGCTGCACCCCGCAATTCTGTTAACGAATCAAAACGCAAGGCCATACGTCCGCCTACATAATGTTCCACTAAGCTGGAATTCACTCTCGGGTCAAAATCTTGCAACTTGGGAATAGTATTGTTCACGGTGCGCAACTTGTAATAGAAATTGTAAAACAAGAATGCCGCATTCCCTTTCACACCCATCTCATTTTGAAATGTTTTGAAAGTAGCTTCATCAGCTGCCGTGCCCGCTATAATGGTTTGTTTAAAGTATCCTGATTGAAGATCGGATGTCTCCATTCTGAAAAAATTGGAGCGCGTGAGGTAGTCCAGGGTTTGATAAATCTGAAAGGGCTTCGCCAATTGATAACGATGATGAAAATGTAAATTGTGTCGTAGGTCTTCTGATTCTGCTGTGGTTAAATTAGGCAAGGCATTCGCATCGAAGAAAGATGCAAAAGTGCTAGAACTGGTAAGTGCGACTCCGCCATTCTCTTTGATTCGATGGCGAATTCTGCGATAATTAAAAGCAAGAAAATATTTTTCACTTTTAGATCGGTAGGTTGTAAACAAATCATAATAGTGACTCACGGTTTGGCGATCGGCAAACTTTCGTTGAATCTGTTTATCAGCCAGAATCGGTCGATAGTTAAAACCGAAATTCCATCGCGGATTAATGTTTCGAGTAAACTCAATGTGGGTCGTAGCGCGTCCATTACCGGCCCATACCACGTACAAGCGTGTGAATGGCGACTTGGTATCATAGTAGCGTGGTTCTTTCGTGTCGAAATACGGATCATAGGATGTGAAGCCGGGACTTGCACCAATTTGAGTAGATACAATAGGATAAATCGGATTCATAGCCGTTCCAATGTTTCCCAAATCCTGATACTTGTTTTCTAATTTCTGCATGGGCGTCCACTGATGGAAATTATGAATGCTAGTATCGAGCGGTTGAAAATTCTTCTTGTTAAAAAACAACTCCCCTTCTGTGGTCCATAGCGAAGTTTTAGGGCCGTACACGTTTTTAGATGAGTCGTTGATGATTTTCGAATACATCCGTTTTTTAGGTTGGTCGGATGGCGCTTTCGGCAACGGTTTCAGCGCTTTTCGTTTTTGTTGAATGGAATCTTTCTTTGCTTGCGCCAACGCAGGCGCACTCAGCAGCATTGCCAGAAGGAATAAAAGAAAGGGCTTTTGGAAAATCACGCGCAAAAGTAGCAATTGTTATTCTTCTAAAGGATTTTGTTTCAATTCGGCCAATCGGGTTTCTACCAACCGGCCAATCATATCATCAAATTCCGCACCACTTTTTATAAATGCCGTCTGAATGGGAAGATAAAACCACTCTGCAGACAGTAGTTGAGATTGAAATTGTCGAGCAATCAGTTTCACCATGTCCTTTTCGGTAGTTAATATGGAAACCTCGCCATTGGCTTTAGCATACACTTGAATAGAATCAATGTCAACCAGAGTGTAGGCATGGTGGTCGCCAAATTCAAAATGTTTCACCAATTGATAATGAGCCGACACATGCTCTTGCAGATAGGAACTATTGGCTATACCCGTCACCAAAATGACTCGTTTAGAAATCTGATTTCCCGCTAGGAATGGTTGTGGTTCCATGTAAGTAAGTCCACTGAAAAACACCGGCTTATCACCTGCATATTTTTTTACTTCAATCTCATTTAACTGCTGCTGAGGCGAACATTTAGTAATAATAATAGCATCGGCTCGCTTCGCACCCGTTCTGCTCTCGCGCAAGCGACCCATCGGCAAAACATAGTCAGAATAGAATGGTTTGCTCGCATCTGTTAGCAGAATAGAAAACTGCGGAATAACCGTGCGATGTTGGAAGGCATCGTCCAGTAAAATAACTTGCGGCTCTTTTGGTTCATTCAGCAAAGTTGGAATTGCTAAGGCGCGCTCCTCACCTACCGCCACCATCACCTCGTTACCAAACTTTCGGTAATATTGATAGGGCTCATCCCCCAAAGTTGTTGCATCGTCCGCATTGGTCGCCAAGCGAAATCCTTTCGTCTTGCGGCCGTAGCCTCGGCTAAGGATGGCTACCGAGTAACGGTCTTTCAACAAACGCACCAGGTATTCGATCATTGGGGTTTTACCCGATCCGCCTACATTGAGATTGCCTACACTGATGATAACACTCTCAAAAGAAAAGGATGGTTTGTGCCCAATGTCGTACAAATAATTGCGTAGGCGAGTAGCCAAATTATAGAGCACTGCCAAGGGCCACAGTAATACTTTTAGAACAGACATAAGCAGTGCCGCATTCTTTCGCTAATTTTAAAATTCAAAAATAAGCAAACAATGGCAACGACCACGATAAAAGAAGTAGCCAACTTTTTAGAATCCATCGCCCCGAGGGCTTATCAGGAAAGTTATGATAACAGCGGCCTGCTGACGGGCGAATCCACTTCGGTAGTGAAGGGTACTTTGGTAAGCCTCGACTGCACCGAAGCCGTGGTCGATGAAGCCATCGCTAAAAATTGCAACCTGATTGTGGCGC
>JBGAUU010000104.1:0-14577 GCA_044228465.1 Cyclobacteriaceae bacterium
TTTTTATCGATAACTCGTCCCTTAAATTACTTCGTTTTCAGTCGAACCCATCCCAAATCATCAATTTCGATTTTGCATTCTGGGAAATCTTGTTGGGTGAGTAACTGAATACGCTTTAAAACACGTTTTTCAGGGTCAATAGCAACAGGGCCGTAGAATGATTGCTTCGTAGAGGTGATATGCGCCTTGTAAAATTTGCCTTTGTTGCTGGTAAATACCTTCACGATCGGTGCGAGCCCGTTGATACCCGATACATTGATTCCGCCATACGTACAGAAGTTGCCCATGCTGTAGGCAATGAACCGATCTTTGTAAACTTCCACTGCGCGTGTTACGTGCGGGCCATGTCCGAAAACAACATCCGCGCCTACATCAATCAATTGGTGCGCGAATTGATACACATTGCCCCGATTTTCTCCATGAAAAAGTTCGTTTTTGCGCGGCACGTGTTCATGTTGCGGGCCTTCCGCTCCTCCATGAAATGAAATAATCACCACATCCACCAAGGAATCCAGCTTGCGAACAATTCGTTTAGCTTCATTTAAATCATTGATACTCGGGCAACCGGTGTTCGGTGCAAAAGCAGCCATTCCATACTTTATGCCATGGCGCTCAAAAACTACATAAGGCTTGTTAGTTTGTCCAGCTTGATAGATGCCCGCGTTTTCTAATGCTCGGATGCTGCTCCGTTTGCCCATATCGCCAAAATCGCCAGAGTGATTGTTCGCCAAACTCATCACATCAAATCCGGCATTCACCAGATTTTGAACATATTTCTCCGGACTGCGAAATACATAACAAACTTTTGGATCGCGACATGTTTTAGCAATGCCTCCTTCATTTAACAGCACGCCTTCCAGATTTCCGAAGGTGACATCCGCATTTTGTAAAATCGGTTCCACCTCTTTCATCAACCCACGGCCATCATCTGGCGGCAATTTTCCACCATTGGGATAATTACTCCCCATCATCATATCGCCTACCCCTATTAGGGTGAGTGTATCTTTTTTTGATTGAGCAGAAACAAAAGTGAATAAACCGCAGATGAATGCGAATAATAAAGTAGAACGCATGTTGTTAAGATGAAATGAGTCGCGAAAATAGAAAAAATCAAATCAATCCAACGAAGTGGTTGACTGGCTGCCCAATTCAATCAGCTTTTCGTATTCTTTGTTGCTTAAATCGCGCTGAAAGAAGTTGATTGGGTTGATCGGTACATTTTTATAATGCACTTCGTAGTGCAAGTGTGGTCCGGCAGAAACTCCCGTGTTACCCACATATCCGATAATTTGTCCGCGCTTAATCATTTGTCCCGGCTCAACAATATAGCGGGTCAAGTGTGCATAGCGGGTTTCAAATCCGAAACCATGATCGAGGTAAATTACATTTCCGTACGTAGAGTAGCCGGTGTACATCACCACCGCATCACCGGTAGCATACACCGGAGAACCGATCGGTGCTGTGAAATCAAGACCATTATGCGGGCGCACATAGCCGAGTGTGGGGTGCATGCGCATTCCGAAAATAGTGTGAAGCTGTTTTAAGTCTTTGTTGTTGATGGGCTGAATGGCTGGTCGCGATGCCCACATCTTTTGCTTTTTCTGGAGCTCTTCTTTTAACTCTTGCATCGATTGTGTTTCAATGTCGAGTCGGTTTTTAATCTTCTCCGACTTTTCGTACACATATTTTATAATCGGATAGAGATACCCGCGCTTTCTTTTTCTCTACCACCCACACCGGCTTCGCGTTGTGTGGATGAAAGGGGATCTAAATCCAAAATGATCCGATAGTTATGATCATCATTCTTTTCTAATGCAGTCAGTTGTTCGGCACTCCGTGTAAACTGACGATTCAGTACTTGCCACTCTGCCTTTAGCTGTGCGTTTTCCTCCAACTGAAGCGTTTCATCTAAAAACGGATATTTGAAATGGAAATAAATACTTCCGGCTAAACCGATCAAAAAACAAATCGAAAGAAACCGCATGGCTTTTTCCAAAGCTTTGGCGTTACGATGATGGGCTCGTACTTACACGTTTCTTGATTATATGTGTATCTGATCTTCGCCATCAATCCAACGACTGGTTTTGTTTGGTACTATTATAAAGCATCTGCTGAAATTGGGCACTGGACAAACCACCGATGATATAATACACCGGGTTTACATTTTTTCCATTCTTGATCACTTCGTAATGCAAATGTGGTGCAATCGATCCTCCACTCGAACCAACCACACCGATCGCTTGTCCTTTAATCACTTTTTGTCCGTAGCGCACTTTCAATTCGCCTAAATGAGCATAGCGGGTAATAATTCCATTTCCGTGATCAATTTCTAAATAGGTTCCAAAGCCGGCAACCAAACTACTTTGATTGGCTAAAATGACAGTACCACTGGCACTCGCCACTACATCCGTGCCGATGGGTAAAGCAATATCGACCCCATCGTGGTGGTAGAGACCTTTATGAAATGGATTGATTCGTTTTCCAAATCCGGAAACCAGCTTATCTACCTCAAATCCGGCTACCGGGGCAATGGTAGGTAGCGACTTAATTGCTGATACATCACTCTTATATATATGTGCTGATTGACTGAAAGCCTGATTCGATGTTTTAGCTTTATTAAACAGCATTTCGGTTTGCTGACGCGTATTTTGTTCCCACTCGCCAAACAATTCAGGCTCGGCTGTCAGTTCTGGTCTTTTTCTGCTTTTGAATTATCGGTGGGTTGATTGGCCTTTGCTTCAAAAAGCTGTTCGTAGAGGCGGGTATCTTCTTCTTTAATTGATTGATACGTTCGTTCGATTCTCTTTTAGGCTGGCAGCCAACACCACTTTATATTCTTTCAAGGCCGCATTTTCTGCCCGCAATGTCTTTTCCAGAGGGTTTCAACAAAATAATTCTGAAGCATAACCAGACCCACAAAGAAAAGTCCACCCAAAACGATATAACCAAATGCACTAAAGACAATGCTCAGCACAGAAACGCTCGCTCTTTCATACCGCAAGGTTTTTGGGTTATATCTAAACTTAGTTTCAGCCAACTTTTACGCGTTTTCTTTTAAAATGCCCTCAATGGGTTAATTTTGTGCTTTTTGTTTGTTATTGAACCCATAAAAATAGGGAAATACTTTTCCCAACCAAAAGCTTAATTCGACCAAATGCATATGAACTCGGCCACCATCCGGCAAAAATTCCTGGATTTCTTTGAAAGTAAAGGCCATAAAATCGTGCCTTCTGCCCCTTTAGTGCTTAAAAATGACCCTTCCTTGCTCTTTACCAATTCTGGGATGGTTCAGTTTAAAGATATTTTTTTAGGCAACGCGGTTCCTAAAAGTAAAAGGGTGGCCGATACTCAAAAGTGCCTTCGCGTAAGCGGCAAGCACAACGACTTGGAGGATGTGGGACTTGATACCTACCACCACACCATGTTTGAAATGCTCGGTAACTGGAGTTTTGGTGATTATTTCAAAAAGGAAGCAATTGCTTGGGCGTGGGAACTGCTTACGGAAGTTTACCAATTGCCCAAAGACCGATTGTATGTAACCGTTTTTGGTGGCGATAAAGGAGATAACCTTCCGGTTGATGAAGAAGCAAAAGATCTTTGGCGTGCCGTAGTGGCCGAAGCCCGCATTTTGCACGGAAGTAAAAAAGACAATTTCTGGGAGATGGGTGAGAGTGGTCCGTGTGGCCCATGTTCTGAAATTCATATTGATTTACGCCCTGCCGAAGAAGTGGCGAAGAAGCCAGGTCGCGAGTTGGTCAACAGCGATCATCCGCAAGTAGTAGAAATCTGGAATCTGGTATTTATTCAATTCAACCGATTGGCATCCGGAGCTTTAGAGCCGCTGCCGGATAAGCACGTAGACACCGGTATGGGCTTTGAGCGCCTGTGCATGGCGATTCAGGGAAAAACTTCCAATTACGATACCGATGTTTTCCGTCCGATGATGGATTTCATCGCGCTACATGCCGGAGTGAAATATGGAGAGGCTTCCCCCTCTCCTGTGGAGAGGGGGCCAGGGGGTGAGGTGAATACAAGCAAAACAGACATTGCCATTCGGGTGATGGCGGATCATATTCGTGCTGTTTCATTTGCCATTTCCGATGGACAATTGCCCAGCAACACCGGTGCAGGTTATGTGATCCGTAGAATTTTGCGCAGAGCGGTGCGCTATGGTTTTTCGTATTTGAATTTTAAGGAGCCATTCATGCATCGTCTGGTGCCGTTGTTGGCCATTCAACTGAAAGATGTATTTCCTGAATTACACCAGCAGCAAGAGTATGTAGAGAAAGTGGTGCATGAGGAAGAAATTTCTTTTTTGAGAACATTGGAGAAAGGATTGAAACGTATTGAGAATTTTGATAAAATAATTTCTGGAGAGCAAGCATTTGAGTTGTACGATACATTTGGTTTTCCTTTCGACTTGACTTCACTTATTGCAAGAGAAAGAGGTTGGTTGGTAGATGAAAAAGGCTTCAACGAAGAAATGGCCAAACAAAAGTCCCGCTCCAAAGCCGATGCTTCCAAAGAAACCGGAGATTGGGTAACGGTAGCAGAAGGCGACAAGCCGGAATTTATTGGCTATGATGAACTGACGTCCACTTCGCGCATTTTGCGCCACCGCAAAGTGAAGCAGAAAAACAAAGAACTGTTTCAGTTGGTATTAGACAAAACACCTTTCTATGCAGAAAGTGGTGGACAGGTAGGAGATACAGGTGTGTTGGAAATTGCCGGAGAGAAAATCCAAGTCGTGGACACCAAAAAAGAAAATGACTTGATTGTCCATTGGGTAGAAAAACTTCCGGCTCAAATCGAAGCCCCAGTTACAGCATTAGTCAATGTGCCGAAACGCAAGTTGTCGATGAGCAATCACTCAGCTACACACTTGTTGCACGCGGCCTTGCGTCAGGTGCTGGGCAAACACGTAGAGCAAAAAGGATCATTGGTAAACGATAAAATTCTTCGCTTCGACTTCTCGCACTTTGCGGCTATGACTAGCGAAGAACTTTCGCGTGTGGAAACCATTGTCAATGAAAAAATCCGGGAGAACATTCAACTGGATGAAAAACGCCATGTGCCCATTGAAAAAGCCAAAGCGCTTGGCGCGATGGCCTTGTTTGGCGAAAAATATGGAGAGTTTGTTCGTGTGATTACGTTTGATCCTTCCTTTTCTGTCGAGTTGTGCGGAGGTACGCACGTAAAAGCTACCGGACAAATTGGTTTGTTGAAAATTGTATCAGAAAGTTCGGTAGCTGCCGGTGTGCGAAGAATTGAAGCGGTAACTGCCGATGGTGCTTTTGAATACCTCACCGGATTTTACAATCAGTTGGAGCAAATCAAATCGCAACTGAAAAACCCGAAAGATGTGGTAGCCTCGGTGCAAACTTTAGCCGAAGAAAAACAAGCGCTGGAGAAAAAACTGGAGATCATATATCAGCAACAAGCCAATCAAACAAAAGATGTGCTGGCTACCAAAGTAGTGAAGAGCAATGGTTACTCGTTAATCATCGAGCGCGTAAGTGTACCAACAGCGGATGGTTTGAAAAATATCGCATACGCTTTGCGCAATCAGTTTGATGATTTGATTTTGGTGTTAGCTGCCGATATTGAAGGCAAACCGCAGGTAGCGGTGATGCTCGGAGAAAAGGTAGAGGCCGCAAAGAAATTCCATGCCGGAAATATGGTGAAGGAGTTAGCGAAAGAAATTGATGGTGGCGGAGGTGGACAACCTTTCTTTGCTACTGCCGGTGGAAAGAAGCTGGACGGATTAGCCAATGTAATTGTGAAAGCCAACGAACTGGTTAAATAGTGAGCGCCAGCGAAAAATACCTTTTGGTTATTGGACTGGAAGTGCACGCACAACTGCTCACCTCCAGCAAAATATTCAATGCCGATGAGGCTGCTTATGGTGGCGCGCCTAACACGCAGGTGGGTGTAATCACACTAGCCCATCCAGGCACGTTGCCTAAGCTGAACAAACGAACTGTTGAGTTAGCTGCGCGGATGGGCCTGGCCTGTAACTCGCGCATTTCAGCTTTTCAGATTTTTGATCGCAAAAATTATTTCTACCCCGATTTACCGAAAGGGTATCAACTCACGCAAGATCGCACACCGATTTGTGTGGGTGGCTACATCACCATTCGCAATAAAGAAGGCGTAGAAAAAAAGATTGTGCTCAACCGCATTCACTTAGAAGAAGATGCCGGCAAGTCCATTCACATCGAAAATGAGAGTGATACACTTTTGGATTTTAATCGCTCCGGTGTTCCGCTCATCGAAATCGTGACTGAGCCGGTGATCGAATCTTCTGAAGATGCCGGTGCACTGATGGCCGAAATCAGAAAGTTGGTGCGTTACCTTTCCATCTGCGATGGAAACATGGAAGATGGATCATTGCGCTGCGATGCAAACGTGTCGGTGATGTTGAAAGACGCGAAAGAACTGGGCAAGAAGGTGGAAGTTAAAAATATGAATTCCATCCGCAATGTACAGCGCGCCATCGATCATGAATTCGAACGGCAGGTACGATTGCTGGAACAGGGTAAAGCAGTGGTGTCAGAAACCCGCACCTTCAATGCCAATGATGGAAAAACGTATAGCATGCGCACCAAAGAGGAATTGAACGACTATCGTTACTTTCCTGACCCGGACGTGAGCCCGTTGCAAATTTCAGAGGAGTGGCTGAGTGAAATAAGAAGCGCCATGCCGCTTTTGCCGCAGCAACTTTATCAAAAATTTACTACCCAATATCAACTTCCATCGTACGATGCGCAAGTGATCACCGATTCGAAAGAGATGGCCGCCTACTTTGAAGCGGTTTGTCAGTCCACGAAAAATTTTAAGGCAGTCTCCAATTGGTTGATGGGACCGATCAAGTCCTATCTGAATGAAACTGGCGTGGAGATGACTGAATTTCAACTGCCGCCACAAGCGTTGGCCGAATTAATTGCACTGATTGATCAGGGCAAACTTAATTTTGCCATCGCATCACAACAGTTGTTTCCCGAGGCGATGAAGCAACCGCAAAAAAGTATGAGTGCATTGGCTGCCGAACTAAATCTCATGCAAGAAAGTAATGCGGATGCCATTCTCACCATTGTTCAGGAAGTGGTGAAAGAATTTCCGGCCAAAGTAGCAGAGTATAAAAAAGGCAAGAAGGTAATTGTTACCATGTTTATGGGTGAGGTAATGAAACGCAGCAAAGGAAAAGCAGATCCTAAGCTCGCCACCGATTTGATCATTCAGGAATTAGCTAAATAAATTAAAATGAAATCATCTATGATACTGTGGATTAATGTTTTGCTGACAGGTTTCCTATTCAACTGCAGCCCCGCTGCGAAGGAAGAAGCGAAAGATGGAGGTTGGGAGATTGTACTTTCCGGTAAAGTAGGATTTCCACAACAAGGTGAAATCTACATTCAAGAAATTCGGCAAGATGGAAATGCAAAACGCGACACCATCAGATTGCGAAAGGATTATTCATTTGCCAAACGGTTACACTTAACCGAAGCCGGATTTTACAATGTCAATTTTTACAATCGCCAATCCATCAACATCATGCTCTACAAGTCCAATGTGGAATTGAATGTAGATGGAAACAATCAGCAAGGTTTTGTACAAATTAAAGGATCTCCTGACCACGATTTAATCAGTCAGGTACAAGTAATGATGAATCAAGCACAAGGCGGACCGGAGATGATGGCGTTGCAAGCCGAATTTGAAAAGGCAGTGGCAGCGAATGACAATCAGAAGGTTGCCATGCTGCAAAACAAAGCTTACTTACTGATGGAGAATGGCAAAGCCCAATTGGTAGCATTGTTGAAACAACAGCCCGCATCATTAGCATTGTTCAATCTTTTACAAGATCCTAATTTGGTAGATAAGGATAACAATCTTGATTTGTTCGTACAGTCTGCCGAAAAATTTAAAAAAGATTGGCCCACCTCACCATTCACAAAAGAGTTGGTCGCCATTACTGAGAAGATTAAAGTCACTGCAGTTGGTCAACTAGCTCCCGAAATTGCGTTGCCAAATCAATCCGGTCAGATTGTAAAACTTTCTTCTTTGCGAGGCAAATATGTGCTCATCGATTTCTGGGCTAAGTGGTGCGGACCCTGTCGTAAAGAAAATCCAAATGTGGTGCGCGCGTACCATCGCTTCAAGAGCAAAGGCTTTGAAGTGTTTGGTGTGTCGTTAGATCGCAACAAGCAAGACTGGATGCAAGCTATTCAGGAAGACGGCCTCGTTTGGACACAGGTTTCCGATTTACAATATTTCAATTCACAAGCAGCCCGCGATTACAATATTCAAGCAATTCCTTTTTCAATCTTATTGGATAAAGATGGAAAAATCATCGCCAAAAATTTACGAGGAGCGGCTCTCGAACAAAAGTTAGAAGAAGTATTAGGAAAGTAAGTTTTACTTTTTGATGTGTTGAAAAATTGCCCGACCAAGTCGGGCAATTTTTTGTGATCTTACTTCGTTTTTTTGCCTACCGCCACCACTTCTTCCAACGAGTTTTCTACTTTAGAGGCATCCGCTTTTTCTTCGGAGCCGTCCAACTTAAATACAATCGGCATCACCATTTTCATCTTCACAATCTTATCTTGATGAATAGCAGGTCGCCATTTTGTATCCAATTGCATTAACGTACGTACGGCTTCGGTATCAAAAGATTCGTTCAGGCTTCTAAGTACTTTGTAATCAGTGGTTGTTCCATCTGTATTAATAACAAACTCAATGAAAACTTTTCCTTCAATGCCTTTTTGACGGGCTTCCAATGGATACTTGAGCGTATAGGCAATGTTGCGATAGAAGTTATCCATCCCAAACAAAGGAGTAGCCATTTCATCTACTTGTGAAAAAACAGCCGACTCATCTTTAGGTAATGATTGGAGGCGTTCATAGCGTTTGTTAAACTCAATGAAAACATAAGCTGCCGTCATGCGTTTGTGGAGATACGCTCACGGTTCCATAGTCAGCTTGCTTGGAATAAGCTTCTATCTTTTGGTTCGTTTCATCTCCTGCTTTTAAAATGACAAACGTGCTCGATGGATTTGCTCTCTGTAATTCTTCCAACTGCTTTTTAGCCTCTGCGGGAAGTTGCTCAACTTTAACGCCACTGGCAGCACTTTCTTTGATCTGCTCATGGCATGCCACAGCCAAAAGAAAAATGGGTACAACTGTGAGCATGTAAATCATTTTGCTCACGGGTATCTTTCGTTTCAAGGTCTTCATCATAGAAATTCGTTTAATGGTTAAGGAATTATGAAAATGATTGGCGATGGGAAACTCAGCCGATTGTAATGCAACTTTCGCCAATAAGCTGCAATACTGTTCTACATCCGTATTTTCAACCGAGCGCGCATCGGCTTCAAATTCGTGAAGTTGAACAAGTGCTTTTTTGTAGATCAGTATGACCGGATTAAACCAACAAATCACACTGGCAATATGTACCACAAGAATATCAAACGAATGTCCGTACTTCGCATGGGTAGATTCATGTTGCAAAATCGCTTCTTTCTCTAGGCGATTGTATTGCTGGGCCTGACCAATAAAAATGAAGTAAAAAAAAGAAAATGTAGGCAACGGCTGGTCGGATTCAATCACTTTAAAATTCCTCCATACATAAGCTGATTGTTTTGAAAAGAAACGATACAATGAAAAAATGCGATAGAGGAGTAGAATGAGAACGAACAAAGCCCCCGTCCAGTAAATCACTTCGAAAGTTGACATACCCGGTGAAACCACACCGATATTTTCGGACGATTGCTCGCGGATAATCAACTCAGGTAGCCATTGCGTTGGGATGATTTGATCAACTTGCGGTAAGATTTGAATGGGAGAAGCTATCGAAAACTGGAAAAGTGGAAAAAGAAAAGAACTTACGATGGCGAGTAGGAGATAGGCTCGCTTAAAGGCAAATTGATTTTCATTTCGAAGGCCAATCCAATATACTATCAAGAAGAAGCACAGTCCAAGATTACATACCAGCAAGTATTGAAGGAGCGATTTCATTTCTTTTGTTTTTTTAAATTTTCTAATTCTTTTACTAATAGATCGATGTCTTGCACGTCCATTTTATTTTCGGCTGCAAAAAAGGAAACCAAACTTTGAAACGACCCACCGAAATATCCTTTCACCAGATTGTTTAAATAAAAGTGAGTGTATTTGTCTTTTGGTATAATTGGAAAGTATTCGTGGGTTTTACCATATGCTTTGTATCCAATAAATCCTTTCTTCTCTAAGATTCGAACAATCGTAGATACTGTATTATAGGCTGGCTTGGGATTGGGAAATTGATCAACAATATCTTTTACGAATGCTTTCTCCAGCTTCCATAAGATTTGCATGATCTGATCTTCTGCTTTAGTTAATTCTTTCATTTATAGGATTAATTTAAAATGCTTGCTGTTTTTAACTATTAATTACGTTGCAAAACTAATTATTTAGTTATTGAATGCAAATAGAATTAAATTTTCCTTTTCAAGCAAGAATAATTGACGGCTAATTAATTGTAAAACAATACGATATGAGATTGGCTCCCATCTTTAACGCTTGCTGACGCTTTTCTTCGGGATCGTTGTGAATGCGCTGATCTTCCCAGCCATTGCCCAAATCGCATTCGTAAGAATAAAAAACGACTAATCTTCCTTGGTAGAATATTCCAAGACCTTGTGCTGGCTTACTGTCATGTTCATGAATTTTCGGAAGACCGCCCGGAAATTTGAATTTCTGATGATAAACCTGATGGGTAAAGGGTATTTCAACCAATTCAGCCTCCGGAAAGACCTTTTTCAATTCGAGCCTTATAAATTTGTCAAGACCATAATTATCGTCTATGTGTAAAAAGCCGCCACCAATGAGATATTTTCTCAAATTGGCAGCCTCATCCAACGAAAAAACTACGTTTCCGTGGCCTGTCATATAAATATAAGCGTAGTCAAATAGGGCAGGGCTGCTCACTTCGACCACATCTTCTTCTGCTTCCAAATGAGTTCCTAACTCTTTATTGCAGAATGTAATAAGGTTGGGCAAGGCCGTTTTATTCGCATACCAATCGCCACCTCCATTATATTTCAATTTTGCGATTTTAAGCTGCGCCAGGCAGGTGACGGTTACTAAACTGCAGATTGCCGTAATACAAGCCAGTCTTCTCATGGTGAAAGAATCAATTAAAATTTCAACGATTTTAAATTTACAAGAAATTTTTTGATTGTGATTAAACCTTGAGAAATGGAATGCTTCTAAGAAATAAAAAACCAACCCAATGAAAACAATGAAAAATGCGCAAAGCTTAAAAAGCGTAGCGAGCCTATTGATGGCTTTCGTTTTGATCCTCGGTTCATGTAATAAGTCAGATGAGGTTACAGTCAGTGAAAACACGCTGAATGTAAATTCCGAATCTTCGGAGGATTCTTATCACAATGATGCGGAAGATGTTGCAAACAGCGTGTCAGTACAATCGGATGCAAGCTTGACCGGACGTTCTGAGCGAATGGACGATAATCGCTTGTGTGCAGACACGAAGATTACCTTGAAAAAGAAGAGTGATTTAGATACAGATACTCTTACGATTGACTTCGGTACAACAGGCTGTACGGATGCAAAAGGAAACATTCGCAAAGGAAAAATCATAATCATTTTCGCTCCTGGAAAACGTCTTTACCCACAATCTTCTAACACAGTTACTTTTGATAACTTCTCTGTCAATGGAGTAAAAGTGGAAGGCGTTAGAACAGTTAAAAATGTGTCTTCCAGCTTAGATGGAGATGTAACATTCGAAATCACGTTGACAGGTGGAAAACTTACTTTTGCGGATGGAACGACCGCTACTCGCCAAACTCACATTTTCCGTCAATGGTCAAGAGGTGGCACACCACTGGATTTGAGCGATGATCAACAAAAATTGTTATCAACATACAACGGTACACAATCAACCGCCAGCGGTACCAACAGAAAGGGATATACTTACGAAATGAAAATCACCAAAGACATTATCTATAAAAATTCATGTTTGAAAGACAGTAAGATATTCATTCCAGTTTCAGGAACTAAAGTGCTGAAAGTGACCAAATCATCTAAAACAGTGGAAATAACAGTTGATTATGGTGACGGTACCTGCGATAAAACAGTGACCATTACTACCGATGGTAAATCAGAAAGCGTAACCGTAACTCGCGATGATAACGGCTAATCAGCAATAGTCATTAACTATAGAATCAAAAGCCCGCTTTTTAGCGGGTTTTTTGTTTTCAAAGAAAAGTTTGAGATTGATGTACTGTTCTCTTTCTTTGCGAATCGAAATTTACGCTATGCAACAGTACTTAAATCTCATGAAGGAAATCCTTGAAAAAGGAGCCACTAAGACAGATCGAACTGGCACCGGTACCTTATCCGTTTTCGGCCGTCAACTGCGATTTGATTTAGCGGATGGGTTTCCATTGGTTACAACTAAGAAACTGCATTTGCGATCAATTATTTACGAATTGCTTTGGTTTTTGCGTGGAGATACGAACATCAAATATCTCAAAGATAACGGTGTGAGCATATGGGATGAGTGGGCCGATGAAAACGGTGATTTAGGCCCCGTTTATGGAAGCCAATGGAGAAGCTGGCCTACACCGGATGGAAAGGGAATCGATCAAATCAAAAATGTAATCCACCAAATTCGAACAAAACCTGACAGCAGGCGACATATTGTATCGGCCTGGAACCCTGCCGAAGTTGATAATATGGCTCTGCCACCATGCCATGCTCTTTTTCAATTTTATGTGGCAGATGGAAAATTATCTTGTCAACTATATCAGCGCTCAGCCGATTATTTTTTAGGAGTTCCTTTCAATATTGCCAGCTACGCCTTGCTGTTGCATATGTTTGCGCAACAATGTGATCTTGAGCCCGGAGAGTTTGTTTGGACGGGTGGAGATGTACATTTGTATTCAAACCACATCGAGCAGGTAAAACTTCAACTGAGCCGCACACCTTATCCTTTGCCACAATTGGTAATTAAGAGAAGGCCGCCATCTATTTTTGACTACGAATTTGAAGATTTTGAAATAGTCAACTATCAGGCACATCCATCTATCAAAGCACCTATTGCCGTTTAATTTGATTTTATGTTTTAACGGCTAATAGTCTATTTTTGCCGCTCGCAATAAATACCTGCTGAGGGTGTAGAAATACCCAAAAAAGAAATCCTTTTCGGGTTTATTGCGTTAGAAAACCGCGTATGCCCGAAAAAAGCAGTGTTTTTGATATGATTGGCCCAGTTATGATAGGACCTTCCAGTTCGCACACTGCTGGGGTTGTTCGTATTGCCAAAGCTGCCATTAAAGTTTTAGGAGGTCTGCCAGACGAAGCTGAAATCATTTTTTATAATTCATTCGCGCGTACATATGAAGGCCACGGCAGCGACAGGGCTATTTTGGCCGGACTGATGGATTTCTCAACAGACGATAAAAGAATAAAAGATGCGATTGAAATTGCCGATAAATCAGGTTTGAAATATCAATTTAAATCGATTGGCAATGCCTCTACACTTCATCCCAATTCAATTCGCTTAACATTAAAAAAGGGAACCAGATCTATTGAAGTATTGGGCGAAAGCCGTGGAGGAGGCATGATCAATATAGCTGAAATCAACGGGTTCAAAGCAGACTTTACGGCTAACCTGCATACAATTATCATTTTTGCAGATGATGTGAAGGGAAGCATCGCATTTATTGCTGATGTAATTGCTCATGATGATTGTAATATTGCAACCATGTCTGTATCCCGTAAAGGAAAAAATGATTTGGCGTGTCAAGTGATAGAAATGGATTCAGGAATCAAACCTGTAACATTTCAGTATCTCATGAGTCTAAGTTGGATAAAAGAAGTTATTTATATACCAGATATCAATCGTTAATATGAGGAAAGGATTACTTTCAATTGCATTGTTTGTTTTTGTGGTTAATGCCTCAATGTGTGGAAATTGCACTCAAAAATAACTTAACAGTTAAGAGAAGCGAGTTAGGATTAAAGGGAGCTGATATTAATCTGGATCAGTCGCGCTATTCGATGTTACCTAATTTAAACCTTTCCACCTCAGGTGGAACGAATTACGGTCGATCGAATGATCCAACAACATTTCAATTTATTGAACAAAGTTTTGATGTGGCCAATATAAACGCTTCGGCCAGTTTGTTGTTATTCAATGCTTTTCGGGTGATGAATACAATTCGTCAAAGTGTAAATGATAAAGCTGCAGCGGAAAATGATCTGACGAAAGCAAAGAACGATGTGATTTTGAGCGTGGTTACGCTTTATACATCTGTTATTTTCAATCAAGAGCTTCTTCAAAATGCACAATTTCAATTACGAACCACGCAACAACAATTAGAGCGAACAAAAAAATTGGAGCAAGCCGGATCTGTTCCTCTTGGAAATGTTCTTGATTTAGAAGCGCAAAATGCCACGAATGAACTCAATTTAGTTCAACGAGAAAATAATTATAATCTATCATTGTTGCAGTTAAAGCAAGCGCTGCAATTACCGGCATCCACACCGATGGAAATTGAAGTGCCACAATTAGGTGTG
>JBGAUU010000105.1:0-14915 GCA_044228465.1 Cyclobacteriaceae bacterium
ATTGCAGTAAATATAGTTACGTTTTTCAAAAAGAAATTTTGACGACCACTAAATTTGATTGCTAGAAATTAATCGCCACCACAGCCACCACAACTGCTGCATGAACTGCCACAGGATGAACCACAGGAAGAATCGGAGGAAGCATCACTCGAAAAACCCCAACTATCACCGGATTTTTGTTCTACATGAACTACGATAGGTTCAAAAGAGGGTGACAAAGCAGCTGAGCCGTACAGAAAATATCGCCAGTTGCTATCATTTTGCTCCATTTGCGTTCCTTTCAATTTCTTTCTGTACAATTCAGGAATGGCATGCGTACACATGAGCTTGGTAAGGCTATATAAGAAAAATGCAATTGCCACAGGCAGAAGCAGCACCACTATAAATATATAACCTGCTGGCATACCGTGTTCCAAACCAGTAATCAATCGAATTAGAGCCAGCATCATCAAAAATGCTAACACCACAAAATTTTTCTGAAAGAGCTTGACAAACCTAGTTGACTTACTATAATACTTCTTAAGAGCATCCATAGTTCTCTCAATTCGCTGAAACATGGGCTTCTTCATCAGGCATGGTGCCAGTGCTGAGTAATATGATTGTCTCCAATAGGTTAATTCACTCACCACTTGTAATTGCTCAGCAGACTGAACTTGTTCGAGTCGCTTTACTTCCAATTTCTTTTCCGGATTAATAAAAACGACATCCTTCTTGATCAAGTCATTAACTACAGCAGTGACAACTGGAAACAAATTCTGTTTCTCCAGATAAATCAATTCAAGCGGTGCTAGCTTTTGAATAAAAGTATGCTCTTTAAATTGCCAGGCATCTTGTTCTATTTCGCGTTTAGTGAAATTCCATAAAAAGATAAATAACCCTATTGCTGTTGCCATTAACCCAAATAAAAATTCAGGATTGGGTATATGTCGGTAAAGTGGAACCAATAAATAATAAAACGGAACGATTAAAAATGCAAATGCCAAAATTCCTCCTATGACAAATGATCGAATTTTCCACTTTGCCTTAGGCAGCTTCAGACTATCAAACATAGAAGCGCATTCCCAAACATCGTAGGGAGGTGTTCCAAAATTTTCAGTGTAGAGTTGTCGCGTATGGTCTCTTGCTTTCTTAAAACGATCGGCCTCTTCACGTTTGTGTGTGCTGGGCACATGTTGAATTTGCTTTCCCAACATCGCACAAAATTCCTGATACGACTGGGTAAATACCAAATGCTGATGCCAAACTGCATCTACCACTTCAGAGGGCGATACCATCCGATCGGAGGTAGCTGCCAGATACATAAACTTTTTATACTCGAGAATGGCGCGCTCGGTAAAATCACTTGTCCAAAAATTTTCGGTGGCCAGCCGAATGGAAAATGAATACTCGGTTGGTGGGTCGTCTAAATTATAGACTATAATTTTCTGCCACAGTTCCTGATTCATTTTCCTTCCGCTTCAAAAACTTTAATCGATTGTTGTCGATCAAGCCGTAGGGTTTTGTGTTGGCTGATCGCTTTTCTTTTTCTTAAAGTAATTCCAAATGGCTCCGCCAGCTCCTGCAAATGCGAGCGCTATCACTTTCCAGAATTTGAGAAGAATTACAAAGAATCCGGCTTTTGCCAATAACTTTCCAGCTACAAGTCCGCCAATTGTCCAAGCTGCAACTTCATCTAATTCCGGATCGAAATCGGCATAGGTTTGGCCTTCTTTATATTGAATACTGCCCAGCACCTGATCAATGTTGGCCTTCACTTCGGGAAGTTCCGTCATGGTGGCAATTGCATTTACTACAAACACACCTTTACGACCTAAAATTCGGAGATTATAATTGAGCGTACTTAAGCTGTCTTCGCCAAATCGAAGTTCTTTCGCCCAATGCAACACTTTTTTCTCTTTATCATAATAAGGTGCAGAAGCCCAACCAACAAACTCAATGGCTGGATAGCCTTGCTTAATACGTTCAGGGTTTGCCTCGTTGGTTTCTTTTTGCTGCTCTTTTAGCAAGTCATCATAATTGATGTCATCGGCATCTTCGTCTTTCACAAAACCCATTTCATCGAACTTGATCGTAAAAACCCAACTGTTGGCAGCAAGTACACCTCTATTTTCCGGTACCAATAATCCGAGTATAGTTGAATCGGCAGGGTTTCCCCACAAGTCGGTCAACACAAAAATGCTTTGATTTGGATCGAGATAGCGAAATCCTTTTGGAACGTTGAGCGTAGCATTGCCGCTTGCCAACTCTATTGTTCCGGTTTGATACTTTAATGAATTCTCAATAGACTGAATTCGAATTTCAGTACTATCCACTACCTGAGCGAAAGAGAAAGTGGCAACAAAAAACGCCACAATTGTAACACATGTTCTAAGCATATTAAAAATTTAGGTTAAAGGTTCCGTATTTTATTCTCAGCCAACACCATATCTGCAAGCTGATTAACCAAATAATACGCTCCAAACAGGCAAAACGAAAATAGCAAAAAGCCTGCGAACACCAAGTGTTCGCCTAGTTAAAAAGATAATTTACCCAATAGCACCAAGGTTATTCAATTCCCATTCTAAGTTTAAGCGGGCGTTTCTCTCCCATTTCTGAAAAGCCAATTCTGTTTTATAGATGCGAGGCATAGTTAAAAAATGTCGCAACACTCGTTTTCGGCCGGGATTATAAATCAGATTTGGATAAAAGCCATACTCCTTGCGCACATGCTGAGCATAGTGAGTATATGTCTGCCTTTCCTGCCCTAAGACAGAAAGATCTGCATCCGTAAAATAGTTGGTATCAGAATCGGGCGAAAGTGTATGCGCTTTGGTAGCCAAAATTTGCAATCGGGTGATTTCAATTAATGCTAAAGGCACACTCAACTGCTTCATTCGGTCAATAGCGCAATTGGCGCTTTTCTCTTCATTGTCTGAATTGTGAATACTATAAATAAAATCATGATAAAATAGAGTAAACAAAACGGCATGCCAGTTTTGAATGTGCGGTTTCATTTCTAAAAGGTGTCCATGCAGATCTTCCAGGTGTTTTATGGTGTGATAATACCTGCCTTTGGCTTGATATGCTTTTTTCAATTCTTCCCAGAGGCGCTGGTTTAAATCCACATTCGATGAGTAGGCAGAAACCAGATCGTTGTAAACAGATTGCAGCATAGGTTTTAAATTGACAAACCAAGGCAAAGATAGAACTATGAAGCGGCTCTTTTCCTTTCACCAAATACAGCAATTTGTATTGGAATGCGGGTAAACCTTACGAGCCAATTTCAGCTCCGTTTTAAGCATTGATTGACTAAATAGCAGGTTTAAACTGATCCCATCAACCATTCTCTAGTGGAAGTGGCTCTTTTTATGGAAGATTGAGCCAAATATTGCATGAATTGACTAACCCATCATTTGCAAAAAACCGCCTGTAATTCTTACTCTACTTTTGCGAAGTCATTTATGAAAAGAGTCATTCGCAATCTGATTATTGGCAAAACGGCCTATATCGAATCCATTCACGAGTATCGGCAGGTTATGCTTTCCGGGCAATATGGTTTAATCGCTCTGGCAGTTATTGGATTTTACATTTTCATGGATGTACGGGAATGGCATGCGCTTACCGAATCGGTTGTGGTTTATTCCAGTGCCTTTGTTATCGTTTTCACTTCGTTGATTTTTCATCGTGCGCAAAAACACACCATTGCCAATTTTCTTCTGTTCCCCACTTTTAATGTACTCCTTTTTCTAATTGTATCGAGCGAAAGCTTAAATACCGGAGCTTTTGTTTTCTTTATTCCGGTTTCGCTTGGCTCTTTTGCTGTGTTTAATTATGCGCAGCGTAAAATCGCGCTGGGATTTGCGCTTATCAGCTTTATACTTTTCGCGATGGCTATGATGGGGCCTGTTCAAATACTCACCTTCCGTGATTATTCGGAAGAATATATTCAGTTGAATCAGGTTATCAATTTCTCTATTGCGTTTCCGGTTTCAATCATGGCTGTGTACTTGCTCATTAGCCTTAATCATGAAAATGCCAGCCAATTGTTGAAGAGCAACCAACAACTGGAAAAATTGAATGAAGAACTCGATCGGTTTGTTTACAGCACTTCACACGATTTGCGTGCACCGCTGCTTTCAGTACAAGGGCTAGTTCGTTTATCCTCTCAATCAACTGAAGACAAAGAGCGCCAGCGATACCATGAAATGATTCTGCAGCGGCTTTCATCGCTCGATTCGTTCATTAAAGAAATTACCGATTACTCGCGCAACAACCGACTGGAGATTACACGCGAGCCGGTTCATCTGGCCTCCATTGCCAATGAAATTTGGGAATCGCTGAAATACAGCTCGGATGCTGCAGGTATTGAATTTAGAAACGAAGTGCCTTTGCAAATGATGGTAACCAACGACAGCAAGCGACTGCGAGTGGTATTGGCTAACCTGATCGCAAATGCGATTCGCTACCACGATTCACGGAAGAGAAGAAATACATTCGACTGCATCATCAACTCACTGCCCGTTCATTTACTCTACATGTGGAAGACAACGGGCAAGGTATTTCGCCTGAGTTGCACTCTAAAATATTCGATATGTTTTTTCGCGGCAACGAGGCTTCGCAAGGTTCGGGGTTGGGGTTATACATCGTAAAAGAAACATTGGCTAAGCTCTCGGGAACAATTCAATTAACTTCCGTTCCACGGCAGGGCAGCACATTTTCAATCGTTGTGCCAAACGCATAAGAACAATTCACGGGAATTCGGTATTCCTCTAACATTTGTTTATTTTGTATACAAATGCGTCTCTCCACCCATTTTGTGTTTCGCCAACTCTTGGCTTGGCTTTTCATTCTGTCTTCATCAACTCTATTTGCGCAAAATACAACAGTCGATAGTTTGAATGAACGCGTACAATCGCTCACCGGCAAAGATCAGGTAGATGCACTTAATGCCCTGTCATTTAATTACCTGATTATCGATTTGGATAAATCGTATGAGCTAATCCGAAAGACAAAAGAACTTTCTCAACAGTTAAATTATCCGCTGGGAACAGCACAAGCAGAAATTTATGAAGGTCTTTATTTCAATTTGAAAGGTGATAAGAAAAAAGCGCTTCAACTTTTGCAAAAAGGAAGCGAAGACGCACGAAAAATCGGTCACCGCGGCTGGCAAGGTTACGCGCTCACTCAGTTGGGTAACTTTTATCGCAATCAAGGATTGTATGATTCCGCAAAAATCTGGTACACGAATTCCTATCGTGTTCTGAGCGACAGTCTATACCCTTGGCATCTTTCCGTTCTCTACAGAAACATGGGAAGATACTACGGAAACATGTCGTTGCCTAAGCAAGAATATCTCTATCTCGAAAAATCAAAAGCTATCCGCGAACGCTTGCCGGATAAAGTCTTGTTGGCCGATATTTATGTAAATCTCTCGCAGTGGCACTTGTCACAATCTAATTTAGAACAAGCACTTGATTATCTAAAGAAAGCAGAAGGAGTTCGGGCGGATGCATCTGCTACCGAAATTCAACTCGACATTCAATATCAAAAAGCCATCATCTTTTTCCGGCAAGGAAAATATGCGGAGGGATTAGCCTACTTCGAAGAAGTAAAAAATTTCTATTTAAAAAATTCTTCCTTAAAGGCTTATACACGTGCACTGATTGATCTGGGGGAAGTGCTGGAAGAAATTGGTGATTATGACATTAGTTTGAAAAACTATTATGAAGCGCTTAAGGTAGCCGAAGAAAAATCATTTCTGAATGACGAAGTGCTTGCCTTGATTGGTATCAGTCGCAACTTTTATCGACTCAAACAATCAGGCATGGCAAATCAGTTTATTGGCAAAGCTATGCAATTAGCAGAAGCCAATCGATTTATTGCTGATGTGGCTCGTGCTTACAACCAAAAAGGACTAATTCTGAAATTTGAAAAGAAATATGACAGTGCTGTATTATACTTTGAAAAATCGCTTGCTATCAGAAAAAGCACAAACGATAAAAAAGGTGCCGCTTCTACTCTTGCAAATATAGGCGAGACCTTAGAAGCCAAAGGGAAATTGAAAGATGCGCTTCGCTATCTGCAAGAGAGCATTCAGTTGAAAGAAGAAATCCTTCATCAGAGTGGGATGGCGTGGGGATATTATGATTTGGGAAGTGTGTACACTAAACTTGGAAACTACTCGGAAGCCAATCACTACTTAACACTGGCTGAAAAAACTGCCCGCCTTACGCGGCATGGTATTGTGCTTGTGAACGTATATGAAACCCGCAGAAATCTTTTAGCGATGCAAGGCAAAACGAATGAGGCACTACGTTACTCCATTTTATTTGAAAGACTAAAAGACTCAGTCAATAATTCTGCATTAAGCAATCGCATACTCAGTTTACAAAGCAACTACGAACTTGATAAGCGCAATCAAGAGATACGCCTATTGCAAGCCAATGATCAACTGCGGCAAAAAGCCATGGAAAATCAACAGGTTAAAATTAACAATCAACGCATTATCATTCTAATTTCCGTCATTGGCCTTGCTGTTTCTGGAGTTTTGTTTTATAAACTATTCCATTCCTCTCAGCAAACCAAACAGCTTAATAAGCAATTGCAAGAAAGAAACGAGGAGGTAATGGCGCAAAGCGAAGAGCTCAGCGAAGCGAATAATGCCTTACAAAAAGTAAATGCCGAATTGGGTGAGCGCAGTGAAGAAATATTAGCGCAGACTGAAGAGTTAACCGAAGCCAATTCTTCGTTGACAGAATTGAACAAAGCATTGGCCGAAAAGCAAGAAGAGATTCAGGCACAATCTGAAGAATTGCGAGAAAGCAATGAAATGATACGGCAGCTAAACGAAGGACTAGAACTAAAAGTAAGCGATCGCACACGCCAGCTGGAACAAGCTTATAAAGAGCTTGATACTTTTTTCTATCGATCGTCTCACGATTTTCGCAGACCGCTCACCACTTTTATGGGATTAGCCGAAGTTGCAAAAATTACAGTGAAAGATCAGAATGCCCTTCATTTGTTTGAGAAAGTTCGGGAGACAGCGGTTAATCTGGATCGCATGCTCATCAAGCTACAATCCATCAGCGATGTAGGTGCACAGCAATTCGTTTTCAAAGAAGTGTCTATCGATTTATTATTAGAGGCAGCCTTTGATTCTTTCAGGGAACCGATTGAACGAAAGAAGATACGGTATCAGGTACATAAGCAAGAACTATCCACATTTTACTCATATCCAGCTTTTATTAAAATCATCGTTGAAAATTTAATTGAAAATGCCGTTCAATTCTGTCGACCGCAGGAGGCTACTATTGATTTGTTTGTTCAAGAAAAAGATGGAGGTCTACAACTGATTGTTAAAGACAATGGCATTGGCATTGAAAAAGAGTATCAGGATCGGGTATTCGATATGTTTTTCAGAGGAAGCGAACAATCAAAAGGCAATGGTCTTGGCTTATACATTGTAAAAAAGGCTATAGAAAAATTAGGTGGTCAGCTATCGTTTGAGAGCACACCAACAGTAGGAACCACTTTTGCAGTTTGGATTCCGAATAGATATCAAACCACCTCATTGATACATTAATCAGTATACTGCCTGCGGGCAATCGGGATCTCAAATATTGTACCCTGATTCGGTTCCCTTGTTACTGTAATCGCTCACTTGATGCGCGCTACAAAATCACCACATCAGCAGACAAAGGTTGTTCGCTAATCTTTGGAATTCTACAAATATGAAACATATTAATTACTTTCACGTTTGTGGAACTAATAATCTAATATTATGAAAGGAAACTACTTAGGTGAATTGGAAGAGCTTGTGCTATTACATGTGGGTATTCTGTATCCCAACGCTTATGGAGTTGCTGTGATGGACGAAATTGAAAAGCAGGCGGGCCGTACCCTTAATATCAGTGCGGTGCATTCGGTTCTTACTCGTCTGGAAGAAAAAGGCCTCTTAAAATCGAAAATGGGCGATCCCTCGCAAGAGCGTGGTGGGCGCAGAAAACGGATTTTTCTGTTGACGGCTGCCGGTAAACGTGCACTCGAAGAAGCCAACGAATTGCGGACTCAATTATTCAACCAGATTCCGAAAGTAGCGCTTCAATTCCGTTTAGCATGACTCAGCAACCACCCAAGTGGGCCGATCGATTTTTGCAATGGTATTGCCGACCGGAGCTCTTAGAAGAAATTCAGGGAGATGCCTACGAGTTATTTTATCGCACCGTCCATCAACGTCCACACAAGGCAAAACTTGAATTCGTATGGAATGTGATTCGGTTTTTTCGGTGGAAAAATATTAAACGATCAAAAAGCAAAATCAATCAATCAGGTGTTTTTATGGATAAGCTGAAAAATATTTTGAAAGTTGCAACACGAAACTTTTTACGTCAGCCAGGGCATACCAGCCTCAGTGTTCTTGGCCTCACAGCCGGGTTTGTTTGCGCGTTTCTGGTGATGTTGTGGGCGCTGCATGAATATTCTTACGACTCTTTTCATCCGCAAAGAGAAAAAATATTTAAAGTGATTACGCATGCCGAAGCTAATGGGCATAAAGAAACCTACAGTGTAGCCTCCTGTGCAATGGATGTTTCGTCCATTCCGGAAGTGGAAAGTTTAGTCAGTGTATCAACCGGCACACGCTGGCCACACCAACTATGCTTTCGGCCGGAAGGAAAAGCAGATGAATGTATTTATATGGAAGGCGTGTATGCCAGTGAAAACTTTTTTCAAGTGTTCAACTTTCCCATTCTTCAAGGTGATCCTAATCCGGTAAAAGGAACAGCATCTATCGCGATATCAGAGAAAATGGCTGAAGCACTTTATGGCAAGGAAAATCCACTAGGCAAGGTGATTAAAATTGATGGAACACGAGAAGTAAAAATTTCCAGCATCTTCCAAAATGTGCTGATGACTTCTTCTCTTCAATTCGACTTTGTAATGACATTTGATGTATTGAAAGCACAATGGGGTATTGATGACGAAGGCTTCAAACAAAACTTTTTTGAAATGTATGTAAAAACGCATCAGTCCATTTCTGCTGATCTATTGACAGAGAAACTAAACGATGTGCGCGTGCTGACCGAGGCTTACAAAAATCAAAAGCTAAGCTATCAAGCGTTTCCGTCTACCGATTGGCACTTGAAAAGTAAATTTGAAGATGGAAAAAATACCGGTGGTCGAATTGACTATGTTATACTTTTTCTGGTGATCGGTTGCCTGGTAGTCATCATGGCTGTGATCAATTTCATTAACCTGACCACCGCGCGCGCCAGTCTGCGCGGTAAAGAAATTGGCATTCGAAAAGTGACTGGCGCTTTGCGCGGCAGCATCGTCACTCAGTTCATGGGCGAAGCATTTTTAATGGTGCTAATTGCGTTTGCTCTCTCTGTTGTAATAACGCAAGTTACACTACCTCTTTTCGGAAAATTGATTCAGGAAAAGTTAAGTGTAGATGTTTTCTCCGGTTGGATGCCCCTCTATTTGGTTTTATTCTTAATTGCTATAAGCCTGTTGGCCGGTGCGTATCCTGCTTTTGTGATGTCTTCTTTCCAACCGATCCGAGCATTAAAAAATCAATTGAACACCAGTGCAAACGGATCGCAACGCTTTCGCAAAATTTTACTTACCATTCAAGTAAGTGTGTCGATTGGTGTTATCATTTTCAGTGGTGTGATCTATTCACAGTTAAATTACATTACTGAAAAAAACCTAGGTTTTGATCGAAGCAATATGTTGCGCATTGAACCCACCTATCGACTTTTACTAAAATTTGAAGCCTTCAAAAATGAATTAGAAAAAAAGGGTAACATAATAAGTGTAGGTGCTGCCAATGGCAATCCTCTTAACATTGGTGGCAGCAACATGGGTGTAGCATGGCAAGGCAAAGTATCCGACTCTCGAATTGCATTCAAAACGATTGGTTGCAATTATTCTTTTCCTGCCACGATGGGACTAAAACTATTACAGGGAAGATTCTTTGAATTGAGCAGTTATGACAGCGTGCGTACAGAAGCTTTGCTGACACAAGAATCTGTCAAGATCATGGGCTTTACAAATCCAATTGGGGAAGAGTTCAAAATTGGAGGCACTACCTGCGTAATCATTGGTGTGGTGAATGATTTTCATACAGAGTCGCTGCATGAAGCACGTGTGCCAACCATTTTGTTTCGAACTGCTCCGGAACATCTCTCTACGATTTATGTAAAATACCAACCGGGAAGTACCGCACAATCATTGGGAAACATTACCCAGGCTTACAAGCTCATTGAGCCTGCATACACGATGAAATATTGGTTCCAAGATGAAACCTTTGATGAAATTTATAAAACTGAAACCGTGGCTTCGCGCTTGGTGATTTTACTTACAGTGATTGCGCTCGCTATCGCAATCATCGGTATCGTAGGTCTTGCAACATTCAATGTACTTCGCAAGATGAAAGAAATGAGTATTCGCAGAGTTTTTGGAGCCTCCGGCTTCCAGGTATTACAATTACTTGTGAGGGAATTTTTATCCGTTATTGTACTGGCTTTGCTGATTACAATTCCGCTAACATGGTACCGCGCCAACGAATGGTTAAATGGTTTTGCCTATCACACAACCATGCCTTGGCTAATATTTGTATTTGCTTGTGTAGGCATTGTTTTACTTATCACCTTGATCATTTTATTGCAGGGAATTAAGGCGGTTCGTGCAAATCCAACTCAAATATTACGTAGCGAGTGATTAAAATTTGAGTCCTTCTTTCTTCCGCTGCTGCTGAACAAAGCCCTCGCCAAACGATAATTTTTTACTCAATTTGGATTGACTATCAATCACGCGCCAAAATGGAGTGACCTTGTTTAAGGCCACTCCATTTTCGATTTGTTCGTGCGCTGCTTCTGAAACAATCCGTAAAAATATTCCGGAAGTAACCGGACATGTGTATTCGGCTCCATACTCATTGGCCAAATCTCTTCGCATAGTTGCCAAGCTGCCACTTTTACCTTTCGGTATTTGCCGAATGTAGTCATCGATTATTTTGGGTGTGGCAATCAGCATTTTTGATCCGGCCGGCATATCGGCAAAATCTTTCTCCAATTTTTTTACGACATACTCTTTAGTCGGATCATTGACTTTGTCAGTCCAGGTTTTTCCTTTACCGGGTTTCATGGTAGGCCTTGACGGTTTGCCAGCGGTTTTCTTTAGAGTATTCATACGACTTACGCAATACCGTCTTGTTGAATGGTGAGCTTCGTTTGAGTTCCTTGATCTTCTAATTGATAAACGATGTTGGCGTAATTCTCCGGCTTATCTTCTTTGCCGGAAAAAGAACTCCAATAATTATAGGTTACCGATTTGCCCTCTTCTATTTTTAGTACGGTGCCTTTGTCCACATACGCTTTACCTTCCCACTCGCCACTGAAAGTAATGGGGTCTCCCACTTTCCAACTGGTTTTAAGGTTCGTTCCGAAAAAATACTGTTTCACTATTTCAGGATCCGTCAACGCATTCCAAACTTTCTGCGTTGGTGAATTGATTAAGAATGAAAGATTTAAAGTGAGTGTGTTCATGCTGTTATTTTTAGTTAAACTAATTTATTTTAGAAAATAGAAATTAAAGTTGCTCCTTTAATCCTTTAAGATTCATTGGTAGCTAGGTTTCAATCGAGTTCATTGCATTCAAATCCAAATTTTTTCAAAAGCGCTACTGCTTGCTGAGGCTTTACACGATCGGATGCTATCCGAAGAATTTTATCACAATCGTCCAACGCAAAATTCCACCTGCCCCTTCCAGCCAGCGAATTGATTTGAGGCGTCAGCGTTTTTACTTGCTCATGCGATTGCACTGAAGTAGCAAATACCAATATCCGAGTCATAGTTGGTTTGTTTAATTTTTTTTGAACAGACAAAAAACATTGCCTTCGTTTCGTCAAAGTTTATGATCCAACTGTGAAAACCATCACGCAAATCATAGCCGTCACAATTCCTAAAAATAGAATCCACTTTCGCATAGTACGCTTCAATTTATTCCCATTTGAATTTCCGTTACGTTAGCCTCCGGATTTACAAAATCAGCATTGATATACAACTCGCGTGTAATGCCAGTCGGTTGTAGCTGATGTTGTTGCATAAACTCCACTAAGATGCCATAGCTCTTCGGAATCTCATGCCAGGCACCTTCATGCAAAAGCGAAACACATCTAAAATCTTCAGTACGCTTAAAGTGAAATGGGCCATCATAGTCTGACGGAATGGATGCCGTAGGCAAACAAACTTCGAGCGTGAAGGGTTGGGTTTCATCGCCCATAAATCCGAAGTAGTGCCAGTGAACAGGGCCGGACGGATGAAGATCTAGCCGAACAGATTCTTTAAAGAGTTCTTTTGCCACCGGCACTTGATTGATCAGATCGCTGATCTTCACTTCGGCACGATGAAATAAAAAGTTGATGGGTTTAACTTGTTTGATGACTGGTTGATTCATAATTATAGTTTTATTTGAAAAATTTTGTTTCAGGTGATTGACTCGAAGTTTCAGCTATGATTAGATAAAAAAAGTAAAGGCGAAGATGATCGCGAGATGAACCAAAACAATTGCAGGGGCCATGGCCTCTTTAGGTTCGCGCGCACGCACATGCGAAAAAATGGCGCCAATTAAAATAATAGCTGACAGCAAAATGGCTATCAGGCGGGTCGGCTCGAAAAGTAAGCCGATAGCAGTGACGACTTCGCCCAACCCAACTGCAATCATAAACCACATTGGGTAACCCAATCGTTGAAAGAGTTCTACTTTGTCTTTTTTACGGATAATTTTGGCAAAACCAAAGATGAATGAAGGTGTTGCCATGGCGAGAAGAATAAGCCAGAAGAGGATGATTTTGATTTCCATAGATTAATTTTTTCTCAAATCAACCTATGCAGCCTGTCAGCCCTATGTCAGTAGAAAAAAAATAATTGAATTATTTTTTGCGGGTTAGTGACAACCCTATGTCAGGAGGGGGCATTTATCGGGTCTCGAGCTTCAAATAATGTTCCTGAAGTTCCTCCACCAGTTGTTGAATCGTCTCTTTCAGCTCTTCCGGTTTTTCAATTTCCACGCCACGGCCATACGATAGGAGCCAGCGAGCCATCATGTTTAAGTCAGCCGTCAGAAAATGCATACGCACTTGTCCATCAGCATCTTCTTCCGAAACAAACCCAAAATAGTGACGCGAATTTTGAATATAGTGCGCTTCTTTGCGATCAAATAGAACGGTGGCAGATTTCATTTCTACATTCGCCTGCTGCAAGCTGTTGAAATACTCTTGCATGGTCGAAATGCTACGCGGTTGAAAAATTTCTCCGGTTGATTTTAATTCCTTGATGCGATCACAACGAAAATCGCGGAAGCCATTGCGCAAGCGACACCATGCAATAAGATGCCAGGCCGCACTATAATAAAATAAACCAATCGGCTCCACTTCGCGCTCATTCTGATGATTGCTGAAATAATGTAAGAAGATAACCTGCTTTCCCACCACTGCCTTCTGCAAATCAGTTAAAAAATTTCCTGCCTGTGCCGGAAGAGTGACCCGCGGCTTCATCACTTCTATATGATCTTGTAAACTTTCCAAATGATCCTTTTGCGCTTCGTTCAACACGGCTTTAATTTTAAATAGCGCTCCCTCAAATGCGGATTGTACGGAGCTATCCGTCATGCGCTCCACTAACTTTCCGGCCATCATCATGGCGCTCGCTTCGTTTTCGGTAAACATCACCGGAGGCAAGTGGTAGCCATCAACAATAAAGTAGCCTGTGCCCGCTTCCGAGCCAATGGGCACACCAGCTTCCATCAGTGCTTTCACATCGCGATATACCGTACGCACACTGATTTGAAAACGCTCGGCAATCTCTTCAGCTTTTACAATCTTCTTGGATTGCAACTGAACTAAAATAGCTGTAAGTCGATCGATCCGATTCATNAATAACCTGCTTTCCCACCACCGCCTTCTGCAAATCAGTTAAAAAGTTTCCTGCTTGTGCCGGAAGAGTGACGCGTGGCTTCATCACTTCAATATGATCTTGTAAACTTTCCAAATGATCCTTTTGCGCTTCGTTCAACACGGCTTTAATTTTGAATAGCGCTCCTTCAAATGCGGATTGTACGGAGCTATCCGTCATTCGCTCCACTAACTTTCCGGCCATCATCATGGCGCTCGCTTCATTTTCGGTAAACATCACCGGAGGCAAGTGGTAGCCATCTACAATAAAGTAGCCTGTGCCTGCTTCCGAGCCAATGGGCACACCGGCTTCCATCAATGCTTTCACATCGCGATACACTGTACGAACGCTGATTTGAAAACGCTCGGCAATTTCTTCAGCTTTTACAATCTTCTTGGATTGCAACTGAACTAAAATAGCTGTAAGTCGATCGATCCGATTCATCAGATCAAAAGTAAAGAATTATCAGGCAATAAGAGATGATCTATTTAAAAAACACATCATATCCGAAGCGTAAAATAGTAGCGCACACAACGCACAAAAAGAAAATGCGAATGAATTGATTTCCGCGCAGCAACGCAAAGCGAGTGCCTACAAATCCTCCGGCCATATTGCACACAGCCATCGGTATGGCCAACTCAAATAAAATATTTCCGGTACTGGCAAAGTAAATAATTGAAGCCATGTTCGTAGCCAAATTAACTGTCTTGGCATGCGCGCTGGCGTGCATAAAATCGTGGCCGAGTAAACTAATAAACATCAGCACCAGGAAACTACCGGTACCGGGGCCAATGAAGCCATCATAAAAGCCAATCACCAAACCACTGATTAATCCTCTTGTTAACGCCCAACCAAATGGCAACTCTTTTTCTTCGTGTTGTCCGAAATTCTTTTTGGTGTAGGTGTAAATCGCAACAATGATCAGCGCCACTAAAATGATGGGCTTGAATGTTTGATTGCTGATCGTACTCACCAAATACG
>JBGAUU010000106.1:0-14286 GCA_044228465.1 Cyclobacteriaceae bacterium
TTGCGTTTCGGCACATTGACTAATGCTGTAACTGGGGCTTCGATTTGAGCCGGAAGTTTTTCTACCCAATGGACAATCAAGTCATTTTCTTTTTTGGTGTCCACGACTTGGATTTTCTCTCCGGCAATTTCCAACACACCCGTATCTCCTACCTGTCCTCCGCTTTCGGCATAGAAAGGTGTTTTGTCTAATACCAACTGAAACAGTTCTTTGTTTTTCTGCTTCACTTTGCGGTGGCGCAAAATTCGAGAAGTGGATGTTAGTTCATCGTAACCAATGAATTCCGGCTTGTCGCCTTCTGCTACGGTTACCCAATCTCCGGTTTCTTTGGAAGCATCGGCTTTGGAGCGGGATTTTTGTTTGGCCATTTCTTCGTTGAAGCCTTTTTCATCTACCGACCATCCTCTTTCTCTTGCAATTAGTGAAGTCAAGTCGAAAGGAAAACCAAACGTATCGTACAATTCAAAAGCTTGCTCGCCAGAAATTACTTTATCAAAATTCTCAATACGTTTCAATCCTTTCTCCAACGTTCTCAAAAAAGAAATTTCTTCCTCATGCACCACTTTCTCTACGTACTCCTGTTGCTGGTGCAATTCAGGAAATACGTCTTTGAGTTGAATGGCCAATAACGGCACCAAACGATGCATGAATGGTTCCTTAAAATTCAAATACGAAAAACCATAGCGCACGGCTCTGCGCAAAATTCTACGGATCACATAACCTGCACCGGTGTTGCTGGGCAATTGTCCATCGGAAATGGCAAATGAAACAGCACGAATATGATCCGCCATCACCCGAATGGCAATATCAGTTTTAATGTTGTCGCCATACTTCACATTACCATGCATTGCAATGAAATCCATCATCGGACGGAAAACATCGGTATCATAATTGGAAGTTTTTCCCTGGATCGCCATGCACAAGCGCTCGAAGCCCATGCCGGTGTCAACGTGTTTATCCGGGAGCGGCTCTAAAGCTCCGGATGCCAATCGGTTGAATTGAATAAATACCAGATTCCAAATTTCTACTACTTGAGGATGATCGCTATTCACTAAATCGCGACCGGGTTTCTTCGCTACTTCTTCGGCCGGACGTAAATCAATATGGATTTCAGAACATGGACCACACGGACCGCTCTCGCCCATCTCCCAGAAATTGTCTTTTTTACTTCCGTGCAAAATGCGGTCTTCGGCCACCACGGCACGCCATAAGTCTTTTGCTTCCTCATCAACCGGAAGATTGTCGCCTTTATCGCCACCAAAAACGGTTACATACAATCGGTCTTTGGGTAATTGGTAAACTTCCGTGAGCAGTTCCCACGCCCAAGCAATGGCCTCCTTTTTGAAATAATCACCAAAACTCCAGTTACCGAGCATTTCAAACATGGTGTGATGGTAGGTATCGAGTCCTACATCCTCCAGGTCGTTATGCTTGCCGCTTACGCGAAGGCACTTTTGGGTATCGGCCACCCTTTTGCTTTTAGGAACCGCGTTTCCTAAAAAATTATCTTTAAACTGAACCATCCCAGAATTGGTAAAGAGCAAGGAAGGGTCATTTTTAAGTACTAAAGGGGCAGAAGGCACGATTTTATGGCCTTTACTTTCAAAGAAATCCAGGAATTTTTGCCGGATGGTGGCCGAGTTCATATGCATTTGGTCGAATTAAGCTTTTGGTTGGGAAAAGTATTTCCCTATTTTTATGGGTTCAATAACAAACAAAAGCACAAAATTAACCCATTGAGGGCATTTTAAAAGAAAACGCGTAAAAGTTGGCTGAAACTAAGTTTAGATATAACCCAAAAACCTTGCGGTATGAAAGAGCAAGTGTTTCTGTGCTGAGCATTGTCTTTAGTGCATTTGGTTATATCGTTTTGGGTGGACTTTTCTTTGTGGGTCTGGTTATGCTTCAGAATTATTTTGTGGAAACCCCTCTGGAAAAGACATTGCGGGCAGAAAATGCGGCCTTGAAAGAATATAAAGTGGTGTTGGCGGCCAGCCTAAAAGAATCGAACGAACGTATCAATCAATTAAAAGAAGAAGATACCCGCCTCTACGAACAGCTTTTTGAAGCAAAGGCCAATCAGCCTACCGATAATTCAAAAGTAGAAAAAGACCAGATACTGACAGCCGAGCCTGAATTGTTTGGCGAGTGGGAACAAAATACGCGTCAGCAAACCGAAATGCTGTTTAATAAAGCTAAAACATCGAATCAGGCTTTCAGTCAATCAGCACATATATATAAGAGTGATGTATCAGCAATTAAGTCGCTACCTACCATTGCCCCGGTAGCGGGATTTGAGGTAGATAAATTGGTTTCCGGATTTGGAAAACGAATCAATCCATTTCATAAAGGTCTTTATCACCACGATGGCGTTGATATTGCCTTGCCGGTTGGCACCGATGTGATTGCCAGCGCCAGTGGCACAGTTATTTTGGCCAATCAAAGTAGTTTGGTTGCCGGCTTTGGAACCTATTTAGAAATTGATCACGGAAATGGAATTATTACCCGCTATGCTCATTTAGGCGAATTGAAAGTGCGCTACGGACAAAAAGTGATTAAAGGACAAGCGATAGGTGTGGTTGGTTCGAGTGGAGGATCGATTGCACCACATTTGCATTACGAAGTGATCAAGAATGGAAAAAATGTAAACCCGGTGTATTATATCATCGGTGGTTTGTCCAGTGCCCAATTTCAGCAGATGCTATACAATAGTACTAAACAAAACCAGTCGTTGGATTGATGGCGAAGATCAGATACACATATAATCAAGAAACGTGTAAGTACGAGCCCATCATCGTAACGCCAAAAGCTTTTGGAAAAAAAGCCATGCGGTTTCTTTCGGTTTGTTTTTTGATCGGTTTAGCCGGAAGTATTTATTTTCATTTCAAATATCCGTTTTTAGATGAAACGCTTCAGTTGGAGGAAAATGCCCAGCTAAAGGCGGAGTGGCAAGTATTGAATCGTCAGTTTACAAGAAGTGCTGAACAACTCACTGCTCTGGAGAAAAATGATGACCACAACTACCGAACTATTTTAGATCTCGATCCTTTGTCGCCAACGCAACGCGAAGCCGGTGTGGGTGGTAGAGAAAAAGAAAGCGCGGGTATCTCCTACCCGATTATTAAATATGTGTACGAAAAGGCCGAGAAGATTAAAAACCGACTCGACATCGAAACACAATCGATGCTAGAACTAAAAGAAGAGCTCCAGAAAAAACAAAAGATGTGGGCCTCGCGACCTGCCATTCAGCCAATCAACAACAAAGATTTAAAACAGCTTCACACTATCTTCGGAATGCGCATGCACCCCACATTAGGTTATGTGCGCCCGCATAACGGTCTCGATTTCACTGCGCCCATCGGTTCACCGGTTTATGCCACCGGTGATGCGGTCGTGATGTACACCGGCTACTCAACCTATGGCAATGTGATTTACCTGGATCATGGCTTTGGATTTGAGACCCGCTACGCACACTTGACACGCTATATTGTTGAGCCTGGACAAATGATTAAGCGCGGACAAATTATCGGATATGTGGGTAACACGGGAGTTTCTGCCGGACCACACTTGCACTACGAAGTCCATTATAAAAATGTGCCGATCAACCCGATCAACTTCTTTCAGCGCGACCTAAGCAACAAAGAATACGAAAAGCTGATTGAATTGGGCAGTCAATCAACCACTTCGTTGGATTGAATTGATTTTTTCTATTTTCGCGACTCATTTCATCTTAACAACATGCGTTCTACTTTATTATTCGCATTCATCTGCGGTTTATTCACTTTTGTTTCTGCTCAATCAAAAAAAGATACACTCACCCTAATAGGGGTAGGCGATATGATGATGGGGAGTAATTATCCCAATGGTGGAAAATTGCCGCCCGATGATGGCCGTGGATTGATGAAAGAGGTGGAACCGATTTTACAAAATGCGGATGTCACCTTCGGAAATCTGGAAGGCGTGCTGTTGAATGAAGGCGGCATTGCTAAAACATGTCGCGATCCAAAAGTTTGTTATGTATTTCGCAGTCCAGAGAAATATGTTCAAAATCTGGTGAATGCCGGATTTGATGTGATGAGTTTGGCGAACAATCACTCTGGCGATTTTGGCGACATGGGCAAACGGAGCAGCATCCGAGCATTAGAAAACGCGGGCATCTATCAAGCTGGACAAACCAACAAGCCTTATGTAGTTTTTGAGCGCAATAGTGTAAAGTATGGAGTGGCTGCCTTTGCACCTAACACCGGTTGCCCGAGCATCAATGATTTAAATGAAGCCAAACGAATTGTTCACAAGCTGGATTCGCTGGTGGATGTGGTGATTGTTTCGTTTCATGGAGGTGCAGAAGGACCGCAACATGAACATGTGCCGCGCAAAAACGAACTTTTCCACGGAGAGAATCGGGGCAATGTGTATCAATTCGCACACCAATTGATTGACGTGGGCGCGGATGTTGTTTTCGGACATGGCCCGCACGTAACACGAGCGGTGGAAGTTTACAAAGATCGGTTCATTGCCTACAGCATGGGCAACTTTTGCACGTATGGAGGAATCAATGTGTCAGGTATCAACGGGCTAGCACCGATCGTGAAGGTATTTACCAGCAACCAAGGCAAATTTTACAAGGCGCATATCACCTCTACCAAGCAATCATTCTATGGTCCTGTTGCTATTGACCCTGAAAAACGCGTTTTAAAGCGCATTCAGTTACTCACCCAACAAGATTTCCCAGAATGCAAAATCGAAATTGATGATTTGGGATGGGTTCGACTGAAAACGAAGTAATTTAAGGGACGAGTTATCGATAAAAAATTTACTCTCCATTGCTTCCAGCACAAAGAATTATTACTTTGCATCATGTTCATTTCGTAAATGAAGTGAATCACCCCTCTTAACCACTGCATGGCGTACAAAGAAAAAGAAATTGAGAAGTTATATTACTCGATCGGTGAAGTAGCCGAGCAGTTTAATGTAGCCCCATCTCTGATACGCTTCTGGGAAACCGAATTCGATCTTATTCAGCCTAAAAAGAATCGCAAAGGCAATCGTCAATTTACAAAAGAGGATATTGAAAATGTTCGCACCATCTACCATTTGGTAAAAGAGAAAGGCTTCACCCTTCAGGGTGCGAAAGAAATGTTGAAGAATGACAGCCAATCAGTGCGCGATAAAATGGATTTACTGGATTCGTTGAAAAAAGTAAGATCCTTTTTAGTAGAAGTGCGCGAAAAGCTGTCGTAAATAAATTCCGAGCTATCCCCGGGCTCACATCAACCCACAGGCATTCGTCAAATCATTCGCGATAACCGGAGGGTATCATATTTCAGACTATAGCATGGATCAAGAAAGGCTTTCCTTTTTAGCCCTTCATCAAATTACGGGAGTTGGCGATAAGCTGATTAAGCAATTGATCAGTTATTGCGGATCGGCCGATCGCGTATTTAAAACTCCCAAGGGCAAGCTCCTAAAAATTCCCGGTGTTGGTGAAATAACCGTGGCCGCTATCATGGAAGGCCGAAGCTTTGAATTTGCTGAAAAAGAAATTGCGAAAGCTGAAAAAACAGGCACCGAAATTATCTTTTATCTGGACAAAAAATACCCGCTGCGCTTAAAGCACATAGAAGATGCGCCCGGTATATTATATTATAAAGGAAGTGCTTCGCTCAACGCGCTCAAAACCGTAGGAATCGTAGGTACTCGTAAAGCAACTTCGTACGGAAAAGAAATCGTGGAGCAATTGGTGATCGATCTGATTCCCCATCAGCCACTAATCATCAGCGGACTTGCTTATGGCATCGATATTCATGCGCATAAGCAATCGCTGAAAAACAATTTACCAACCATTGGCGTCATGGGAAGCGGCATGGATGTGATCTATCCGGCTTCACACCGCGAAACAGCGAATAAGATGATTGAGCAAGGTGGACTACTCACAGAAAACTGTTTTGGCACCAAGCCCGATGCGCATAACTTTCCGGCTCGCAACCGTATCATCGCAGGATTATGTGATGCACTAATCGTTGTGGAAGCCGCTGAAAAAGGAGGTGCGTTGATTACAGCCGAGATTGCCAATTCATACAACAAAGATGTTTTTGCTATACCAGGTAGTTTAGGTGAGACCTATTCGGAAGGATGCAACAAGTTGATCAAAACCAACAAAGCGCATCTCTACACCAGTGTGAAAGATTTGGAATACATCATGAACTGGTCCGTAGAAAATCAAGAGCTTCAAAAAAAGAAAATACATGCGCTTGATTTAGAGTCATTCGATCCAGAAGAACAACTGGTGATTCAGGTATTGCAACTTAAAGATACTCCGGCTATGATTGATGATTTAACCATTCGCACGTCATTATCACCCGGAAAGCTAGCCTCGCTCCTCTTGCAATTAGAATTCAAAGGAGTGATTAAATCATTGCCCGGCAAATTATTCGCGTTAAGCAAGTAACAATCTCCTATGCGTGCGGAAAAACAGCATCCGCCATAATCATTGCTTTTTGTAACGCTTCGCGATTTAAGTTAGGTGCAGCAGATTGTTGATCTAAATATGAAAGAATTGTTTCGGTAGGAAGATTTCCTACCAACTCATCTTCTGCCATGGGGCAGCCGCCAAATCCTTTGATGGCTCCATCGAATCGCCTGCAACCGGCCAGATAAGCTGCTTCAATTTTTTCTACCGCTGAAGCGGGATTAGAATGCAAGTGCGCACCTAATTCAATTTCAGGAAAGCGTTTGGCAAGCGTAGTAAACAAATAATTTATCTGTGTGGGTTGCGAAACACCAATCGTATCGGCCAACGAAACAATTTTCACTTGAAGATTGGCCAGCATATCCACGAATCGCTCCACCACCGATACGTCATACGGATCGTTATACGGATTTCCGAATCCCATGCTGATGTACGTTACCAACACTTGGTTTGTACCGGAACAAATGGATTGAATCTCACGGACAGTATTCAATGCTTCCGCAATGGACTTATTGGTATTGCGTTGCTGAAAGGTTTCTGAAATAGAAAGTGGAAATCCCAAATAGTGAATGGACGAATGCTTGCTCGCTTCTTCCGCTCCGCGTGTGTTGGCAACAATGGCCAATAACTTACTGGGTGTGGTGCCTACATTCAAACTCGCTAATACTTCTGCCGTGTCTTTCAGTTGTGGAATCGCTTTCGCGGAAACAAAACTTCCAAAGTCGATCGTATCAAACCCGACTTTCAAAAGTTGATTGATATACTCAATCTTCTTCTCTGTTGGAATAAACTCGGTTAAGCCTTGCATGGCATCGCGTGGACATTCAATAATTTTCATATCAAGTGTGTGGATGAAACAAAGTTCAATCAAATTAACACCAAAGTAAAATCTATTGCTGCCTAACTTTAGGCTCGATGGAATAGTTCTACATAAAAACCTTCCATATCTCCGCTGTTTTTTATTCCTTCGCCATTGTTATGGCCAAAATTGAAAAAAATAAAAGCCTGAAGGAGTTCAATACATTCGGAATTGATGCAAAGGCGCGTTATTTCGTCAACATCAACTCTTCAGAGGAGCTTCAAGAGTTGTTGAGCAATGCTATTTTCAAAAATGAAAAGCATTTAATCCTCGGTGGCGGCAGCAATGTGCTCTTCCTAAATGATTTTGAAGGCCTGATCATCAAAGTTTCGATGAAAGGGATGAAAGTGGTTGAACAAAATGATGAAACCATTTCCCTAAAAGTAGCAGCCGGAGAAGTTTGGCACGATGTGGTGATGCATTGTGTGCAAAACAACTGGGGTGGAATAGAAAATTTGTCGTTGATACCCGGCACAATGGGTGCTGCGCCTATTCAAAACATCGGAGCGTATGGTGTTGAGATTAAAGAAGTGATCAAAGAAGTAGAAGTAATCGATCTGAAAAACGGATCGAAGCACATCATCAATCATGATGAATGTCGATTTGGATACCGCGAAAGTGCGTTTAAGAGTGAATGGAAAGAAAAATATTTTATTTCAAGTGTTACTTTAACTCTTCGCACAAAAAGACATCAGCTAAACATGAGCTATGGTGCGATCAACGATACACTTCAACAGATGAATGTGACCACACCAAGCATTCAAACTATCAGTGAAGCAGTAGTACATATTCGACAAAGTAAATTACCTGATCCTCGTGTGATTGGTAATGCAGGAAGCTTCTTCAAGAACCCAACGATCACACTAGAACACTACGCACTGATTAAAAAAATTAATCCAACAGCTCCATCTTACCCAACTGTAAATCAAGAAGTTAAAGTTCCAGCTGGTTGGTTGATCGAACAATGTGGATGGAAAGGAAAAAAAATAAATGATGTCGGTGTACACGCGCAACAAGCATTGGTGTTGGTGAATTACGGAAGTGGAAATGGAAAAGAAATTTTTGAATTGTCGCAGAAAATTTCTGCAAGTGTAAAAGAAAAATTCAACGTCACACTCACACCTGAAGTGAACATCATCGCGTGAAAAAAAATGTGAGTTATGTGATCAAAGAGAAAAATCATCGACATGAATTTCTCGCTTCATAAAAAAATATTTTGCTCAAAATTTTTTCAGATTAATTTTTTGTTATACATTTCGTAAGTTTTAAACTAAAATATTAAAACGCTATGGCAAAAAAACCCGCTAAGAAAGCAGCTAAGAAAGCAAAGAAGGCTGCTAAGAAGAAAAAGTAATCAAGCATAGCTTGATGCTCGGGGGAAGCGATCCAGGATCACTTCCCCTTCTTTTTTTTATAGACCTTCACCTCACTCAATTCCAATTTATTTCTTTTTCGCGCGATTCTTTTGATTGAAAAGTCGGTTATCAATCAATTCCGCGGATGAATCTTACTTCAAAGCCAATCGCATCTCTTTATTAAAAAGCCTCCAAAATGCTTTAATATAAAGCAAAACAGCCATTGCAATCAGTAGCGCTTGTCAAATTCTAGCCAACGGTTGCGTAAATAATGTGTTCATGTTGCTTGTTTGCCAGTGATTCATGCCTTTAACTTTGCATCAAAACAAATCACCTATGGCAAAAACAATCGCCAAAACAACCACGGAAAAGCCCGCTGCAAAAAAAGCGGCTCCCAAGCGCGCAGCAGCTTCTAAAGCTGTTGATGTTGCTAAAATCTCTGCCGGCATCTTAGAAAAATTAAAATCCTTAAGCATAGAACCAGCCCTTCAAGCAGAAATTGAGTGGTGCTTGGGAAGCTATGCGTACGATCAAAATCCGGTAGGATTGATTGATGCAGCTAAAAAATCTTTTGTTGTATTTCAATCCGAGCTGGCAAAAAAGACAAAAGGAGTTACTGCCAAGTTCATTTCAGAAATCGAAAAGGTAGCAAACGCCTAATTGCCTTTGTCGCAGACAAGAAAAATGCCGGAGTTCCGGCATTTTTTGTTTTCAATCAGATCATGTGAGTTACATTGGTAAGTGTGCCTCGATATCGCACGCACTGTACGCCAAACTTATTGAGGAAATCCACACCTTCATCCGAAGCAAGCCCTTTGAACTCCGCATAAGAGTTTAAGTAAATCACTTTGCTGATTCCCATACTATAAATAATGCGCGAGCAAGCCAGGCATGGTGAGAGAGTCACATACAGCGTAGCTCCTTCCACGGAAGTTTTGTTCTTCACCGCATATAAAATAGCATTTTGTTCAGCATGGATAGCCAGCGAGCAACCACCTTTTGAATCGCGTGGGCATCCCACCTCAGGCCATTGTTCATCACAGTTGTGTGTTCCAGATGGCGGCCCGTTGTATCCAATAGAAATGATACGCGTATCTTTCGTCAGCACCGCCCCTACATGTCTTTTAATACAATGCGAACGCTTCGCCAGATTGACGGCAAGCTCCATATAAATATCTTCAAAGGCAGGACGATGAGGCATAGTGTTGGTATATCGTTCAGTAAAAATACAGGATTGCTTTGATAGGATGATAATTTTGTTTCCGCCTCTACCCGAGTAAGATGAAGTGTGTGGCCTCCTTTTTCTTATATTCGCTGAGAAATAAAGTACCCGATGCGGCTTGTTGGCTTTTTCCTACTACTCTTACCATACTTTGCGCTGGCGCAAGACGTAGCTTCTACACGACCTAGTCCGGTGCAAATCATTACCGCCCGCTATAAAGAAACCTATTTGAAGATCACGTATGGTCAACCTCAAAAAAAAGGCCGTCAGGTTTTCGGTAAGCTTGTGCCCTTCGATCAGATTTGGCGCACCGGTGCGAACGAAGCTACCGAAATCACCATTACAAAAGATATATTGATCAATCAACAACCCCTGAAGGCTGGAACCTATTCACTGTTTACCATTCCTTCAAAAGAAAAATGGATCATCATTATCAACAGCGATGTAGGAATGTGGGGGTCGTACAATTATAATAGTAAGAAAGATGTGCTGCGCTTTGAAGTTCCTGTGACTTCTACAGGAACAACGGTTTTTGAACCATTCACCATTTTGATTGATTCTAAAAATGACAAAGCCACTATTTCACTTGCGTGGGATACCACTCAGGTTTCTTTTCCAGTTCAGTTCAACGAACCTAAATAAATATGCGTCTGTTTGTTTTTTCTCTGACTTTCATCGCTTGTGTTACATCTCAGATTCAATTACGCGCACAAAGTGAGCTTGCCAAAAGAAATGGCTTCAAAGACATTAAACTCGGTGGACTGATCGACAGTGTAAAAGGCGCTGAATTCAAAAAGGATATCATTGAAGGGAAAGAATTTCCGGCCAAATTATATGAAGTGCATCACAAAGACTACAATAAGATCGGTTCTGTCGATGTAAAGCATATTGAATTGAAAGTCTACCGTGGATTTATCTACCAGATCACCGTATTCACTGAAAAAGATCCGCAAGTGATGAAGGCTCTGGAAAAGACATACGGCAAAGCGATTTACAGTATCCGCTCAGAACGATTTTATTGGAAGGCGACCGATACACTGAGCCTAGTGTACAAGGGGCATCCTAAAAAAATTGAATTGATTTATAGAAGCATGCCCATTGGCAAATTGATGTTCATTGACAAAGGAAAAAAAGTAGAGGAGATTGCGGATGATTTTTAATCTCCCCTACTCTATGACATTTAGCCTTTATAGGTAATTCGATAAATCACACCTGCCTGGTCATCGCTCACTAACATCGATCCGTCAGGAAGCAATAGAACATCAACGGGTCTGCCCCAAGACTTTTGCTTCTGCTCATCCAACCAACCATTGGCAAACGTAGTGTAGGATGTTGCTTTGCCCGATGGATCAACCTTCACTAAACTCAATTTATAACCGCTTTTCTTCGAACGATTCCAGGAGCCATGTTCAGCTAAGATAATTTGGTTTTTGTATTCTGCAGGAAACATGCTTCCGGTATAAAATTTTAAACCAAGTGGCGCCACATGTGCACCTAAATTTTGTGCGGGCTTGATAAAATCTCCACACGCGCGCTTGTCTCCAAATTCAGGATCTTTGATGGTGCCGCCATGGCAATACGGATAACCAAAGTGTTGTCCTTGCTTGGTAGCCGAATTCAACTCGCACGGAGGAATATCATCGCCCAGCATATCGCGGCCATTGTCGGTAAACCAAATATCCGCAAGTGATGAAGGCTCTGGAAAAGACATACGGCAAAGCGATTTACAGTATCCGCTCAGAACGATTTTATTGGAAGGCGACCGATACACTGAGCCTAGTGTACAAGGGGCATCCTAAAAAAATTGAATTGATTTATAGAAGCATGCCCATTGGCAAATTGATGTTCATTGACAAAGGAAAAAAAGTAGAGGAGATTGCGGATGATTTTTAATCTCCCCTACTCTATGACATTTAGCCTTTATAGGTGATTCGATAAATCACACCTGCCTGGTCATCGCTCACTAACATCGATCCGTCAGGAAGCAATAGAACATCAACGGGTCTGCCCCAAGACTTTTGCTTCTGCTCATCCAACCAACCATTGGCAAACGTAGTGTAGGATGTTGCTTTGCCCGATGGATCAACCTTCACTAAACTCAATTTATAACCGCTTTTCTTCGAACGATTCCAGGAGCCATGTTCAGCTAAGATAATTTGGTTTTTGTATTCTGCAGGAAACATGCTTCCGGTATAAAATTTTAAACCAAGTGGCGCCACATGTGCACCTAAATTTTGTGCGGGCTTGATAAAATCTCCACACGCGCGCTTGTCTCCAAATTCAGGATCTTTGATGGTGCCGCCATGGCAATACGGATAACCAAAGTGTTGTCCTTGCTTGGTAGCCGAATTCAACTCGCACGGAGGAATGTCATCGCCCAGCATATCGCGGCCATTGTCGGTAAACCAAATATTCTTTGTTTGCGGATGCCAGGTAAATCCAACGGTGTTGCGCACACCACTCGCATACAACTCAAGACCGGTGCCATCCGCATTCATGCGATGGATCGAAGCAAAAATGGGATCTTTCGATTCGCAGATATTGCAAGGTGCTCCGATAGGCACATACAATTTTCCATCCGGACCAAATGCAATGTATTTCCAACCATGATGTTTTTCAGTAGGAAACTTGTCATAAACAATTTGTGATTTGCCGGGATTGGCCAATTTGGATTCGATGTCAGCAAACTTGTGAATTTGGTTGACTTCGGCCACGTAAAGGTTGCCATCTTTAAATGCAACACCATTGGGCATATTCAATCCCGAAGCAATCACCCACTTTTTGTCTGCTTTAAAATCGCCATCGGTATCTTTCACCGCATACACTTTATCTTCGCTGCGGTTTCCCACAAACAAAGTACCGTTTGGCGACATCGCCATCGAGCGGGCATCTTCCACTTCGGCATACACACTGATTGAAAATCCTTTCGGAAGTTTGATGAGATCCAGCGGCAGACTGGCACTGGCATCTGTAATGGCAGGGTATGAGTTATCAGATTCAGTAGACTTTGGAAAGTTCTTCTTCGTGGAGTTATTACAAAATAGCACCACCGCCAGCAGGCCGATAGCGATAAGAGATTTAGATGATTGCATATTTTTCAAATCGATTAGAATACAAAACTACTCAATCAAACAGATAAGCCGATGAATTGTTGACTAATTGAAATTCGGATGGATGAGCGGTACTAAAAATACCCTTTGTGCCACAGGCTCAGAAAATCCATGCTCAATGCTACTGCCACATGGAGCAACGCCCCCATCCACACCGATTGGGTACGATAAGTCATCAATCCCAAAAAGATGCCCGCAAAAATAGAACCCAGGCATTCGGGCATCGGCTTGGTAAAATGGATCATACAATATGGAATCACCATCACAAAAACAGAATAGAGGCCCAGGTCCTTCTTCAACCCTAGTACCATCCAACCCCGAAAAAAAAACTCCAACGCAAAAAACTGTGCTACATAAAAAATCTCCCACACTAAAAAGTAAGGAATCATTTCGTTTCGATCTATCGGAACAAAAAATGGATACGCGACTTGAAACTCTGATGAAAATGAAACCCACACAACAAATGGAAACAACAGAAGAAAAGCCAACCCATAAAGTCCGGCAAACGAAAATGCACCTTTCCACTTCAGGCCGTAATCGCTTAGTTTTTCTTTGAAGACGAACCGAATCATCACAATCGGAATTACCACATAAAAGGAAATGGTAGTGCCTGCCCAAAAAATCATCTTCCAAAAAGAGCGATGAGCTTCCTCCGCAAGCTGCGGTATCTGAGTAGCAATAACATCAAACCCAAGTCGACCGCTAAAAAAATGAATGCATACCAAACAAAAAACCGACAATACCAAAATCAGCGTAGGCTTGAAGGATACATTCTTAAAATCGGAAGTAGCGAATGGAAGCTGCATTCGTTGATCTTTATCTGATACGAAGCCCCAAATACCCAAAATCAAACTATCTTTGCTACAATTTTCTTCAAAATGATTTCAGTTTCAAACATCTCATACTTTATCGGTGGACGTGCCTTGTATCAAAACGCGTCCATGTTCATCAAGCCCAACGACAAAATCGGATTAATTGGCCTCAATGGGCGCGGCAAATCCACCTTACTGAAAATCATCAACGGAGAAATCCGGATTGATGCCGGCTCCATCAGCAAAGCCAAAGATTGTACGATTGGATTTCTCAATCAAGATCTTCTTTCCTACCAGACAGACGATGCCATTCTTACCGTGGCGATGGGGGCATTTAAAGAAGCGGTTGATACCCAGCGGCAATTAGAAAAAACGATCCACCAACTAGAAACCGAATACTCGGATGAATTAGTTAACAAACTCACTAAACTACAAGAGAAGTTTGAGCAACTGGATGGT
>JBGAUU010000107.1:0-14962 GCA_044228465.1 Cyclobacteriaceae bacterium
AGCGATATTAAAATTGATATTAAAACGGGGGTAGTGAATGTCTCCGGTTCGTTAAGTTTATACGATACAGATCCTGTTTTTGGAAATGGTTTTAGAGGAGAAGTTCAAGCAACTTTTGGAGTAGGTTTTGCAATTTCCTTGAATTCGATAGCACAGTTTGGCAATGTAAAAGACCTGCGCTATTGGTATGTAGATGGTATGGTGAAGCCTCGTTTACCAATCGGAATGGGAGGTTTTGGATTCTATGGATTAGGTGGGGGAGCTTATTACCACATGTCGCTTCAAACCGATTCTAAAATTAGTGCTAAGGACTTTATCACAAAATCGGGCACGTCAGATAAATTTAATGTGGGCACTTCACGTAGTGATTCACGCTATCTACCCGACCCGAATACAGGTATTGGCTTTAAAGCAATGGTGACGATTGGGGTTATGCCCGGTGCCGAAGCATTGAATGGAGATGCATCATTTGAAATGAGTTTTAATAACTCCGGAGGGGTGCGGATGATTCGCTTTCGCGGAGATGGTTATTTTATGTCGCAAATAAAATATCCCAGAGATAAAGGTGCGCCTCTTCGTGCTTCCTTAGATATTGTTTATGATTTTACGAACAGTGCACTTCATGCAAATCTCGATACTTACGTTAATATCGGTGGTGTGCTTCGGGGAATTCATGCCGATGGATTGGCGGGCTCAGCTGTTTTACATTTTGCACCGGACGAATGGTATATCTACATCGGTACCCCGCAACAACGAATAGGTTTGAACTTTATAGGTTTGGTGCAAGCCGGAGCTTACTTTATGGTAGGCACGTATTTGCCGGGCATGCCACCGCCACCACAAACTGTATCGGATATCTTAGGAGGAATGGATTTGGACTTTATGCGCAATGAAAATGCGTTGGCCAATGGAGGCGGATTTGCGTTTGGCGCAAGCTTAGAAGTCAAAACTCCACGGATTGAGGTGATTATCTTCTACGGACAATTCAGTGCAGGCCTAGGCTTCGATGTGATGTTGAAAAATTACGGCAGTGCCCGATGTGTGGGTGGTGGACCAATAGGCATTAATGGATGGTATGCCTCGGGGCAAGCTTGGGCATACTTTCAGGGAAGCATTGGCGTGTTTGTAGACCTCTGGTTTATTAAAGGTGAATTTGAAATTTTACGGATTGGCGCTGCGGCTGTATTACAAGCCAAGTTGCCTAATCCATTCTGGATGCGAGGTGTTGTAGGGGGGCAATTTTCAATTTTGGGTGGATTGATTAAAGGCGATTGTAAGTTTAGTATTACGATCGGAGAGGAGTGTAAAATTGAAGGTGTGAGCTCGGTTACAGGCGTCAAAGTGATTGCCGATGTAAAGCCACAATCATCCGATGGAGAAGTAGATGTATTCACCGCCCCACAAGCAGCATTTAATCTCGCTATTGATAAGGATTTTGAGATGCTTGACCTAGATGGCAACTATAAAGCTTATCGAGTGAAATTGGGAAGCTTCAAAGTTACGTCCAATGGAAAAGATATTCCTGGTAATCTGCAATGGAATGAAAACAAAGATGTAGCCTTATTTACCCCGGACGAAATCTTACCACCTAAATCTACCATTAAAGTTCTTGTCAAAGTTTTATGGGAACAGAAAGTAAATGGCTCATGGCAATCGATGATGGCAGGTGGCAAGCCCGAGGGCGAAGAAGCTAAAACCGAATTTACCACTGGCGTAGCTCCTGATTATATTCCCGAAAGCAATGTGCTGTATAGTTATCCACAGACAGCGCAACACAACTTTATGAAAAATGAATATCAACAAGGATACTTAAAATTGAAAGTAGGGCAAAGTTATCTCTTCGAAAAGAAAGAGGGAACAACCAATTATGATATTGTAGCACGATTCACTCCGGTAGGCCAAATGACTTCTGTTCACGCTCCTGTTGCCTACGCTGCCGGATTTATCAGCTACAATATGCCTACCATTCCATCCGACAAAAAGATGACTATACAATTAGTGAAGATACCGCTCACGCAACAACAGGCTGTGGACAAGAATGTGTCTACCACCAATAAACAAATTGCTTCATCCAGTGCGGGCAATGTTACAACTACCAATAAGGAAATTCAGGGAACGATAACGAAAGTAGAAGAAAAGCGATTGTATAGTTCGTTCTTCCGCTCGAGTAAGTTCAATTCCTTTAATGACAAACTCAATGCGATGGTTGGTTATCGCCCTGCTGCACGCATCATACCCGGCCTTAATATTTTTGAGGCATCGGCAGTAGCTGATTTAAGTGAAGTCTTCGATAAAACAGAATTAGTGGGATTAAATGGTTTAGAGCCATTAGTTCAATTAGAAGCGCTTCAGGACAACCCTTGGTATATAGAGAAAATTAAGCCATTGGTTTATGAGTATTACCCGGTACTACCTAAAATGAATATTTCTTGGCGCAACACATCGTTAGCGGGTGTGCCACCGCTGCGAGGGATTTATATCAAACAAGATAATGCCCTCACTTTATCAGAGGATGATTTGTTTTCAAGTGAAGCAATCAAGCTTTCAGGTAGAGTGTCATTTGTTTATAGTCTTTCCTTCTATGCCTATAAAGATTTTTATGAACTACGGCAGAAAGCGTACGACTTGTATGTAGATAAGAACTTGAATCTGGCACCCATAGGTGCCTTGCGACTGATGACGACCAATTATTCAGACCTCATGATAGGGGCATACCGGTATAAAATCGATTACAAATTACCGGGGCTCAATAAAGTAACAACATCGAGGACTTTACAAATTGACTGGTAGAAAACTTTTGCTGAATGAAATTATCGGACTGATTCTTATGCTAAGAAAAACGATATACAACGAAAGTACTCACTATATATCACAAAAAAATAGGCAAAATCAAATACGCGATTTTATAATTACTTGATAATTAGTAGAGTAATTTTTGGCACGATGTTTTCTTAGGTGATTGAAAACTAAAACAATTTTCAACTATGAAGAAAAATCTAATGATCGCATGTTTAATGTTGGTAGCTGCAAGTGCTAGCTATGCACAAGAGTTCAAAAAATTTAAAGTAGGCGTTGGCCTAGGCTACGCTTTGGCCGGTGGCGAAGGCAGTAGTGGTGGGGTTTTGATAACGGTGGAACCTGCTTATCGAATTAAAGACAACCTCTCTATTGGTTTGAGAATGGAGTCTGCTTTGGTTACGAGAGGATTGTCTTCATCGCTGCCTGGGTTATCCGTTGATGTAGCTGCTATTGGCTCTTACACCTTGAATGGTCAGTATTATTTTGGTGAGGGATCTTCATTTCGTCCATTTGTTGGTGCGGGATTAGGCATATTCTCATTATCGAAGATTGATGTTTCGTATTCAAATGGAGGTCAGACTTTAAAAACTTCTTTTCCCTCTGAATCAAGTTTCGGATTTTATCCAAGAGTTGGTTTTGATTATGGTCACTTCAATTTAGCCTTAGACTATAACTTTGTTCCTGCAACGAAGGCTGGTTCGGCTGAATTTAAGAATAACTACTTAGGATTCCGAGTAGGCTTCTTCTTTGGAGGCGGAAAAAAATAATATGTGATATCACTATCAATTGCTGTCGGGTATTAATCCGGCAGCTTTTTTTTATTTTAAGTCAAAATACTAATTATAGCATTGCGCATTAATCCATATGGGAATGACCGGCCTGATCAAAGTTGTAATTCAAATAGCAATAGTCACAAGCGCCTTCCATGTGTATTCACAGAATCACCTGGTGAATTATTTCACCGCTATCCAAAACAATCAATCCACATCCATCGAGAAAGAAACACAACTTCTACTTTCTGATATATCCTCGTGGTCATCTCTTATAACTTATCAAAATGATTCGAATGCCCATGTTCGTAATCAATCGTATCTTCTAATTGCCAGGCTTGGTCAAAAAAGCCGAAGGGTGGAAGATCGCACGTGGGCAGTCGAACAATTGATTAAAACGAATCAGCATAAGGATTCGGGATTAGTAGGACTGGTGGTTCGAGAACTATCAGCCTTTCAACGTGAAGATTTCACATTGGCTTCACGCGACTCATTGCGAAATATAGTACAACAAAAAATCAGTCATTATGCAAGTTGGCTTCGACTGATCGGTTACATTGGATTAAAGGATCAGATTTCGAATATTCGATCTCAATTAGAGCGAGGAACGCTAAGCCGAGGAGAGAAGTGGGCTGCTAATTTGTCTTTAAGTCGAATGGGCGATGAGTCGGCTTTGCAATTTGTTTTAACACGGGTGAAACAATTGAAAGTGAATGATGAAGTGATTTATGAACTATTCCCCGATTTAATTTATACAAGGCAGCCTGTTGCAATACAGTATCTGGTAGAAGTTCTCAATAATGATGAACCTTTGTGTGAATCAGCAGACGCTGAAAATGCAAAACCGCTGGCATGTGGCTATCGGATCATGGAATTGTTAGCACCCGTAATTAAAGGCTTCCCCTTAAAAGTTGATGGGAGTGGAGATTTATCAGTTCCTGATTATAAGGTAGCCTTACAACAGGTGCGAGCGTGGTTTAAAAATCATGCTGATTATAAGATTCTGGATGTTTCATTATGAGTTTTACGAAGCTTTTTCTTGTTTTGGTTGGTTTACTGATTTCACTTGGTGTTCTATCACAGTCACCGGGCATAAAAGTAATTGCTCGCGCAAAAGAAGACTCTGTTATTCTAAGATGGGGGCCTACATCTGCATTAGCTTGGGAAATGGCCAACAAAACGGGTTACATTATTAAGAGATACACAATTGTCAGGCAGGGTGAAGTGGTAAAGGATGCCAACCAAACATTGACCGTTGTTGGCAATCAAATAGAGCCATGGCCTCTCGAAAAATGGGAAGGCATAGCGAAGAAGGACAAGTATGCAGCAATAGCAGCACAAGCGCTCTATGGAAAGTCGTTTACGTTGTCCAATCCATCCACGAATGCATTGCAGTTTGCCAATCAAAGTGCTGAGCGTCATAATCGCTGGAGCTTTGCACTTTTCACAGCCGATCAATCACAATCTGCAGCAACTTGTATGGGGCTTCGATTGGTTGACCGATCCATTCGCAAGAATGAAAAGTACCTGTATCGGGTTTGTGTAATAAAACAAAACAAAGAGTATCCAATTGATAGTGGCGCAGTATATGTCGACCCATCCGAAAAATTGGAATTGCCACCGCCCGAAGAGGTGAAAGCTGAATTTGGTGACCAATCGGTAATGATACGATGGAATACACTGTATCATGAAACAATCTACTCTTCATATAGGGTTGAACGTAGTGATGATGAAGGAAAAACCTATCAGCCGACTGATGATTTGGCTTTTACATCGGCACGCCCTTCATACGCTGCCAACAGTCACATTTCGTATTATCTGGATTCCTTGCCACGTAATAATAAAGTTTATTTCTACCGGGTGATTGGTGTAACTCCTTTCGGTGAATATGGAAAACCATCTGAGGTTGTGAAAGGTGTGGGGCTTGGATCTGCCAATGGAGCAATCGCAGTGGTTACCGCTGCTCAAGAACGAGACGGTGCTGTATATCTTGAATGGAACTATCCCGTAGAAAGTTTAATGAATATAAATGGCTTTCATGTTGCGCGAGCGAATTCATCGAAAGGGCCATTTGTTGAGATCAACACGAAGGTGTTGGATATAACAACAAAATCCTTTACAGATAAAAAACCCGGCCCCATCAACTACTATGTTATTCGTGCGGTTGCAAAGGATGGAAAAACGACTACCTCTTTTCCTTACATGGTACAGTTGGAAGATAATACTCCTCCATCTGCGCCCACGCAATTGAAAGGTTCTATTTCCAAACAAGGTATTGCCACGATTCAATGGGCTCCCAACAGAGAAACTGATTTGATTGGCTATCGCGTATTTCGTGCCAATGGTTTGAATGAAGAATTTGTGCAGATTACAAAAGATGTAATTAAGAATCCGGTTTTTGAAGATAGTGTTAGTTTAAATACACTCACACGAAAAGTATTTTATAAGGTAATCGCTTCCGACCTGCGATACAATTTGTCTGATTATTCCGCACCACTTGCCTTGGTGCGCCCTGATATTATCCCTCCCTCGCAGAGCCCATTTGTTTTATCGGAGTCAAAGGGGGCTGCTATTTATTTACGCTGGGAACCAAGTAGCAGTGAAGATGTTTCTAATTATCAAATTTTCCGTTTCATTTTGGGCGACACCACCCGAATGCTTTTGAAAGAGCTCCCCAAGGATACGACTTCCTTTCGCGATGAAGCGGTCGAGTTGGGTAAGCGTTATAAGTATCAATTGATTGTCAAGGATAGTGCGGGATTGTTTTCAAGACCTTCAATAGCGGTGGTTACCTGTGTGGATTATGGTATTCGCCCTGCCATTCAAGACATACTTACAAAAGTAGACCGTGAAGGCAAACGAATTATTCTGCAATGGAATTATGAAAAGGAAGGATTAAAAGGATTTCAATTGTACCGCACTTCCGGTGATGATCAAATTCGTTTATACCAATTTATTTCACCGGATAAAATTCAATTTGTTGATCGTGAAGTGCGCTTAAACACAGTTTACACCTATCAATTAAAAGCTGTTTATAAAAATGGGGCGGAGAGTGAGATGAGCAAACCAATAACTATAAATTATTAACTATGTCCTCAAACTCGTTAAAGATATTCTTCTTCGTGTGTTTTAATTTAATTAGTGAGTGTGCATATTCGCAAACAACTGATAATGCGGGTCAGTGTACCTTAACAATTTCAGCGAAAAGTGTATGTGCTTATGTAAACGATGAGAGTGGAACTGATGAATTTTCGTGGATAGTCTCGGCGAATAATGGTGGTGGACAATGTGTTGCTATTGATGGAGAGCCCAATTGCTTTGTGGTTAATCAACTTTTGGTTTCAAATTCTATTGTAGCGAATGTTAACTCTCCTGTAAGATTGCCTTTCCAAGCATGGGAAGATGATAGTGGATCTCGATGTATTAAAAATGACGGTGATTTTTTTACCGATGGAGATGATATTTATTGCAATGATCCAAGCGCAACATCTTTGGACTTGACGCTATTCGCTCCAGGTGACATTAATCTTGTGTATAAAGCCTTCTGCAATAACAACTATGGAGTTAATTACGAATTTTCATATTCCCCCCCAATCCCTTACAGCCCAACCATAATTATAAATAGCTCTGAATATTCGAGTGGCATTATCTGTGCCGATGAACTAATTACATTAGTGGCCAAAGATTATATAAAAACTACAGCTGTCCCCAATGGCTTTCTAAAACCTGAGTTTGCATCAAAAGTCGATTTAATTTGGGAGTACCAGTTAAATGGCGAAACAACAAGTTTTGAGATTTCCAATCCTTCTTACTGTGGAGATGATCCAATTTGTAATGGAGGCGGAGGTGGAGTAGGTGTCATGAGTACAATAAAGGCAAATGGCCAGTTGCCAATTGACGTTACTCCGCCTTGTTGTAATGAACCGCCCACGAAAACAGTTGTAAATGCAGTTTGGCGACCATTAGGAATAACTAATTTGGGTGATCTAAACAATGGAAGTTTATCTTTTGTTCTTAATTCTATTAGTGGCCTTCAAACTCTTACAGCAAATGGTTTCATCAATTTCCGAGTTAAAGCAAGAGCAGGGTCTTTAACAAGCGAGTATAGTTTGCCAAAGCAATTAGATATAGCACCCATAACTCCCAAGGCAACTTCTATTTCAGTCACCCCAAGTTGCACGAACGCTTCAACCGGTGTTATTACCGTATCCGGAATTACTGCGCCAATTAGCAATTTCAGAGTTATTGCCGCCCGCTTAGAAGACGGGCCGAATGCCGCTGGATACTTTTCTGCTTATACAGGAACGACCATACCTGCCACTGTTTCTGTTATTAATTTGCCGGTGGGTACATATTCCGTTGAGCTTAGTTATGCGAGTATTGCTTGTAACACACTTTACACTAATTTGATCACATCTAACAATCCTATAGTAATAGGCACGTATGCGCCACGCACAATAAGCGCAAGTATTGTCCAAAATGCTTCCTGCCAAGGCTATCAGGATGGGATTATTCGGGTAAGTTCGAATGGTGGAAATGGTTTAGCACCAAATTATACCATCTCACCCAATGCGGGAACGTTTGTTTCTGCTACGAACGAATTTCAAAACTTGCCAGCCGGCACCTATACCATTAGTGCAGATGATGGTTGTGTTGCACCGGTTCAGTTGACTTCACCAATCACGATTACTCAACCCACTCGTGTTTCTGCATCGTATGCAATCACACATCCAACTTGTCTTACATCACCCAATGGTATCATTTCGGTTTCTTCAGTTACGGGTGGATCGGGTTTTTATAACTACCAACTTTTACAAGGCGGAAGTATCATTCGTAGCAGTTTAAATAGTTCACAAACTACTTGGTTGATAAATGATTTGCCGGGTGGAAATTATCAAGTCGATGTGCGAGATGCGGCCAGACCTTCTTGTCCCGGATACGAACCTGCACCTTTTGATCTTAATCCCGCTTCACCGCTCCAATTGAATTTTACGGCCACTGTCATTTCATGTTATGGAGCTGATGATGGACGCATTCAATTGCAAGCTTCGGGCGGTAGTGGGAGTTATCGCTTTCAGCTTGTAAATACTACTACATCGGAGGTGATAGATGGTGGTAGTAATTCAGATTTTAAACTTTTGAAGAAGGGTAACTATACGGCACAAGTTATCAACTCAAACTCATGTCCGGATGTTTTGAGTATTCCCAATATCAATATTACTGAACCAGATGATATTTCATTTGCATTTACTACCACCAAAATAAAGTGTGCAGGAGAGGAGAATGGAAAAATTGAAGCTGTCGTTACCGGAGGAAATGGTAATTATCTTTTGCAATGGCAGTTTAATGAAGGCAATGGGTGGACAAACTATACATTTGCCGGTGGGCAAACGTTGTCAATTGATAAACTTTTTCCTGCACAGTACAGGTTAAGGGTAGTCAGCGATGCGAAAAATTGTACTCGTGTTTCAGAGGCCGTTACAATTGTAGATCCACAAGTATTGCAATTACAAAATATTGCATTCACACATGTTACCTGCCTCGATGCAAATGATGGTACAATTACGCCAGTAGCATCGGGGGGCTGGGGAAATTATACCTATCAATATTCATTGAATGGAGGAAATACGTACTCCGATCTTTTGCCCTCTACTCGCTTAACGCCCGGGGAGTACAAAATAAGAGCAATCGATGAACAAGGATGTAGTGTTGAGTATGCTCAATCCATTTTGATTACCCAACCGGCTACAAAGTTATCGGCAACTTACACCTTGTCTCAATATGCAGGATTCAACGTGTCATGTAACAATGGCAATGACGGACAAATTATTGTTAATGCCACCAATGGAAACGGTGCACCTTTTGCGAGCGGTTCCTATTCGTATTCCATCGATGGATCTCCATTCTCAAATTCAAATATCTTTCCCGGCCTTACGCCTGGAGCCCATCAACTTCAGGTTAAAGATTTGCGAGGCTGTATTTATAGTGAGCATGTAACGCTTATTGCACCTTCACCCATCCAGCTGACTGTAGTGGATAAAAATTATATCAAATGCTTTGGAGACAATAGTGGAATCATAGAAGTGACAGCGACTGGGGGATTGCCTTCCTACCAATTCAAAATTGATAATGGTGCATTTCAGTCCGCAACCAGATTCGTCAACCTTTCGGGTGGTGTGCATGCTATTACAGCAAGAGATAAAAATCTTTGCATACTTGAAATTCAGGAAGTAATTGACAGCCCGAATCCCCCAGTCATTCTATCAGTTTCAAAGTCAGATGTCTTGTGTTACGGTCAGGGAAATGGTACAGTTCAGGTTGACGTGCAAGGTGGAAAGGCACCTTACCAATTTGCTTGGCTCAATCGGTCTGAAACAACTAATCAATTAAATAATTTACAGCTGGGTAGTTATACATTTCAAGTAGTTGATCAAGAAAATTGTTCCAAGCAAACGACAGTCACCATTCGCCAACCGGACGCGCCACTTTCGGCTACAGCATCGGCAATACCGGTGCAATGCAAAGGCGATGAGAATGGTAAAGTAAATATAACAGCTGCCGGAGGCACTGTGCCCTATTCATATTCAAAAGATGGTGGCGTTACTTTTCAATCTACTTCTGAATTTGTGAACTTAGCCCCGGGTAATTATAAAATTGTAATACGAGATGCGAATGCCTGTTCTTTAGAAGTTAATGCCACAGTCATTGAGCCTTCTGAATTGGTTGTTCAACTCGTAGGAAAGAATGATGTCCGTTGCTATGGAGCTGCTACCGGTAGGGTGGAAGTAGTTGCTTCAGGAGGAGTGGCACCTTATTTCTACTCTTCAGATGGCTTAGTGTATCAATCTACGCCTCTGGTAGGTTCGCTTACAGCCGGAGTCAAAACGATATATGTTAAAGATCAATATGGATGCGTTCGCACCTTAACAACTACATTGAGTCAACCATCCGCACCACTGACCATTACCTCTACTATAACTCCCGTAAGATGTAAAGGAGAATCAAACGGAACAATTCTGGTTGTTGCTGATGGTGGTACACAGCCATATACGTATAAATGGAATGGTTTATCTGAGACTTCTGCTCAACTTTCAAACCTGGCAGTTGGCAATTACACTATTACGATTCGTGATGCCAATGCCTGTGAGGTGACTAAGAACATCCCAATAACTGAGCCAGCAGTAGCTTTAAATATAAAAGCTTCCCAGAGAGACGTAAGTTGCTTTGGTGCTTCTGATGGAACATTGAAGTTAATGGCAGAGGGTGGGTACCCGCCTTATCAATATTCATTTCAGGGAACCGCGTATTCATCGGTTGATTCGTATCAATCACTTAGTCCTCAATTCTACTCCATTTCTGCCCGCGATGCGATGGGCTGTATTGTGGTTGGTTCAGCCACATTAGTCGAACCTTTGCTGCTCAAGGTATCTATCAAAAATCAGAAACAAGTAAGTTGTTATCAGGGAAATGATGGAGTTATTGAATTGAATGTATCCGGAGGTACAGCTCCATTTCAGTATTCAAAAGATGGAGGACTTTCATTTCAATCCATTACCACTTTTGACAAATTGATAGCCGGTAATTATCCGGTGGTTGTGAAAGATGCGAATGGTTGTGTAGATCAATTAATAGCAACTGTTACCGAACCTACCTTATTGCAAGCAACTATCAGCAATGTCATTAATGCTGCCTGTGGACAGGCCAATGGATCGGCTACGGTAACCGCGCAAGGAGGTACTCCACCTTACCTATATCAATGGAAAAATCAGTCAGGTCAACTCGTTTCTTCTTTAGCTGCACCAACCAATTTGTTATCAGGTTTCTATCAAATTATTATTACTGATTTCAATCATTGTTTTGTCATGAATTCAGTAACGATTAGCGATGATGATGGACCGATTGCATTAATATCTTCACAGATTGATGCTTCATGTTTTTATTCAAACGATGGAGAAGCAACCGTTACCGCGAGTGGTGGATCGGGCAATTATACCTACCTGTGGTCGGATGGACAAACGAATTCAATAGCTAAAAACCTAGTTCGCGGAACTTACTATGTGACAGTTACCGATAGCAGAGGATGTAAAAGTTTAGCCACGGCTACAATCGGTTCGCCTGTGGCAATTGAAATTACGCTGATGGGAATGGTGATGCCACAATGCTTTGAAAGCTGCGATGGATCAGTAGAGGTGCTTGCAAAAAATGGCGTAGCGCCTTATACGTATGCATGGCAAAATGGTGAAACTGCCATTGATGGAAAAGCAACGCAGTTATGTAAAGGTGAGCATCGTGTATTGGTAACTGGAGCAGATGGATGTACGGCCCAGTTTTCAGTTAACCTGAACGCGCCACCATTATTGGAAGTCGAAGTTACTAACATAAAATTACCAAGTTGTTTTGGTGCATGCGATGGTTCACTTGCCGTTCAGGCGAAAGGCGGCACATCTCCCTACCAATACGAATGGAGTGGGGCTGGAGGATGGACCACGTCAAGTCTTAATAATTTATGTTCTGGTACGTATGAAGTGAAAATTACGGACGCACATCAATGCAGTGTTCTTCAAAGTATTAAAATCGATGAAGCGCCACCGTTAGCCGTAGACCTAGGCGAAGATGTAACTCTGTGTTATCAGCAAAAAATAACCTTGAATGCAGGCAATACAAACGCAACCTACACGTGGAAAAAAGACGCATCTTTTTTTAGTAATCAACGAGTTGTTGAAGTTGCGGATGCAGGTTTGTATGAAGTGGTTGTCAAGAATGCAACTGGTTGTGAAGCTTCCGATCAAATCATAGTGTCGAAATCGGCTACTGCATTTGCTGCCAATTTTTTAGGAGCGAGTGAATTGGTAGTAAGTGATACGTTACTTTTAACGGAAGTATGTTTTCCTAAACCGGATGATGTGAAATGGACGCTTTCATCGGGATTAACGGTGATTGGTTACAAGGACGATCAGCCCATGGTGAAATCTTCTGTAGATGGTGAATACACCGTTCATTTATTAGCTCATTATAAAGAATGTACAGATCAAATGGTAAAAAAGATTACATTCTTCAAAGATGAAGACAAGGGCAAAATCGGAGGTCGAATGAAGTTGGGCAATGAAGGAATAAAATTGGTAACTACATACCCGAATCCAACTTCCGGGAATGTGCAAATACACGTGCAATTGTATGATGAACAAACAGTTGCTATGTTTTTGTACACGCTTGATGGATTGGAAATAGCTCGTAGCACAAAAAACGGCAGACAAGCTTACGATTTTGATATTGACCTCTCCAACTATGCGGCTGGCGTTTATGTGGCCAAGATAGCTACTGACTATCAACAAAAAGATGTGCGCATCGCGCTGGTTAAGTGATCAATCGTCAGGCGTATTCTGATTCATCACCTTAATCACGCGACTCCATTGCGAGAACTTTTTCGTGTATAAAGAAATTGTATTTATTTGGTATTTTTCAGGATTATTGATTCTCAAAAAACAAGAAACGATAACTCTTCACCCGGAAACATCAAATTATATGAAAGCATCCAATTCCCACGATGAACGAATTGCTAAAATGACTTTTGCATCGGTCTATCCGATGTATGTGACGAAAGTGGAAAAGAAGGGACGATCAAAGGAAGAGTTGAACGAGGTAATCACATGGCTCACCGGCTTTTCAACGAAAAAGCAACAAGAACTAATTCAGGCCAAAGTAACCTTTGATGAATTTTTTCACAAAGCTACCCTTCATACCAATGCATCGCTCATCACCGGAGTTATCTGCGGCTATCGAATTGAGGAAATTGAAAACCCACTTACACAAAAGGTACGCTACCTCGATAAGCTGGTGGATGAGTTGGCAAAAGGGAAGAAAATGGAGAAGATATTAAGGTCTTGATTTAATTCTCCTTATGCAAAAACTGCATTTAATTCGGCTTTTAAAAATACATCGCTATTAACCGTACAAGCTCTATCATGAAATTGATCTACGACTATTTTGCCGTTTTTAGTTTGCTAACATTTGGACTTGGTTTGATGACGGTTTTATTTATTGCCGCTACAGGCAGTAGGGAAGATGGAATGACTACTGGTCTATTCCTGGGTTTTATACTTTCTTTGACTGCCTTTTACTACTTCCGAGGGAGATTTAAATTTAAATGGTCTGTCATTCAGGTGATAGCTAATTGTTTACTAACAGTTGGGGAAGTTGGGATACTTTCGCCTTTTGTTTCAGGAGAACAGTCAGAGACTATCTCTTTTCAATATGGAGTCATTCTGCTCGCGTTTCCCGCACTGATTGTTATGAATAATAGGTTGCTGGATCATCTGGTTATTCTGATTGGAGGTAAACAAAGAGAATCCTAATCTAATGAATCGAATACTTATTTTACTTTTACTTTTAATTACACTAAACTCTTATGGGCAACGCGTGCAAATCGATACGCTTGTTATTCCGGCAACGTCTTCGTTTGCAAGACCGAATACGAAGTTCCGGTTTCCGGTGTTACGAACGGGAAACGCAGTGGTAGATAATGTCATTAACAGCGATTTGAAGAATCGATACACGGACTATGAATTTGTGGATAAGCCAACGGACTCCACGTTGATTCTATGGGCAGATGAAACATTGGTTCATCTCAGTTTTGATGTGACCTATATGCGGAATAATCTAGTATCATTTAGTATTTATAGCGAAGGATGTGGAGCGCATTGTTCGAACTGGACTGAATATTTTACCTACAATACCAAAACCGGAAAATATATTTCGATCAGTGATGTAGTCGATACACTGGGCGAATTTCGAACAAAAGTCTATGCTGATTTGGCTAACCAATTCAAACAACAGAAAGAAGAGCTTAGGAATATGTGGCAAGGAGAGGAACCGACAATCGATAAAGGGACGTATGATTGGGCTTTAACCTGTTATAATAGTATAGAGCGTAATTTTTCAATAGAATCATTTATTTTGAATTCCGAGCACTTGGAAATTACAGTTCGCTGTGACATGCCCAATGCCATCAAAAGTTTAACACCCATCATTCATTTAAATTACCGGTATGATGATATCAAGAAGTATTTGAAAATTAATCATTTGAAATGGTAGATTGGCCCATTAAATAAAGTGGAATGTGCTTATGTGAAAAATATTCGTACATCAATAATTAACTTATGCATTCAGAGATAGAATTGCCTCGATGGAAATATTATCTGAGCTCAATTGTAATTGGATCTGTTGTTAACCTTTCTGTCTCCTGTTTTTAATCATCGTTTTCTGATTGATCAACTGCTTTTTTCTATTAGATATTTTGTAACTTCATCTATCAAACCTGGCAAAACGATATGAAAAAGTATATCCTTTTAAAGTTAATCGGTTTAGTTGTTTTGACAATGAGTATCCTCGTGATT
>JBGAUU010000108.1:0-14653 GCA_044228465.1 Cyclobacteriaceae bacterium
ATTTTTCTCGTAGGGGTATCACTTCTTTTGAAGTATTGAAAGTAATCTGATACAAACGCGAGTCATTGGAAGCGTCAATATCTGATGCACCATTTGGATTAGATACGGAAATCGACAATTGATTCACGCCACCATTTAAATTGATGGGAGGCAAACTCACTACCAGTTCTTCATTAGGTAAAATTTGATTTGAAAAGTTAAATGTATTAGTAACTCCGCCATTCAACGAAGTCAAAACAGAAAATGAAGTGATGGGGATGTTTCCGTTATTTCGTAATCGCAAGCTGGGTGATGGGTTACTGGCACAGCTTATCAGTGTAGGGGTTTCTAGTTTTACGATCGCTAAGTCCAAAATGGAGGAAGTAACGATTCGCACATTTTTGATGAAGATATTATTTCCATTAGCATTTGTGCTTTCAAAGGCTATCTGCATTTGCTTTCCGGCAAATTGACTTAAAGAAATTACTTCGGTTTTCCAATCAGCTAGACCGGGCACAAATCGGCTCGATTGTGCTGAGGCTGTAGCGAGATCGGTATCGCTTTTTGAAAAGAGAACTGTAGGAGAGTTATCAAATCGGCAACCGGTGGAAGCCAACACTTTCAGACCTTCTCCGGTCGTGCCAGTATAAGGCGCATATGCGCGATCGAATAGCAGTGCTGCCGTTGGGGCGTTGGCGAAATCCAGTTGTGGTGTAATGACCTTATCGGTGGCTCCAATTTCAGTGTAGTCATAGAGGTTCATGTATATGGCGTTGGTGCCATTGGCAATCGTAGCTTGCCATGCAGTAAGGCCATCCGGATTTTCTTTCGTCCACGAAGACGGAAATGTCGTGAAGTTCTCGGTAAGTGGTAATGACACTTGCGATGGCACCGAGGTAGAAATACTTTTCAGATTATTCGCTGAGTTATTATCCGAATGACTATTTGTAAAGGTAATGGCGAAATCAAATTGAACGATGGACGCAGCACTGAGTGAGATTGCGTTAAAATCGATTTGCTGTTCACCATCGGGTGCGAGTGAGAGAATAACGTTTTTCGTTTCGATCACGCTGTTATTTTGCTTCAATTGAAGCTGTGCATTCGTAATCGAATTACTTCCATAATTCCGCACCACCACGGAAGGAGTGAGCAATCCACTACAAGCAGATGTAGACGGTGAAAGGATTTTTTTGATTCCTAAATCATCGGCCACGGCAAGGGGCGTTTGTAAACCGGGCGAGTTGGGCAGTTCCTTTCTTCGCACACTATTTAATAATATCGTAAGCATCCGATTAACCTGTCCTTGGGTAAAAAGATTCATACAGGCATCATCGGTGTAATCCAAATAGTTTTGAAACATTTTGGTAGTGCTACAACTTGACTGTGGATGCGTAGGGCAGCCACCGGTGGAGCCATTTTGTATTGGCGTATCAGCCACATAATCGGTGCCACTGCAACTATTCACATCGCCCCAAATATGCCGAAGCCCAAAGAAGTGCCCCATTTCATGCGTGAGCGTTCGACCTTTGTTGTATTGAGAGTGCAGATTGAAACTGCCATCGTCTATCGAACCAAACTCGCGGTAGTTGATTACGATTCCGTCAGTTAGCCTATCGTTGGAGGAGTCTTCTAATCCTGCCAAAGGAGAAACCGGAAATTGGGAGAAGCCTAGGTAATCCGTCAGATAAGTTACCCATACGTTAAGGTATTGTTCGGCCGGCCAATAGCTTTGAGATTTTAATTGGTAATTATCATTAGATGTCCACGATGTTTTTGCTCCTTTTACGCGCACGATTCCCGTGGTTGGTAAGCCATCAGGATCTTGTTTTGCCAACACGAATTGAACATCAAAAGTCCCGGCCACACTTTGGAAAATAGCGGGGGTATTGACGTGATCTGTATTTAATCGATTGAAGTCATTGTTCAACACCTTGATTTGTGATAGCACTTGCGCATCCGAAATGTTTAATCCGTTGCCGATGCTTTCACCATTATGAATAATATGAACGACCACCGGTATGGTGTAGGTGGATTGTGTGCGCTGATTTTTTTGATCTTTTAAAGTTTTAGCAACCTGGCCGGACATCCATTTTTCGAATTGCTCCGGAGTTTCTTTGGTGGGGCGGTTTAAAAGAAGTTTTTTCTCGTATTCAACTGTGCCGCAGCGCTCTTGTGCATGGATGGCAAATATCGGTATACAAATGAAGAATGTGATGACAACGATGCGCATGCCTGCCAAATTAAAACTTAAACGAAAAGAAAATCATTAGAGTATGGCCGCCATTTAAAGTTTAATAACCGATCAAATGTGCCTACCCATGCACTCAATCTGTATTCCTACAGGGGTGCTACATTTACTACTTCAATCAATTTAATCTCGGGTACAGCGCGTTTGATAGCATCTTCAACCCCTGCCTTGAAGGTCATGGCCGACATGGGGCAACTGCTGCAATTGCCTATAAATTCAAGTGTCAAAACATGCTCCTGAGAAAGCGACACGATTTTGATGTCTCCACCATCGGTATGTAAATAGGGGCGAATAGAGTTGAGGGATTCTTCTACTCTTGCCAAAAGGCCCTCTTTATGAATCGTTTCGGTCATGCGGTTACTTCTACTCGTTTAGTAGTGCCAAAGGTAGCATTTCTTATGGCAACTTGGCGTGCCAGGCTTTCGGCTAAATCAGTAAATGCTTGTGCTGTAACTCCCCCTTTCATAACAGCCGGCAAGCCACTGTCTCCACTTTCGCGGATAGATTGCACCAAGGGAATCTGACCTAAGAAAGGCACTTCGAATTTTTCTGCTAATGAACGACCACCATCTTTTCCAAAGATATAATACTTGTTGTCGGGTAGCTCCTCTGGTGTGAAGTAGGCCATATTTTCAATTACACCCAGCACTGGTACATTGATAGAAGGCTGCTTGAACATGGTCAGTCCTTTCATGGCGTCTGCCAATGCTACTTTTTGCGGAGTAGTAACGATGATAGCTCCGGTAACAGGTACGGTTTGAACAAGGGTCAGGTGAATGTCGCTGGTGCCTGGAGGTAAATCAATTAAAAGATAATCTAAATCACCCCAGATAGTATCGCTGATAAATTGTTTAAGAGCTGAGCTTGCCATGGGTCCACGCCAAACTACAGCACTTTCGGGGGGTGCCAGAAAGCCGATGGAAATAAGTTTTACTCCATATTGCTCGAGCGGCAGAATGAAGTTTTTGCCATTCACCACTTTTACTTCGGGTTGCTCGCGCTCGCAGTTGAACATCACCGGAATAGAGGGGCCGGAAATATCGGCATCGATCAAACCAACTTTTGCTCCAGCTTGCGCCAATGCCACTGCGAGATTGGTGGTAACAGTAGATTTCCCCACGCCCCCTTTGCCGGAGGCAATGGCGATAATATTTTTTACTCCCGGCAGGAGAGGAGCATTATCGCGCAGCGAGGTAACAGACGAGGTCATGAAAATGTCGATTTCGACTTCTTTGCCGACTACTTTTTCGACCGCTTCGATGCAGTCGTTTTTGATCTTTTCTTTCAGTGGACAAGCGGGTGTGGTGAGCACCACCGAAAAGCTGACTTTCTTGTCGGATACAACAATATCTTTAATCATCCCCAACGTCACGAGGTCTTTTTTTAAGTCGGGGTCGTTGACAGTAGAGAGTGCGCGGGTAATGTCTTCTTGGGTAAATTTCATAGCTATATAAGAACCAGTTAAATCAAATTTAGTTCAGTTTACTGATTCGCTTTTTCAAGGTTTTGGGTTGGCGATGGGTGTGAAAGACGGAGATAATCTTAATGTTTTTATCAACAAAATAAAGAATAAGGTAAGGAAACACTGACATTAGAAAACCTCTTACTTTCTTTTTGTATCGAATCCGATAAGCCGTAGGGTTTTGCTGTATTTTTTTGAAAGACTTTTCGAGCTCAGTTATCAAATCTTCCCCAAGTCCGTTTTTTTGATTTTCGTACCAAATGTAGGCTTCCTCAATGTCTTTCTCGGCTTCATCTGATAAGCTAACTTCAGGCAGCATTCTTCACTTTTTTCCGAATGTTTCTTTTTACTTCATTCCATGACTTGAACTTCATTTCACCCTTCTCATATTTTGCTATTCTGCGATTCAATTCGGCTTTTTGGGAGGGTGATAATAGATTGTCATCTTCCTGTTTAATAGCCTGAATTTTAGCTAGAACCTCTTTGTCATTCAGTTGCGTAAGCCATTGAATGATGTCGATTTTGGTAGAATGAATGCTCATAAACAAGGAGAGTACCTCCGTTTTAACTCCCAAAGATAAAATCAATTATCGAATTATTTTACCGAGCCCAAAAACCTATCTTTGCCATCTATTTTCCTCCGATTTTGATTAGCCGCGAAACCATAGAAGAAGTCAAAAACAGGGTCGACATCATGGATGTGATCAGCGACTTTGTGACGCTCAAAAAATCGGGGCAGAACTACAAGGCTCTCAGCCCTTTCGCCAACGAAAAAACGCCTTCGTTCTTTGTCGTTCCCGCCAAGGGCATTTTTAAAGACTTCAGCAGCGGCAAGGGTGGCGATGCCTTTACGTTTGTGATGGAGCACGAAAAGCTCAGCTATGCCGAAGCCATTCGCTACCTCGCCAAAAAATACGGTATTGAAATCAAAGAAGATCGCCTGACGGACGAAGGTGCGGCCGAGCAATCGGAGCGCGAGGGGCTTTACATTCTCATGAATTTTGCCAAAGAGTATTACAAAAATATTCTTACCACCCACGAAGACGGCAGGAGCATCGGATTAAGTTATTTCCGCGAACGCGGGTTCAATGATCGTACCATCGAAAAATTTGAATTAGGCTTTGCGCTGGAGGGATGGGAAAACTTCAGTCGCGAGGCTATTGCGAAAGGCTACAACAAAGATTTGTTAGAAAAGACCGGTCTGGTTGTAAAAAAAGAAGACGGCAGTTCGTACGATCGCTTTCGCGGAAGGGTGATTTTTCCGGTTCACAATATTTCCGGAAAGGTGATTGCCTTCGGGGCCCGCATGTTGGGCAAAGACAAGAACCAGCCCAAGTATATTAACTCTCCGGAAACGGATATCTACCACAAGAGCGATGTGCTCTATGGTTTGTATCAGGCAAAAAATGCCATCCGCCAACACGATGTTTGTTATCTGGTGGAAGGATACACCGATGTGATTTCCATGCATCAGGCCGATGTGGAAAATGTGGTGGCATCTTCCGGCACGGCCCTGACCGAAAATCAAATCAAACTCATTCATCGCTTTACAGAAAACGTCACTGTTTTATTTGACGGAGACTCAGCCGGTATCAAGGCAGCACTGCGTGGTATTGATATGATTTTGAAAGGTGGGCTCAACGTGCGTGTGGTGTTGTTTCCGGATGGCGAAGATCCGGACAGCTATTCACGTAAAGTAGGGACTACGGCCTTTCATCAATTTCTAAAGGAGCACACGCAAGATTTTGTATCGTTCAAAACAAGCGAGCACACGCAAGATTTTGTATCGTTCAAAACAAGCTTGTTTGCCAAAGAGGCGGCTGGTGATCCGATCCGAAAAGCAGAATCCATTAAAGAGGTAGTCACCAGCATAGCTCTCATTCCCGATCCGATCAAGCGATCAGTTTATATTCAAGAAACCAGTCACCTGCTCAATATTACTGAATCTGTTTTGTTGGCAGAGCTGAATAAAGTACTGATTGGTGAGAGACGCAAGAATGAGAAGGAAGCTATTCGTGAGCAGCAGGAAGCGCCCCTGCCGATAGAAGACATTGAAGCATCACCTACCAAAGTTGATGTGCAAGGAATGGTTTTTTATCAGGAGCGAGAAACGATTCGCTTGCTCTTGAACTATTCAGACCAGAAATTAGAGGAACAGAATTTGTCAGATTTTTTGTTGCACGAGTTGGAAGATGTAGAATTTACCCATCCGGTTTTTAAAGAAATTTATGAGGCATTTAAAAGTGGCTTAGCTAAAGGGCAAACCATCGACAATCAATACTTTTTGAGAAATGGTAGCGAAGAAGTAAAACGAATGGTAACGGAGCTAATCACACCACGTTATGCAACCAGTCAGCATTGGAGTGAGAAGTTTCATATTTACTTCCCGAAAGAAAATGACGTGTTGAATGAGTTAGCTTTGAATAATGTGTTGCGTTTAAAATTCAGGGTGGTGCAAAAAATGATGGAAGAAAATCTGATGGCTGTGAAGCAAGCGGAAATGGGAGGCAATTGGGATGAATTAGATAAAGCGCTGGAAATGCAAACTGGTTTGAAAAAAGCGGAGTCTGAGTTGGCAGGATTGCTTGGGATAGTGATTGCAAAGTGATTACTACAAGATTTGAAATACAAAAACCAAGTCCTGAACCAGTTTGGATGTACAATTGTTAAATAGAAAATAAATTTTACTGAGCTAAAATGGACAAACTAAAAATAGATACAATCGAGGAGGCCATTGAAGAAATAAAAAATGGCAAAGTAATTATTGTGGTGGATGATGAAGACCGTGAGAACGAAGGTGATTTCATCTGCGCTGCGGAAACAGTAACTCCCGAGATTGTCAACTTCATGGCAACACATGGCCGCGGGTTAATCTGCGCGCCCATCATTGAAGATCGATGCGAAGAGTTGGGCCTCGAATTAATGGTGGGAAAAAATACGGCCGCCTTCGAAACTCCGTTTACAGTTTCGGTAGATTTAATTGGTCACGGCTGCACAACCGGAATTTCAGCGCACGATCGGTTTAAGACCATCAAAGCATTGGTTGATCCTGAAACAAAACCGGAAGAGTTGGGTAAACCCGGGCATATATTTCCACTCAAAGCAAAACGCGAAGGAGTGTTGCGCAGATCGGGTCATACCGAGGCTGCCATCGACTTTGCCCGATTGGCCGGATTCCGACCTGCCGGAGTACTGGTGGAAATTTGTAATGAAGATGGAAGTATGGCGCGTTTACCGGATTTGGTGAAAGTAGCCGAACGTTTTAAATTGAAGTTGGTGACCATCAAAGATTTGATCGCGTACCGCATGAATAAAGAGAAACAAGTAGTGCGCCAGATCGATGTGCAATTACCAACCGCTCAGGGCGACTTTCAGCTAGTCGCTTATGAGCAGCTTAACACCAAAGAGGTACACATGGCGTTGGTAAAAGGAACGTGGGAAAAAGATGAACCGGTAATGGTGCGAGTACACTCTTCTTGTGTTACCGGTGATATTTTTGGTTCATGCCGTTGTGATTGTGGCCCGCAATTGCATAGTGCCATGAAGATGGTAGAACAAGAAGGAAAAGGGGTCGTGCTTTATATGAAGCAAGAGGGGCGAGGAATTGGGTTACTCAATAAGTTAAAAGCTTATAAACTTCAGGAGCAAGGTTTGGATACCGTGGAAGCTAATTTGCAATTAGGATTTGATATGGATAATCGGGATTATGGAATTGGCGCACAGATATTACACGATTTGGGCATTTCAAAAATTCGGTTGATCACGAACAATCCTAAAAAAAGAGTAGGCTTAATGGGTTACGGATTGGAGATTGTGGAAAATATTCCCATTGAAATTAAACCCAATCAACACAACGAAAAATATTTGCTGACCAAGCGTGATAAACTCGGGCACATGATTTTAAAGAAGTGATGCGAAAGATAATTGCACTTTTTGTTTTTGTAACTTCGATCCAAGTATTGAAGGCACAGCAGTTTGCTTATGAGTTATGGCATGAGGGAAAATCTGTGCTTGATGCAGGCGACACATTACGAGGATTGATTAAGTACGAGATGTCGCAGGATGCGAAGCAAGACCTAATTCAGGTGAAAGTGAAGAACCAGATGATGAGCTATTCACCTCGCAAAGTACTGTTTTTCGAAATTTTTGACACAACAGCGAAGAGATATCGACAATTCTATTCCTTGCCCTATTCCGAAAATAACACTTATAAATCCCCTATATTTTTTGAATTACTGGTCGAAGGAAAAGTTACTGTGCTATGCCGTGAGAAGTTAGAATACCGAGCAATAAATTCTTATTACGGTTATTACGGTACTGTCACTCGTCTGGTATTGATTCACAAATATTTCCTGTTAAAGCCAGATGGAAATATTTCAGACTTTGAGGGGAGAAAGAACGATTGGCTCCGATTGATGGAAGACAGAGAGCGGGAGGTAAAGGGATTTGTTAAAGATAATAAACTCGATTTTGAAAATAAATACGAGTTGGCTCGCATTATTGAATATTATAATTCGCTTGTAAAATAAATAAATCACATGGCAAAACCACTCATCTTAGTTTCGAATGACGATGGCATCACTTCACGCGGAATTTTTAATCTAGTGTCCGTTATGAAGGAATTGGGTGATGTGTTGGTGGTTGCACCGGATGGCCCTCAATCCGGAATGGGGCATGCGATTACGGACCACTCATCTTAGTTTCGAATGACGATGGCATCACTTCACGCGGAATTTTTAATCTAGTGTCCGTTATGAAGGAATTGGGTGATGTGTTGGTGGTTGCACCGGATGGCCCTCAATCCGGAATGGGGCATGCGATTACGGTGGGAGATACCCTGCGATTGAATGAGTCATTTATTTTTGAAGGTGTTCGTGCATATGAGTGCAGTGGCACGCCAGCCGACTGCATTAAAATGGCGCGCCATTTTGTTTTGAAAAATGACAGGCAACCGGATGTGGTGGTGAGTGGAATCAATCACGGAAGCAATACATCGATCAGTGTACTTTATTCCGGCACGATGTCTGCTGCCATCGAAGGTGCCATCGAAGGAGTACCCGCAATTGGTTTTTCACTTTGTGATTACAGCCATAAGGCTGACTTCTCCCACACGGGCGAAGTAGTGAAAAAAATTGTACAACAGGTTTTAGAGAAAGGCTTGCCCAAGGGGGTTGCTTTGAATGTAAACATTCCCGCCAAACGCAACGAACCATTGAAAGGCATACGAGTGTGCCGCCAAGCAAACGCCAAATGGGTAGAAGAGTTTGATCAGCGATTTGACCCTTATGGCAGAAGTTATTTCTGGATGACCGGAAACTTTGTTAATTTTGATAAGGCAGAAGATAATGATGAGTGGGCCATCGCTAACAATTATGTTTCGGTTGTTCCTTGTCAATTTGATTTAACGGCTCATCAAGCGATTGCTGTGCTCAATGAAGAGTGGAGCATTCTAGGTAAATAATAGGCCGGTTCTCAAATCTTTTTTTGCCAGACGTTTCCCCATCGCTTCTTTGCGGAAGCTTTGCGTCTTTTTAGTCTCCCCATTATTTAGTGTCACAACTTAATTGGTTGCCAATGGCAACGGAATTATTTCCATGCATAGACCTAAAGTCTACGATGAGGAGGCTATTATTCGCAAAATAAAGGAGGGAGATGAAGCTTCTTTCAGATGTTTGTTCGATCGCTATCGCAATGAATTATTTACGTATTGCCTACACATTACTAAAGAACGATCAATAGCCGAAGAAATCGTGCAAGATGTGTTTATGATTATTTGGCAAAACAGAGAAGGTTTGCAACCGCAGATAAAACCTTATCTATATACCATAACACAAAATCTCTCCTTCAATTTTTTAAAGAAAGCAACAAGAGATGTCAAGATGAAGAAGCAGGTTTTCTATGAAAGCCAGAAGGAATTTCGGCAGGAGTGGTTGATTGATTTTAAAGATACGAAAGAGCTTATCGCGCAAGCAATTACGCAAATGCCAACTCGGCAACAAGAGATATTTTCTTTATCAAGATTGGAAAACAAAAGCCATGATGAAATAGCTCGCCAATTAAGGATATCTAAAAATACAGTTAAAGATCAAATGTATAAGGCGCTTAAGGCGATCAAACATTATTTACAAACGCACCAATTGTTACTTGTATTTTTAGTTCATGCTTTTAATTCTATTCGCTAATTTTTTTTCAGTTACCCATTAGCTAACAAACGATTAGGTTTCAAAAAAATTGGATTACACGCTCTTTTGATCCGTTAGAAAATATTTTTGCGCGACACATCGTACTTCCTCCATTTTCAATTGTAGTAGTGTGTAAGGGTCACGATCGGTTTGTCAATACATAACCAATCAGACCTTACTATTGATTTAAACTTTAATTGGCATCATCTTGAAGGAGATTGTTCAAAAATTTATAAACAATGAGTGTTCAAAACACGAAATAGAATTACTAATCAAATACATTCAATCGCATGGCACATCTGCTGACCTGCCTGCTGTTGAAGAAGTATTGTCTAAATTAGAATCCTACCAAGTTATTTCTCAAACTGAATCCAATCGAATAGTATATGCTATTTTCGAGGCTGCAAAAAATCAGCGGAAGCAACTTGGACAAAAACTTTTCTGGCGAGTAGCAGCATCTGTCGCTTTCCTGATTTTCTCAATGACATGGATTTATAATTCCTTTCAAAAGCAGGCCATTGAGTATCGAACAATTTTCGGAGAAGTAAAAACAATCACATTGCCGGATGGCTCTTCGGTAGTTATGAATGGAAATTCAAGGTTATCCTATTCCTCAACTTTGGTTGAAGATTCGATTCGTACCGTTTCGGTAGAAGGAGAGGCTTTTTTTGATGTCGTGCATACCAAAAATAATAGTCCATTTATTGTAATAGTCAATGATGAATTTAAAGTAGAGGTGTTGGGTACAAAATTTAACATACAACACCGCAGAGGGCGATCGAATGTGGTATTAAATGAAGGCAGCGTAAAGGTGACTATTCGTAAAGAAAAGCAGGTGCAACAAATTACGATAAAACCAGGTGAAGCGATTACTTTTTTGGAAAGCAATAAAGTGATTGAAAAGAACCAAGTGCAGCCGGAGAAAAGTTCTTCGTGGAAAAACGCCAAACTGGTTTTGGATAATATGCTGATGAAAGAAGTAACTCAACGAATGGAAGATACTTATGGCGTGCATGTTCAGATCAGCGACCCTTCTATACTTTCATTGAAATTATGGGGCACAGTTCCATGCAATAGCTTGGATAATTTAATAAAAGGAATTGAAGCCTCTTTCAATCTTCAGATTGTGAAGGAAGGTGATACAATCTCCATTTCCAAATCAGTAGAAAACCTAATCCCAGTAAACAATTAAACCCAATTTATCTATGAAAATATTACTACAAGTTGCACTCTTATCGAGCCTCACCATGGTTTCGTTTGGGCAAAAAGCTTTGCCTGTAAATGAATCAGCTGGTCAAACGCAGAAAACTCACCAATCACTTAAGCAAGTACTGAAGGATTTGGAAAAACATTATCATGTATCCATCCTCACAGATCAGCTTCTTATTGAGAATCAAATGGCGGAGCCCCTAACCCGGTATCAATCAATTACACGCGATCTTGATTTTGCCTTACGAAATACGGGTTTGGAATACAAATTGGTAGCTGATAATTTTTATGTTATCATTTTGAAACGACAAGATGTTGTTTATGCCAGTTCGCTCACCGCTTCTGTTTCGAGTAATCAGATTTTAACTGAATTGATTCCATACCAACAAGCTGACTCTAAAATATTGGGAAAAGTAACTTCTCAAACTGGTGAAATACTAGCAGGGGTCACCATTGCGGTAGCTGGCACTACACAAGGTACCGTGACGGATGCAGATGGACATTATGAATTGACTTTAGCTCCGGGAAACTATACGCTTAACATTAGTTTTATTGGCTATGAATCGCTTGCCCAACCGATTACCATTGGCAATGAAAACGTAAACCTTGACTTTGTATTAAAGGAGTCCATTGAATCATTGGGTGAAGTAGTGGTATTAGGTTCACGAGGCGTAGCACAGCGCACATCCACTTCCTCGCCTGTTCCTATTGATGCTATTACAACCAAAGAACTTAAGAGTTTCTCGCAAGTTAATATTGGTGATATTTTAAATTATGTAGCTCCTTCTTTTAATTCCAACAAACAAACCGTAACAGATGGTACCGACCACTTAGATCCTGCCTCTTTGCGCGGCTTAGGCCCTGATCAGGTTTTAGTTTTGGTAAATGGAAAGAGAAGACACACTTCTGCATTAGTGAATATTAATGGATCAGTTGGGCGAGGATCAGTAGGTACTGATATGAACGTAATTCCGGTTGCGGCAGTAGAACGTGTGGAGGTACTTCGTGACGGAGCGGCTGCGCAATATGGGTCTGATGCAATTGCAGGCGTCATAAATGTGGTACTCAAAAAGGATTACGAAGGATTCACCGCTTCGCTTACAACCGGAACCAACCTTACTAATTTGCAATACAAGGTGCCTACCATAAATGGAGGCTTTGATATAAAGAATCAGAATATTACTGATGGCCAAGTGGTGCAGCTCGATTTGAGCAAAGGATTTCGTTTGGGTAAAAATGGAAGCCTCACTGTTACGGCTCAATACAACGAGCGCGGAAATTCAAATCGCAGTGGTTTGGATAATGCTCCAACTATTTACCTTGGATCCAGCGGATCGTTCCCTGGCACTCCGGCTAATCAGGTGCAAAACGATTTTCGCACCCAGCTAATTAAAGATGATGCTACGCTGGCTGCGCAGACCAAATATGATCGCCATAACATGGTGTTTGGAAATTCATCATCCAGAAATTTGGGGGTATTTGTAAATGGTTCGCTCCCGGTAAATGATAATTCTGAGTTTTACTTTGCCGGAGGTTATACGTATCGCACGGGCAAGGCTTTCGGAAATGTACGCCTGCCGGTTTCTCGTTCACAGCAACCGTTAAATTCAGATGGATCATTGTACTATCCCAATGGATTTCTGCCTGCCATTTCACCAACCATTCAAGATCCTTCGCTGATTGTAGGATTTAAAACAAAAATCAATGATTGGCGGTTAGACTTCAGTAATACTTTGGGTAGTAACTCGTTTGCGTTTCGTGTGGAAGAATCGGGCAATGCTTCACTTCCGAATGGAAACGTGCAAACAAGTTTTGATGCAGGTAAATTAGGATTCACGCAGAATACTTTCAACGTAGACGCAGCACGGACATATTCCAGTTTAGGTGCAGCCATCACAAATTTTAATGTGGCATTTGGTGGGGAGTTTCGGTATGAAAGTTATGTAATTACCGCTGGCGAATTAAACTCTTATAGCGGTAGCACTACCCCGAAGACAGTGGCGACAGCTCCATTAACCATCAATGGTGCTGCTGCGGGAACTACGCTCGCTTTGCCGGGTGCACAAGTGTTTCCTGGTTTTCAACCTGATTATGCCGTTGATAAATCGCGAACGAGTTTAGGATTGTACGCTGATCTTGAAGGAGAACTTCATAATAAATTGCTAATTGGTGTTGCTGGTCGTTTTGAGAATTTCTCTGATTTCGGATCGAATGTGAGTGGAAAGATTGCAGCTCGCTATAAAGTATCAGAAATATTTTCGTTGCGCGGGTCAATTAGTACCGGCTTCAGAGCGCCTTCCTTACATCAGCGATATTTTCAAAACATCAGCACGCAGTTTGTGAGTGGAAATCCATCCAATACCCTTACGGTAAATAATGATAGCGAAATAGCGCGTACAAAAATTGGTGTGGCTGCGCTCCGTCCCGAAACATCCGTTGGCGGCACATTTGGAATTACAGCTTCTTTTGGCAAAACCGCTGTAACTATTGACGCCTATCAAATTAATATTACTGACCGCATAGTCTATTCTGGCGCATTCTCCAGAAGCTTGCTCGGCTTTGCAGCCAATGAGTTTATCGGAGTGAATAATGTTAATTTTTTTGCTAATGCCGCAAATACAACAACTAAAGGTTTAGATATTGTTGCTTCACATAAAATGGATTTGGGCAAAGGCTCATTAACAGCAACACTTGGACTGAATTTAAACGAAAACAAAGTGACCGCTATTAACAGCACTGAACTCATTAACTCACCTGCCAAAAACGATCCCACTACCAACCCAAACACCTGGTTTAAGAATTTGTTATTCGATCGGCAGCAACAATCGCGCATCGAAGTACTTCAACCGCGCAACAAAGTAAACCTGAGCCTTACCTACGCACTCAACAAGCTAAACGTAATAGCTCGAATAGTTCGCTTTGGTGAAATATCTTATGTGCATAACATTGATCCTAATTCAAAAAAGGCTGATGGCACTTATTGGAATCCCGATTTCGCGCGTGCGGCAGATGGAAGTGCGTTCATCGATCAGACATTTTCTGCAATATTTGTGACAGACTTGACGCTTGGATATAAGTTGAGCAAGCACTTGAACCTTTCTGTAGGCGCAAATAATTTGTTCGATGTTTATCCTGATCAAATTTTTATTGATCCAAGAAACTCTATCGGGTCTATTGATTATTCAAGTGGACGCGATGCTTCCAACCGTGGACGATTACTTTTCTTAGCAAACCAAGGTGGTTTTAATGGTAGATTTGTTTTTGCTCGATTAACTGCTACTTTTTAAATGCTTTGAAGGAATTTCGTTTAAACTTTATCCGGTAGCGGTAATTTTTATATCTAGAATGATTCAGGCCGCTTACGAGCGGCCTGAATATTTAATTGACAAGGCATTAATTTGTGAGTCTGAAAGGAATACAATTAAGCTACGCAGGATCAACATCAAAGACCATCTTCACATTTCGGTATTCTTTTTCTGAAAGAAGTTGTTGTGATAATTTTAGTAGTAATGCTTTAATTTCTGCCAGCTTACCTTGATCTCGGCCAATCTTGAGTAACATAGTCATGAGAAA
>JBGAUU010000109.1:0-14277 GCA_044228465.1 Cyclobacteriaceae bacterium
CCAAACTATAAAAACGGAGCTTTTCAAAATCTCACACTCACACCTGTCCAATCCGAAAATTTCTCTGTGTGGAAGGTGATGTGGAAATATTTCAACACACCTAAATCTTCCGAGCCATCGCAACCGCTTCCTTCGGTTCGCACCGATCTTAAAAACATCCAGTCCGACAAACCGGTGATTGTGTGGTTTGGGCACTCTTCGTATTTCATTCAAATCAACGGCAAAAAAATTCTGGTCGATCCGGTATTTAGTGGAAACGCATCTCCCGTTTCATTTTTCACATCCAACTTCCAAGGTTCGAATGTTTATAATGTAAATGATTTTCCGGATTTGGACATGGTGCTGATTACGCACGATCATTATGATCACTTGGACTACAAAACGATTTTGGAATTGAAAGACAAAACGAAGTTGTTCTGCACGTCACTCGGTGTGGGTGCACACCTCGAGCACTGGGGCATTGCACCGGACAAGATCGTAGAATTTGACTGGTGGGAGAGCAAAACCATTTTGGATTCGATGGAGTTGACAGCCACTCCCGCTCGCCACTTTTCAGGACGCAGCTTTGCCCGCTACAAATCGCTATGGTCTTCGTTTGTTTTGAAAACGCCAACGCATAATCTTTTTTTAGGGGGCGATTCAGGCTACGAAGCGCACTTTAAACCCATCGGAGAAAAGTACGGTCCGTTTGACATTGCTTTACTGGAATGTGGTCAGTACAACGAAGATTGGCCCTACATCCACATGATGCCCGAGCAAACCGTGCAGGCCAGCATTGATTTGAAAGCGGCCGTTTTAATGCCCGTGCACTGGGCGAAATTCAAACTATCCTTGCATCCATGGAAAGAACCGATTGAGCGCGCTACGAAAGCAGCTGATTCCAAAGGAGTAACCTACACAACGCCACTCATCGGTCAGCCTGTGATGGTGGGCGAAAACTATCCGCGTGAAGCGTGGTGGACGAAAGTTGACTAAAGCACACCTGCAAAGGTTGTATCGACAATAATAGTCGCTACCTTTGCACCATGCCGCTCGAAGAAGACATTCAGCAAACCAAATTTCACAACGAATACCACAAAATGGCGATCAACATTATGTACACCAGCAGCTGGTTGCATAGTGGCAACATTACGCGCCTGAAGCCACACGGCATCACTCCGGAGCAATACAATGTGATGCGTATTCTGCGAGGATCGCATCCGCAAAAAATGATGTTGTCAGAAATCGCCAAGCGCATGATCGACAAGAGCAGCAATTGCACCCGCTTGGTTGAGAAGTTGCGCTTGAAGGGAATGGTGAGCCGCGAAATATGCGAAGGCAATCGCAGACAAGTAGATATCGGCATCACCGCCAAAGGACTAGCCGTGTTGAAAAAAATAGACGATGAATCGGAATCGTGGATTACCTCACTCAAAAACGTAAACACCACCGAGGCAAAAGAACTCAACCGCCTTTTAGATAAATTACGAGGCTGATAGCAAAGAATCAATTTCGATTTTTCTTTTTTCAAATTCTCGTTAGTTTTACTGCATGCAAGATTTTTTGGCGGCAGCCGCGCAGTTTATCAATACTACGGGCAGTCATTTGTTTTTAACCGGAAAAGCAGGAACAGGCAAAACGACATTCTTAAAAAATCTTCCCCAGCTTACTCATAAGAATTACATCGTAGTAGCACCTACCGGCATCGCGGCACTGAATGCTGGCGGAGTGACCATCCATTCGCAATTTTTGTTGCCGCCCTTCACGTTTCTGCCCGATCGGAATATGAGTGATAACTTCGCTGAAGGCGGTCGCTTTATCAATCAGAATACGCTCGCACACAAGCATCCGCTCAACAGCGCCCGCAAGCAAGTGCTTCGCTCCATCGACTTACTGGTGATTGATGAAGTCAGCATGTTGCGTGCCGATTTGCTTGATGCCATCGACTACCGTATGCGTGCGGCCCGTGGAAATTACCGTGAGAGTTTTGGCGGTGTGCAGGTGCTCTTCATTGGCGACTTGTACCAATTGCCACCGGTCGTAAAAAATGAAGAGTGGGAAACCCTTCGCAAATATTATAACACCCCTTGGTTTTACGAAGCTGTGGCATTGCGCGGGCAGTCATTGGTGTATATTGAATTAGAAAAAATATTCCGTCAACACGATACTGGGTTTATTAATATCTTAAACAATCTGCGCAACAACATTGCCACTCCGGAAGATATTGAAGAACTCAATCGTCATTACCGATCAGCAGAAGAAATACGTGCGATGAAAGAGGTGATCACTCTCACTACGCATAACTATAAAGCCGATGAACTGAATCGGCAAGAGTTGAAGGCGCTGCCGGGCGAGTCGCATTTTTTTGAGGCGCATTTGGATGGCGAATTTCCGGAAAGCATGTATCCGGTGGCGGCTAGCATAGAATTGAAAGTAGGTGCACAGATCATGTTTGTGCGCAACGATAACGAAGGCAAAGCCTACTTCAACGGCAAATTGGCAACGGTCAAAGAAATTAAAGACGAAAGCGTATGGGTAACGATGGCCGATACCAACATCCGCTATCAACTCAGGCGCATTCGCTGGGAAAACAAGCGTTATGCCGTCAAAGAAGGTAGCGATCTCGAAGACGAAGTGATTGGTTCTTTCGAGCAGTTTCCTATCAAGCTCGCGTGGGCTATTACGGTTCATAAAAGCCAGGGATTAACATTTGATCGCGCGATAATCGATGTGGGTCAAGCTTTCGCAGATGGCCAGGTCTACGTGGCACTTTCGCGGTTGCGCACACTCGAGGGATTGATCTTGCGCACACCTATTCATTCAGGTGCGATTAGCACCGATCAGCAAATTGTAGCCTTTGCTCGCGAACATCATAAGCCAAAGGAATTGCCAGAGATGATGAAAAGGCGACAGCAGGAGTTTGTTCATTATTTACTGGAACAAACTTTCAATTTCACGGCAGCCATTAAAGACATTCAATACCTGCAAAAGAACGAATCAACCGAGACGTTTTCGGAAGAGAGCATGAAACCGGTATTACATCAACTAGTCGAGTCGCTGGAAGCAGAGCAAACCAACACCGAGCGCTTTCGCAAGCAGTTGATCGATTTATTGCTTGCTCAAAATTATTCCTTCTTGCGCGAGCGCCTCACGAAAGGCAGCGAATACTACAAGGTATTCATGACGGGCATTTTGAAAAAACTGTTGCATCACATTGAAGTCACACGTCAGCAAAAGCGCACCAAAACCTATTTGAATCAATTGCTGGAGATTGATCAGATGCTCAGCAAGAAATTGGCTGAAATTGAAAAAGCCATTTATCTCACCGATGCCATTTTGAGTGGCGAAGAAAAAATTGATTTAACACTGCTAAACAAACAACGCGCGCTGGAGCGCACCAAGCTCTTAACTGAAATTCGGGAAGAGTTGCCCAGTGTTAGCACGAAATCTAAATCAACCAGACCCAAGCGGGAAAAGAAAAAGAAAGGAGATACGGCTTCCACCTTTGACGTTACGCTCGACCTGTTTCAAAAAGGTTTTACGATTGAGCAAATTGCCGAGCAACGTGGTTTGGTGGTGGGCACCATCGAAGGGCATTTGGCCAAAGCGGTGGAGCTTGGTCGTATTCCTATCTTTTCGTTTATGACCGAAGCAGCCGTAATGGAAATTGTGAATGCACGGAGAGAGTTGACGGGCGAAGTGACATCGAAAGCAGTGTATGACCATTTAAAGGGCAAGTACAACTATGGTCAGTTGCGAGCCGTGTGGGCGTATACAAAGAGTCAAGAATCAGAATCTGCCAGCTAATAAGTATCGCGAAAAGCCCGAAAGCAACATTGACTCGACCATCCCTGCTTTCTGCTAAACTTCATATTCTCTTAGGGTACGGGTAAAATTAATCGTACCTTTGAAATTCAATTCCTCAAATCCTGCTGTCGGCATCTTCTTCGTAAGCTGATTCCTGCTCCTTGGTTTTTTCAATTGAAGTTCACAAAGCCACTTTTTGAACTGCACGGGCCAATAACGCAACTATGAGACAGCTAAAAATTGTAAAACAGATTACCAACCGCGAAAATCAATCGCTGGATAAATACCTTCAGGAAATCGGAAAGGTCGATTTGATCACTTCGGAAATGGAAGTCGAATTGGCTAAACGCATTCGCGAAGGTGATCAAATGGCACTCGAAAAACTGACGAAAGCTAATTTGCGCTTTGTGGTTTCCGTAGCTAAACAATATCAGAACAACGGACTAAGCCTTGGAGACTTGATCAACGAAGGCAATGTGGGCCTGATTAAAGCGGCCAGTCGCTTTGATGAGAAGCGCGGCTTTAAGTTTATTTCGTATGCCGTGTGGTGGATTCGTCAATCCATTTTACAAGCACTGGCCGAGCAATCGCGTGTGGTGCGCCTGCCGCTGAATCGCGTAGGCTCGCTGCATAAGGTGGCCAAAACCTTCTCAGAGCTCGAGCAGAAATTTCAACGCGAGCCTTCACCCGAAGAATTGGCCGAAGTGATGAAAGTAACTACTGAAGAGGTAGAAAACACAATGCGCTTGGGCGGCCGACATATTTCAGTAGATGCCCCTTTTGTGCAAGGCGAAGAAAACAACTTGTTGGATGTGCTCACCAGCCAAACCGATCAAACGCCCGATGGCGATTTGATGCGCGATTCGCTATGCAACGAGGTAGCCCGCGTACTGGCCACATTGCCTGCCCGAGAGTCAGAAGTGATTTCTTACTTTTTTGGCCTGAATGGCTCGCCTTCCATGACACTCGAGGAAATTGGCCTGAAGTTTAGCCTTACGCGTGAGCGTGTGCGTCAGATCAAAGAAAAAGCTACCAGACGCCTGCGCGATACTGCCCGCAGCAAAGCACTCAAAACCTATCTCTGAGAAAAACCGATTATTTATAAACCGCTAATTGCATGAATTATTCTTCATTCGACTCTACGGCCAACAAGCCCTACATTCCCCTATGGATTAAATATCGCCCCGCCATTTTGCAAATGATGGTGGCCTCTTCGGAGGCACCACAGCAATACAAAATGTATGCGCATGAATTCAAATCGCTCAATCCGAAGGAGAAAGGGGTTTATTCATTTACCTTGGAAGTAACGAAAGGGAAAGCGAAAAATAACATCAAAGCCTCTTTAGTGGCAACAGATCTTTTGCATTTACTGCAAACCAGTCGCAAGGCTACTGAGCTGATGGGTGAAGATGAATTTAAATTTGTGTTGGATAAACAGTTTATTCTTCACGTGACCCGATTAGAAAAAACCGAAGAACCCGCCTAACGTGAGCATCGTAAGAAGCTGGCGCGAACAAAAGATCCTACTGAAAAGATTGTTTCCCAATCTTTCAGACGAGGATTTTTTGTTTGAAAATGAAAACCGCGAAAGCATGCTGCAACGACTTCAGGTAAAGCTGAACAAGTCGCGCGAAGAGCTGGATTTGATATTTATCAAGTTGCAGACGCTTTAGCAGCGCCATCTATTTTTTCCAAAAATCGACAATGGTTTCTTTGGCACCCAATCCGGCCAGGTAATCTGCCACGGCTTTGGCTTCATCGCCTCCTTTGATGGCATGATGTAATAGGGTGAATCCATGGGGTCCTTTCGCATTCAGTAAGCTCGGTTGAAAGCTAATGACATTTTTTACAGTCTCAAGATGCCCAAGCATGCAGGCAAGGAATACATTGTAGCGAGCGCCTTTATGGAGCAGGTAGTGGGCAATTTCTTTGTTGCCTACATGGCCAGCCGCTTCAATTCCCGATTCAAAATCACCACCACCCCAGTCATGCGAAGCATGGAGTAACAAGGGCTCGTTCTCCAGCAACTCTTTCACACGATCAAATTTTCCGTGGCTTACAGTTACAAATTCTTTCACCAGTTCACCCTTTAGTGGGCCGGGCTTTTCTTGTGGTTGACTTTGAGCGGTAGAGGTAAGAACCAATCCACCGAAGGTAAGGATTGATTTTTGGATGAACTGCTGGCGTGAAAGAATACTTGTTGGATTCATGGCAGATGAAGTTTGGGTGGAAGTACGATTAAGATGTTACTATGATTGATTAGGTAATGTAACGTTACTTCTCCAGCTCGGTTTGGTGAATCGGTATCAGATTCACCTGAAACTTTTGTACAATCAAATTCATGATGGGATCATTCTTAATTTTTTGCAGTATGCGACCGGTTTGATTGGCATCAAAACCCATCACCAATTGATCGGTTAACTTCAAATGCTTTACGCTGTAATAAAAACCAGCAATGACGTAAGGCCCAAAAGGTGTATGCGGAATATCGAATGAACTGCCCGACATATTGAAGAGTGTGTTGGGCAGATAATCCCCATCGGTATCAATGCCATGCCTGGAGAGATAGTAATTCGCGGCCAGCCAGCGCGAGGATTGCCGAGGATCGCTCATGCAGAGTAATCCGGCCAGCGGTTTTTGCTTTTGCGATTGGTAGATGAGAATCTCTGCTTTGGTGCGCTCGTTTTCTGAATGATCGCGAATATACTTTTGCACGGTATCCCAAAAGGGCACCTCCGGAATACCATCGTCCACGCGAATGAGAGAGTGGATGGCATAGTCCATAATTCCGCTTGTAATTTGTATTTGCAGCACTTTCAGTTCGGCATCAGTAGCAATGGCTTTTTCCAACAAAGTTCGCTGATGGCGCGGGTGCGTGCGCAGCAAGTCGATGCTGAATACCCAGTCGCCAGCCAGATATCCATCATAGGCATAGTGTTCTTTCAGCAGCAATTTTATTTTCGTGTCGTTGTCAATTTTTACCTTTTGTCCAGCGTAGGTTATTTCTAGACCCTCTTCAATGATTAGTTTCTCAATTTCAATTCCTACCGAGGAGGCATTCAGCATACCACAGTTGAGCGGAGACCCTTCTACAAGGCGCAAATCGTGCACATGGCTGATGTAGGCATCATTGGAATCTTCGGTCAGGTGCCCGTGCGTTTGAATGTGTACATAGTATTTCATAGGCACCAGAGCATCGTTGCTATGGCGCTGTGCCTGCTCAAAAGTGCGCTTGATATCCATCACCACATCGGGTGTTACAAATGAGCCGGCTGTACGAATCACATGAAATTCGATGGAAATCCCCAATGAAAGAAACGATTTGCTGGTTTCTTCAATGGCATCAATTTGTATCTGGCTCAAGTCGCGAGCATCGGCACAACCAATCAAAATATGAATTTGTCGCTCTTTCAGCATGTTGTAATTTTTGTTCTAAAATACTTGTTTCCCCTATGAAAACGCATCGATTGCCTGATAATTACATAGGTGGCAAAGCCTGTTCACATTGGTTTTTTCATAGGTAAAATTGAGTTTTTCCCTAGGAAAACAGTCCGCTCATCATAAAATTCAAGTGTAAAATGCAATTCGTTGCCCTGATGTTGGGATAACTCAATTTTTTCAACTTAATTCGCAACCATTAAAACCAATTTCAGCTATGGCAAAAAAAGCACTAAAAAGCAAGGAATTTTTTCAACCGCTAAGCAAAAAAAGCAGCAAAGAAAAAGCCCCTAAAAAGCTAAAGGCCGCTAAGAAAAAATCAGCTCGCAAACCCAATGCAGCATTCATGGCCGCATTGACTCCTAGTGCAGCATTAGGTGCAGTGGTAGGCAGCAAACCTCTTCCTAGAACTCAAATCATTAAGAAGATTTGGGAGTACATCAAGAAGAACAAACTACAAGACAGCAAGAACAGAAGAATGATCAATGCTGATGAAAAGTTGAAAGTGCTTTTCGATGGCAAGAAGCAAATCTCTATGTTTGAGTTGGCAAAAGTGGTTAACAAACACGTGAAGTAATTCACCACCCAAAACATCGGAGCGCAGATCAATTCATTTGATTTGCGCTCTTGTTTTTAGACTAATTCCATTTAGCCGTTACTTCGAATTCCTATTTCTGAGAAAGTGTAAGGCGCACCACCTTGCTTTCAAAGACTCCTCAATGAATAATTGATTTTTGTAATGAATGCCAATACTGGAGGCAGAAATCACTTCACCTTCATTGAGAAAAACTTCTCTCACCTGATAACTGTCATTTGAATTGGGTGTCAGCATAAAAAATTTGTGAAGGAGATTTCTTGGTAGAATCAGTAGCATGGCCCACAAACTTCAACATCTTCGGATGTGAGGCAATCCACAGGTTATCGGCTTCATCGACAGAAATATTATCCAGCCCAGATTTCAAATTCAATTTGTCCAGCAGCTTTAAAGCACCGGTTTGTGCATCGCGGCTAAATGTGATTAACTCTCTGCCGGTGGTGTGGGTAAGGTAAAGTTTTGATCCATCATTGGAAATGTTTACGCCATTGCCGTAAGTAAGACCTTCGTACACTTTTGAAAACTTGGCTCCATCGCAATACAACAGATAGGAGAGGGGTACCCGCAGATAATCTTCTACTTTGCGCATCGCTCCTTTTTGAGTACCGTGGTCATTTGTCACGTAAAATTGGGTAGGAGAAACGCCTACTACATCATTGGGACAGCACATCGATTCATCTGAGTATGATTTCTGATGAAACAGAGTGTCATTCTTAAATTGAAACAACTCCACAAAATTTCCCTGGTTGTTGTGGTTTACTACAAACAAATAGTCCGCAGACTCATAAGTAAGAAATGAAACGCCATGCGGACGAAATTGACCGCTGTAGGTTGTGGGAATTTTCATAGGTACATTTCCGCTGTCTAGCTGTAAAAGATAGATGCCACCTTCCACCTCTTTGCCTTGCAGTTGTTTCCAGCGATCGGTGGAGGAAATAAATAATAGACCCTTTCGGTAATCGATATCCATATCTTCGGCACCGGGTGTGTTGGTATAAGTAGCTTCAATTTTGCCGTCTATGTGTGGAGTAAGGGTTGTGAACACGCCCGCGGCATAGAGGGTGTTGAGAATAAAAATGACCACGCAGATTAGAATGAAGCCGAGCCCAATTTTTAGATACTTCTTAGTCATAGCGATTGATTCTTTTATTAAAGATACAGTTTTTACGATTGCCGAAGCTTGTCATGCCGAGGCGCGAGGCATCCTCTGTCAATACTCACATTTAGTTTTGCTTCCGATAAGACTCCTCGTGTCGCGGAGAGAAAGGAGGATTAGTGCACTCCGTCAAACCACTCTTTGAATTCGTTTACCTTCTCGCGGCTCACGATCACCTCTTTGTCCCACGCAGGTTGTGTAGTGATTTTCAGTCGGCTGTTGCCCCTAAGAAGGCCGCTAAGAAAAAATCAGCTCGCAAACCCAATGCAGCATTCATGGCCGCATTGACTCCTAGTGCAGCATTAGGTGCAGTGGTAGGCAGCAAACCTCTTCCTAGAACTCAAATCATTAAGAAGATTTGGGAGTACATCAAGAAGAACAAACTACAAGACAGCAAGAACAGAAGAATGATCAATGCTGATGAAAAGTTGAAAGTGCTTTTCGATGGCAAGAAGCAAATCTCTATGTTTGAGTTGGCAAAAGTGGTTAACAAACACGTGAAGTAATTCACCACCCAAAACATCGGAGCGCAGATCAATTCATTTGATTTGCGCTCTTGTTTTTTAGACTAATTCCATTTAGCCGTTACTTCGAATTCCTATTTCTGAGAAAGTGTAAGGCGCACCACCTTGCTTTCAAAGACTCCTCCAATGAATAATTGATTTTTGTAATGAATGCCAATACTGGAGGCAGAAATCACTTCACCTTCATTGAGAAAAACTTCTCTCACCTGATAACTGTCATTTGAATTGGGTGTCAGCATAAAAATTTGTGAAGGAGATTTCTTGGTAGAATCAGTAGCATGGCCCACAAACTTCAACATCTTCGGATGTGAGGCAATCCACAGGTTATCGGCTTCATCGACAGAAATATTATCCAGCCCAGATTTCAAATTCAATTTGTCCAGCAGCTTTAAAGCACCGGTTTGTGCATCACGGCTAAATGTGAGTAACTCTCTGCCGGTGGTGTGGGTAAGGTAAAGTTTTGATCCATCATTGGAAATGTTTACGCCATTGCCGTAAGTAAGACCTTCGTACACTTTTGAAAACTTGGCTCCATCGCAATACAACAGATAGGAGAGGGGTACCCGCAGATAATCTTCTACTTTGCGCATCGCTCCTTTTTGAGTACCGTGGTCATTTGTCACGTAAAATTGGGTAGGAGAAACGCCTACTACATCATTGGGACAGCACATCGATTCATCTGAGTATGATTTCTGATGAAACAGAGTGTCATTCTTAAATTGAAACAACTCCACAAAATTTCCCTGGTTGTTGTGGTTTACTACAAACAGATAGTCCGCAGACTCATAAGTAAGAAATGAAACGCCATGTGGACGAAATTGACCGTTGTAGGTTGTCGGAATTTTCATAGGTACATTTCCGCTGTCTAGCTGTATAAGATAGATGCCACCTTCCACCTCTTTGCCTTGCAGTTGTTTCCAGCGATCGGTGCTGGAAATAAATAATAGACCCTTTCGGTAATCGATATCCATATCTTCGGCACCGGGTGTGTTGGTATAAGTAGCTTCAATTTTGCCTTCCATGTGTGGTGTAAGGGTTGTGAACACGCCCGCGGCATAGAGGGTGTTGAGAATAAAAATGACCACGCAGATTAGAATGAAGCCGAGCCCAATTTTTAGATACTTCTTAGTCATAGCGATTGATTCTTTTATTAAAGATACAGTTTTTACGATTGCCGAAGCTTGTCATGCCGAGGCGCGAGGCATCCTCTGTCAATACTCACATTTAGTTTTTGCTTCTGATAAGACTCCTCGTGTCGCGGAGAGAAAGGAGGATTAGTGCACTCCGTCAAACCACTCTTTGAATTCGTTTACCTTCTCGCGGCTCACGATCACCTCTTTGTCCCACGCAGGTTGTGTAGTGATTTTCAGTCGGCTGTTGGAGTAAGTAACTACATCTTGAATGAAGGGGATATGTACAATATACGAACGGTTGACGCGGAAGAAATTTTTTGGGTTTAGTACTTCATCCAGCGACTCCAGTGTGAAATCGATAATGAATTTGCGTTGTTGGTTGGTGACTAAATATACGTCACGACCATCGGCAAAGAAAAGCATGACCTGATCGATGGTGATGGAGCGTATGTGATCGCCCACTTTAACCATGAATCGCTCTTTGTAGTTTTTGGGCGATTCACTTTGCGCCAGAGATTTGATTTTTTCACGCTTCGCATCGGTGGTAGCCATTTGCTCACGCAAGTTTTCAAACTTTTGCAAGCTGGCACTCAGATCTGCGAACGTCACGGGTTTCAACAAATAGTCGATGCTGTTGACTTTAAATGCTTCCAACGCATATTCATTGTAGGCAGTGACAAAGATTACCGGTTTCTGCACGGTCACTTTTTTGAAGATGGCAAAACTCAACCCGTCTTTCAGTTGAATGTCCATGAAGATCAGATCAATGGTTTCCTGATTATCCTGAAGCCATTGTGCGGCACTTTCTATCGAGTCACATACAGCAGCTACCGAAATAGCGGGGCTATACTTTTGCAAGTAGCGTTCCAGTTTTTCCGCAGCCGGAGTTTCGTCTTCGACAATCAATATGGAAAGTGTCAGACTCATGCCATTTCAGATAAGTGAGGTTCAACCATGATCATCGGAAATTTAATATAATTTTCCCGGCCCGCCTTCACTTGCACAAAAGGGCGGTCGCTATAAACGGAATAAGAGCGTTGCAAGCGCTGAAATGCAGATAGGCTTTCGGGATGCAGTTGTAGTTTATCATTCAGGTCGTGGTGCAACACAAAGTATTCATCATCTTCTTGTGATAGGGTGAATACTAATGGCGCATCGTTTGAGATCAGTGTATTACGAATCACACTGTCCAAGGCTGTAATCAACGCACCCGGCATCAATTGAATAGAAGCAGCATCTGTAATTTTGTTTTTCCATTGAATCGTTTGCCGATGCTTTTGATTGGCCAACCGAATCAAGTGTTGTACGGCCTGTATTTCTTCGTTCAAGGACACAAACTCTTTTTGTCGATGCACCAACTGGTAGCGATACAATGCCGCGAGGCTGTCAATCAGGTCTTCGGCTACATCTGTCTTTTTGTGTAAACACAGAATCAAATCTTCCAGACTGTCGTACAATAAATCAGGGTTGATTTCTTGTTTGAATGAAAGAAACTCGGACTCCAAACTTTCGCGAAGTTTTTGTTCCTGTTCAATTCGTAGGGTGTTTTCTAAATGTAAATATTGGTTGCCGATGTACAACGCGTTGTAAAGGAATGATGTGAGTGTGAATAAAGTTCCGAATATCCACAACTCGCGGCTGCTGATGTCGAACCCAATCACCCATTGAAAATAGCTGCTGATTGCGATGAGCACAATCGCAACGCTAATGGAAGTCGTAGTAAAGATCTGAAGCGCTAATTTTTTAGGCTCCATCGAAAAGAAGCGTTGGAGCAATACAATAACAAGTCGCATTGACTCGAATGAAATCAGGCTGAGTCCGATACTCACATACACTTCTTGGTTACTGACGAGTGTGGTGATTTGCTCTACATTGTTGTTGATCAACAGAATCAGCAAATAGATAAAAACACCAAACACTGGCGGAGCCAGTATACGAAAGAAGGGATTATGTATAAAAATCCGTTTCACCCTTTTGCCGATTTGATTTTGTCTTTTTTCAATACAGGCAGTTGGACTGAAAATTTCTCACCGTCTTTTACTACCACTTTTTCAGAAGTAAAGAACTTGTAGCGCTGATGAATGTTTTCCAATCCTACCCGAAAACTGACCACCGATTGCGTAGCAACGGTTTTTGTATTAGTAACTAACAAATGTGTATTGTCTTGAGCGCCAATGTACACCAGCAGTGGTTTCTCTTTGCTGATTTTGTTGTGCTTCACTGCATTCTCCACCAATAGCTGTAGTGTCATGGGGGGCACTACACTATCCATCACATTTTGTGGCAGATTCACTTCCAGTTGCAAATGATATTCATAGCGAACTTGTAGCAAAAAGTAATATGATTTTACAAACTCCAGTTCTTCCCGTAAGGAAACCAGCCGCTGCTTTTGGTGTGAAAGCACATACCGGAAAGTGTCGGCCATTCTACGAATAAATTCTTCAGCTACACGTGTGTCTTTGAAGAGCAAGGAAGAAACCGTGTTGAGGCAATTGAAAAGATAGTGCGGACTGATTTGGCTCTTAAGCGATTCAAACTGTAATTCTAATTGCCAGCGATCGGAGCGCAATTGCTCGGCTTGAATTACTGCATAGTGGTAGTACGAATAGAAGAGGCCGTAAAATATTTCGTATATAAAAACAACGATCACAAAAACGATCACCAGCTTCAAAAGCTCTTCGGAGGTTAATGCAAACAAAAATTTTCCCGTAAGGCTGAGGAACAGGGCCATGATGATGAAATTAGTCACTAGCCCAACGATAAAGCGCATCATGAAATGTTCTTTCCAGTCCAGCAGCTTATTGATGATTCGATCGGTTGTGAGAAGTAAAACTCCGATGGCGTTGGTAAGTGCGATGAGCAGGAGATAGCGTTTCCAATTAGCACCGATCTGGGCTACGGTGCCGTTTTCACTGTAATAGATAAAAAGAAAAAGCAGAATGCCCAGTCCGGTGCAACTAGCGATGAGCAAGGCGTACTTCTTCATTCGTGGAAACTCTGTTGCTTTTAATGTGGTTGTCGACTATTGGAAAAGAAAAACAATTCTTTCGCAATCAGAAGCTAAGTTAAGGAGAAACCGGAGCGTTTCTATTGAGCGCTCCGGCTTTTTTATTTAGTCAAGGGCGCGCATTACGCGGCCGTAGTAGGTTTCAGATTCGATACGCTTAGCGGCAGTGCGGTACGCTTCTCGGAGCGAGGCATCATTCATGCCTTTCATTTTGTAAGCTACGTCCGTCAGCACTTCGGTGATGTAATGATCTGAATCGATGTGTGAGGTTGCTTGCAAAATGCTCATCAGGTTTTCTTTGGATAGACTGGGGCGCTCCAAAGCCGTTTGCAAAAAGACGGACATATAGTGATCGCTTTGGTTAGCACTCATGGCACCTAGCAGCTTTTGAAAATTTTCGTCCGTCAGGTTTTGACGTTTTACCAATTGATTGGCAACCTGTGTGATGTAGTGATCGGATTCAATCGAGCCAATCACATCCATAGCGTTGTTTAAAACTTCCGGTGTCAGGTTGTTTTGGAACAAGTTGCCCAACACTTCGCTTTTATAGTGATCTGATTCAATGTTCTTCACCGACTCCAATACTTTTTGAAAAGCGGTAGCTGATAATCCTTGCTTGGCAAGAGCCTTGTTCAGCA
>JBGAUU010000110.1:0-14269 GCA_044228465.1 Cyclobacteriaceae bacterium
TGGCGTAGTAAAAATTCTCTGCCCATGGTCCACCATACGCCACCAACAAGGTAGGTGTGTAAGTCATCTTGGCTTCAGCAATTGAGGTAGCCAAATCTTTATACAATGGATAGATTGGCAATGCATGCTCATGTCCCGGATAACCATCAATCAGGTTGGTGAGATTTAACTTGAAATCAAGACCACCTTCGGTGGTCGGCATCAAACCTTGCTCTTTCGCTGCCTGAATAATCCATTGACGATGCTGACGATTTCCAGTCAAATACATCTTGATGGTTTTCGTATTGAAGTATTCTGAGTATTGCTTCAAAATATCTTTTGCCTGATCGGCATCTTTGAGATTATATACCCAGAAGCCCACGCCTGGTCCGGTAGAATAAATCCTTGGTCCGATGATCTGACCTGTTTCTACCATATCACCATAGGTCAATACATCGGTGGTAGCAGTTTGTGGATCGCGGGTAGTCGTAACTCCGTAAGCCAGATTAGCAGCATACATCCACACTTGATTTTTGTGAACGCCCCAAGCAGGCCACATGTGTGCGTGTGTATCCACAAAGCCGGGTACAATGGTTTTTCCACTCATGTCCATCTTTTGTACTGATGCATCCACACTAATCGATCCGGCTGCGCCTACTTGCTTGATGCGTGCATTTTCAATCAACACATCGCCACGCTCAATCACTTCATCGCCATTCATCGTAATGATGCGTGCGTTTTGCAATAAGACTTTTCCCTGAGGGATATCTTTTTGCACGGTTACTTTAATGCGAACTTCTGTTGGCTTATAAGGCTCGTCTTTCTTGTCTTTCTTCTTATCGGCAGCGTCTTTCTTGTCATCTTTTTTGTCGCCTTTTGCTTCTTCCAATTCTTTGGCTTTTTCCTCTTCTGCCTTTTTCTTTTTTAAATAATCTTCTTTCGCTTTCGCAGAATCAAGGTGGTAGGTAAAGAAAGCATTGCCTAACGTGAAATAAACTGTTTTTGCGTTGTTCGACCAGCTTGCAAATTCACCACCGATTTTCGTCAGCTTGCGTGCCGGAAATTGTGCACGATCTGCTTCGGCTACTGAAATTTTAGGAACATCGCCACCGGTTTTTGGAATCGTAACAACGTAAATTTCATTATTGATTTGCGCCAGTGCTTTGTCTCCTTCCGGAGCAATTTTAATTACATCAGCAATAGAAGGCTCTTGTGCCGGTTCCATTTCCGATTCGTTCAACATGCAATTGTGTTCCATCAATACAGAACCATACACTGTAATGCCGGTTACTTTCAAATGACCTTTTTCATCAGTGCCATCCCAGCGAATGGATAGCAATCCTTTTTGTCCATGGTATAAATAGATGCGATCATCTGTTTTCGTAAAATGAGGAGTAGTGCGTCCTTTCGCTTTTGCAATGAAGTTGACGTTGCCGCCATCACCGGATATCCACAACAAATCTTCGCGTGCTCCCGCAAAGAATGGATCAGCTGCATCTTTGAATGTTTGTGTTGCGCCCCGGAAGAAAACAATTTTATTTCCCTGATAAGACCATGCAGGCTCCGTATACAATCCGGCCACATTTGTTAAACGAACAGGCTTGGCATCCTTCGCTTTGAAATTGATTTTGTATAAGTGACCTGCATTGTTTTCCCACGTAACCCACGCCAGTTGATTTCCATCTGGGCTCCATGTGGGTTGCGCTTCGGTAAAATTGTTAGCAGTAATTCTTTTGTAAGTTGCTTTCCCGATGTCATACAAATACAAACGATTCAACGCGGTGAAGGCTACTTGCTTTCCATCGGGCGAAACAACTGCATCGCGAATCTGCGTAGCAATCATGTCTTTGTCATCCTTAATCGGGTATTTGAAATCAACACGTGGGCCAACTAGCAATTCGGTTTCCATTTGGAAAGGGATGTTGATGGCATCGCCACCCGCTACCGGTATGCGGTAGAATTTTCCTCCATAAGAAGCCACCAATTCTTTGCTATCAGGTGTGAATGACATTGCAGGTAACACACCCAATGGAGCAATCGATTCTTGTTCGTCATGTTGCACCGGATATGCCAACCATTTTTCATCACCTGTTTTTAAATCACGAAGTACGAGTCCTGTTTGATCATTGTAGCGCGTGCCATAAACCAACCATTTACCATCCGGTGATAGTGTAGGCGTAAATGCAGAACCATAGCGCTGCGTCTTGCGATCCGTTTCGCCTGTCTCACGATCGTACACACCTAATTGATATTGCGGAAACTGTGCGTTGTAATTCCACGCTCCAAAACGCTGCGAAAACCAAATGTAGCGACCATCATTACCAAAGGCAGCTTCTACCACTTTCAGGTTATCGGGCTTTCCAATTAATTGAGCGCCTGAGCCACCATCTTTGTGGAACATCCAAAGTTTGAGATTGCGGGTGCCGCGTGATCCTACAATATAATTTCCATCCGGTGTCCACTCGGCAGACTGGTAATGATCGGTGTTGCCTTTTGTTACTTGGAGCGAATCTTTTTTATCCAATGCAAACCACCAGATGTTTTCACCTCCACTGCGGTCGGAAATAAATAATAGTTTAGTGCCATCCGGGCTGAACTTGGGATGTGAGTCGAAGCTCATGCCACTCGTAAACTGAGTTGGCTTACCGCCTGTAATCGGCATGGTAAAAATGTCGCCCAAGAAATCAAACGCGATGGTTTTTCCATCAGGGCTTACATCCAACGACATCCAGGTACCTTCAGAAGTTTTGATGGGAATTCTGCGGCCCACCTCCAAAGGAAGATCTCTCTTTTTCTTCGGTTTTTCTTTTTTAACAGAATCGGCTTTGGCTTCCTTTTTGGGCTCTTGCGCCTGAACGCATACCGCAAAAAACACCAATAGAAGAAGCAGTGAATAGCTGTATAATTTCTTCATAAAATAATAAGTTGTGTGGTAAGTTAAACTGATTTCAGATTAAAATAGATCGTCTATTTATTTGATCGGTGGCGGGAAGGTATAAAAGCCGATTCCTCGGTTTGACTTGAACTTGTTGTTTCCCAATTCTGTGTTGGGCTTCACCCGAAAAAGGTGATCAGGATTAAACAAAAAAGGCTTCCTTTTCAGGAAGCCCATTTTCATTTACTTAAAATTAACCTATGCCGACATTCAAACACGATCAGCGCTAGGATTGTTTATTTCAAGATGCTTAAAACTGCTGACCCTAGGTTGTCAGCTATGTTTTTTCGGTACTTGGTGCTCTTTCTGTATTCGTCTGTTAGAAATTCTTTCCATACCGCGTCCCAATCACTTTGCTTGGACATGACAAATGCCAGTTCTTCGGGTTTGCCAAATTCTACTGCTTGCTTCTTTAATGGAAGTTTCTTGCGATTAGCGTCCATAAACTCGGTGAAGTCGAGGATGGTAAATAGCTTGGGATCGGTTGTCATTTTCTTAAAAATCTCAGGACCTGAGATGCCGGTGGTAATAGCAAGGTCCGGCCAATAGTCGTTTTTAATTTTATTGGCGTGCTTCATGTGTGTGCTACCGCCAATAATTTCGGCTGAATAGCCTGCAAATGTTTTTTTGATTTGGGAAAGATCCGTCAGGTTAGGTGCATCTTTATGCGTTACCATCACCACCGGGTTTGACATGAATGCCGGTGTAAACTTCAAAATCTTCTTGCGATCTTCTGTTACTGTTACGTTCGTGACACCAAGTACGTTTGGGTTGTTTTGAGCGGCTGCGAGAAAATTGGCAAACACCGGTTCTTTGCCCAAATACTGAATGGTAATTTTTTTGCCATACTTGGTTTGTACAAATGCTGCAAAATCTTCCAGCACATCTACACACAAACCGGCTGGCTTGCCATTTACATCTTGAATGAGCCCGGCTTGTTCATAATAAACAACGGAAAGAGAACCACCGGAGGCTTTTACCTTGGCCCAACTGTCGCCTTGGTATTTTTGTGCGATCAGCAGCGAGTTAGCTGCCAAGAACACGAGAATGAGAGCTAATTTTTTCATTTGGTTTTAGGGATTGAATAACAATAATAATGATTCTTTCCCTTTTTTGCAGACGATTCAATAGGTCGTTCGATGAACAATTTTCCGGTCAAGCCATTGAAGCAACAAAATAAATGCCACAGCAAAAACGAGCAGGCCGCTATATCGCGATAAGAATGCAAAAGCGCCAAAGGAGGGTTTGAAGCCAACCAGAACCGCGCCAATAAAGGCGGCTAACACCAGCAACAAAACGCCAGCTACCAGCCAGTAGGTTTCCCTACGCTCTGCACGCTCTGCTTTTGCTTCTATTTTCTGAAGAATCCGATCTTCAAATTGATAGGGCAAATCAAATTCAGGCTCTTGCTTCAGCGCCTCAAACACCCGTTGATAGGCACGCGTGTCTGCATTGGTCGAAACCGGCTTACCTTCTTCCATTTGTTGCTGTATTAATTCTTCGTGGGGTGTTATCATACTACTTCTTTGTCAAGATACGCTTTTACTTTTTCTTTCAATAACTGCCGTGCCCGAAACAAATAATTCTTTACCGTGCCTTCGGGCATGCCCGTAGCGGCTTCAATTTCTTGATAACTCATCGATTCGATGTGGTAAAGTGTAAGAACGGCTTTATACTGATGTGGCAATTGATCTATCCATTCCAACACTTTTTCATTCATCTGCCGATCGGATAAGTCTTCTTCAATGTCTTCCTGAGAAATGAAAAAGTTAGCGAACTGGGTTTCATCCGGAATATCGCTGAGTTTAATTTTCTTTTTGCGCAAATGATTGACCGCATGACGGTAGGCAATGGTGGCAATCCATGTACTCAACTTCGATTGAAAGGTAAACTCACCTAACTTTTCATAAACCTTCAAAAAAACATCCTGGCATAATTCTTCCCGATCCTCATCCCGATCTACTAAACGGGCAACCATGTGCGCCACCAATCGTTGATTTTGCTTCATTAATTGCCTAAATGCGGTTCTATCGCCATTCAATACTTGCGATACGAGCGCTTGATCTTCTGTCATTGGGCGGTTAGACACATCTACAAGTTATAATGTTGCAGGAATTTTTAAGCTATTTTCAGGCTTCCGTTTTTATTTCATCTTATTAAAAAGCGATATCTTTTTTAACTATTTTCAAAAAAACTTGCAACATGCCCAAAGTAGTTGGTGTCTTACGCACCAAGAAACTAAAACAAACAAGTTATGATTACTGCCGAAGTATTAATGCCAATTGCCATCTTAGGAAGCCTTGGTACCTCCATTTATTTCTTTACCAAAGTGATGACTGACTACATCCTGAAAAAGAAAATGATTGATAAAGGGTATGTGAACGAAGACACGCAAGCTATTTTTAAACAACAATCTCTAGTTGACAATAAACATGCTTCATTGAAATGGGGATTGATTGCCTTCTTTGCCGGCCTCTCCTTAATCATCATGGAGTATGTGCCTGTTAGCCCGGATTCTCCTCTGCCGTATGGATTGTTTGCCGTATTCGTTTCATTGGGCTTTTTGATCTACTACTTCCTTGTAAAGCGCGAAGCCAAATAAATTTTCGGGCAGCGTTTTCTTGCTGCCCAATCACTCTAACTCTTCCAATCATGTTTTTCAATTATTTAAAAACAGCTCTGCGGAGCTTGTTACGGCATCGCTTTTTCTCAGCCATTAACATTTTTGGTCTTTCGGTGGCGATGGCCTTGTCGATGGTGATTATTATGTTAGTTGCGGATCAGATGATGTACGACCGATACAACACCAAACGCGATCGCATTTATCGGATCAACTCTATCCCTTTTGGTTCGAAGGGTGAACGTTATTCTGAAACAGCAACTACCACGCTGCCTTTGCAGCAAGACTTGATCGAAAATTTCACAGGTGTAGAAAAGTCGGTGCGCATTGTGCGTGGATTTGGAAATATGTGGATGGAGATTGAGCAGAATGTGAACATTCCGGTTGCAGGGTATTTTGCGGATCCGGAAATTCTGGATGTATTTGAATACGAATTGGAACAAGGCAACCCAGCTACTGCATTGGTAGAACCGTTCTCGGTTGTGCTCACTAAAAAAGCAGCGAAAAAATTATTTCGCCAAGAGAATCCAATTGGCGAAACTTTTAAGGTAGGCACTGAGGGTCCATACAAAGTTACGGGTATTCTTAAAGAGACTAACCACAAATCGCATATTGTATTTGATGCGCTTGCGAGCCTTAGCACCGTAAAAAGTTTGGAATCGCTAAACAAACGCGAAAAAGATTTAGACAATTGGTACAATTACACTTCAGGTTGGATTTATGTGCTGTTGGAAAAAGGCAAGTCGGTGGATGACATAATTCCTCAACTAAAAGCTATCGAAGAAAAGCATTTTGCTGTGATCACCAATCCGGATACACAGCAGAAAGTCAACTATCAACCGCAGGCACTCTCAGAAATTACACCTGGTACCTTCATCAATAATCCCATTGGTCCCTTTTTGCCTTGGGTATTTGTCTACTTCTTTGCAGGGTTGGCTGGTATCGTGATGTTGACTTCATGCTTTAATTTCACCAACCTATCTATCGCGCGATCGCTTACGCGCGCACGAGAAATTGGCGTACGAAAAGTAACGGGTGCCATGCGCTGGCAAATTTTTACGCAATTCATTGCGGAGTCGGTGTTAGTGGCACTGATTGCACTTTTAGTTGCTGTACTCTTGCTGGTCGCACTCCGCCCACTCATGCTTGAGTTGAGTTTTGCGCGATTGATGCAATGGGATTTGGAGGCAAACTATTTTGTGTACGTGGTATTTTTAGTATTTGCCATTGTGGTGGGGATATTAGCAGGTGTGTTCCCTGCTGTAGTGCTGAGTGGATTTCAACCGGTGAAAGTTTTGAAAGGCGTGAAATCAATGAAGTTGTTTTCAAACATGGGTCTTCGAAAATCGCTGTTGGTTACTCAATTTACTTTTTCGCTGATATTCATTCTGTCAGTGATTGTCGTGTATAATCAATTACAACTCTTTCTGCGCGCAGATCATGGATTCAATATGGATCATAAACTAGTGGTAGCACTCAGCAATACATCACCGGATCTTTTAAAAACAGAATTACTGAAGCATTCAAACATAGAAAATGCTTCTGCCGTATCGCATGTGTTGGCAGCCGGCACAAGCTATGGCGAAGGATACAAACGTTCTCTCGAAGATAAAGATTGGGTAAGTGTCTACTACTATTCAACAGATGAAGATTACTTGAAAAACTTAAAGATTCCACTTGTTGCCGGGCGATTCTATCAGGAAAGCGATGGAGAATCAAAGAAAAATTTAATTGTACTAAACGAAAAAGCAGTTGAAGCATTTCACTTCTCGTCACCACTTGAAGCCATAGGGCAAGAGGTGATCTATAAAAAAGATTCTACCCGCAAGCAAATTATCGGTGTGGTTAAAAACTATAACCATCAAATGCTGGTAGAGAAGCTGGAACCAATGGCTTTGATCGTAAATCCCAAAGAGTACAACTTGCTACAAGTGCAATACACCGGTAGCTTCGAAGATGCCGGTAAAAGTGTCGAAGCTGCTTGGGCAAAAGTCAACCCAACTTTAAAAGTTGATTACAAAGACTTCTCTGCAGAAGTACATAAAATCTACGATATCTTCTTTGGCGATTTGGTAAGCATCTTAGGGCTAATCTCATTTCTCGCGATTCTCATTTCGTGTCTTGGACTGTTAGGCATGGCTACCTACACAACTGAAACGCGCATCAAAGAAATCTCCATTCGCAAAGTGCTGGGAAGCAGCAATGGTTCGCTGGTCTATTTGTTGTCGAAAGGCTTTGTGAGCATTCTATTAATCGCAATAGTGTTGGCCGTGCCGGCTGCTTACTTCCTCAACAATTTGTGGTTGCAACAATTGGCTTATCATGTTTCAGTCGATGCCGCCACGATTTTACTTGGAATAATTGCATTACTCGTTTTCAGCATCGTCACGATCGGCTCGCAAACCTGGCGTGCGGTGTATGTCAATCCGGTCGACAATTTAAAAGGTGAATAAAATAAAAGAGGAGCACTAAAAATGCTCCTCTCTTTTTTCCTGCTTGTCTATTTTATGTTAACACGAATTCCCTCCGAATGACTCGCGAACTCAGGCGCATACATGCATTGAATATTTGTAACCCCATTGGAGAAATCTCCTTTTTGCGACACGCGCAATTCATATTCAAATACATACGTTCCTTTGCCTAAATAACCAATAAAGAAATTGGTAGCCAGATCGCGTGTGCTTTCGTAATACGATAGTCCATCTTGATACTTGTAGGTCGAAATCGTATTCACCGGCTCGAAGCCTGCAGCGCGCATATCTTTCAAGTGAACATATTCCATGTCGCGATCTACGCGAAGTTCGATACGCACTTTCACGAGATCGCCAATTTGCAATGGTGATTGTGGGGTGATCGGTGTAATCACCGGTCCGCGATCCGTATTGGTTTGTTTGAAGAGTTGCTTCTTCAATTTCAATGGCGTTTCAGCAGGCGTAATTTTATCGAGTTGTTCAAAATATTGCCAGTAGGCCGCACCCCAAGCTACACCATCGTCTGTTTTTGAAATCGTAATCTTACCCATATCTGATTTGATCTCGCCCGCTTGCCAAGCTGTTTTGAAATAGCCTGTACCTGCTTCTATTTTGGTGTCTTCACGCTTCGTTGGATCAATTGTCTCGCTTCCTACTTTGATATCTACCAACTTGGTATTTGCTAAAGCATCAGTGCCTCTTCGTAAAAGTGCATAGCACGCTTCGGTAGTTGCTTTGGTGGTTTTCCAATCTTGCGTTTGCTTTTGCTTAAGCAACCACACTTTCAAGTCTTCGACTGATTTTACATCTTTCGCAACTTCATCATACACTTCAATCATCAACGCCTGTGTTTCAATGGGCGCTTGGTACCAATAGTATCCACGGTCGCTCTTCCAATACATGCCCATTTCTTCCGAACGCAATGCCCGTTCATTAAATGACTTGATCATGGCGGAAGGCGTTGTCTTATCATCATTGCGATGTAGCGCCAACGCGAGCATTCCTTGCATGTACAGATTTTCTTTCAGCCAATATTTTTTCGCCTGACTTAAGTAATAGTTAAATGCTTCCTTCGTGTCATCGGGAATAGTTACGTCCTTGAAGTAACTGCGCATGTACAGATACTGAATTTGGGTGTACCCCAAATTATCTTCTTCAAATTTTGCCTGTCCTTTTTTGACGAGTGCTTTCAATCGCTCGTAATCATCTTGCAATTCACGATCCAAATATTGGAGCGCATTGTTCACCATGTTCCACGTGCGTGCGTCTTGCCGAACTGTGCGTACACCCAATGCATCCAAATGGCCCATGCCGCTGATGATGTGTTGTGTCATGTAACGATCTTCCGGAAATCCGGGAAACCAGCTAAAACCTCCACTCGCATTTTGTGCTTTCGCGATTTTGTCGAGTGCACGTTCTTGTTCGCTGGCCATGCGATTCAAATCAAACAGCAATGCTACGCTGCGTTTTCTTTGCGACTCGTCTTTGGCTTGCAGCACCCACGGTGTTTCCTCCAACAAAGCGGATTTCAACTCCTGATTTTTTTCCAGGTTCGACAACAGTGCATCCGGTTGAATATTCTTCCATGTGTCAAACACTTGCTTGATGCGTGGATTGGAATTGGCGATATGCGCTGCAATGCTGTTGGCATAAAACTTACTGAACGTTTGCTCCACGCAATCGTAAGGGTACTCCATCAAATAGGGCAGCGCCTGAATGGCATACCATGCCGGATTGGAGGTGAACTCCAACGTGAAACGGTGATGGCGCAGCGTGGTTGACTTATTATTGACAAACTTCTCGAACTTAAATTCTTTGGTTTGCTTACCGCGAATGGGCAACGGCATTGTTTCCGTCACCAACATGCGGTTGGTCACCACCGGAATCGTCATTTCTTCGCCATCTGAAAAATTGCCGGCTTTGGCCACTACACGATATGTAATGGCTTGCGCACCTTCCGGAATTTCAATGCTCCACTCCAAGTTAGTGCTCTGACGTGGTTTCAAAGAAAAATCTTTTGTTTTACCAATGTTCTTCATCTGCGCATCGATTGGTTTCATGGTAAGCGCATCAAAGAATTCCAGTTGTGCTTGTCCGGTTAGATCCGAATCAACCAAGCTGCTCACCTTCACCGAAAAAATCATTTTGTCATTCTCACGGAAGAAGCGCGGTTGATTGGGTACTACCATCAATTCTTTTTGAGTGACCAAATGATTGATGATTGATCCTGATTTTAAATCGGTGGTATGTGCGAAGCCCAGCATCTTCCAGCGTGTCAATGTTTCCGGAATAATAAAGTTGATAATAATCTCTCCTTGTTCGTTGGTTTGCAAATGCGGATAGAAGAAAGCGGTCTCGTTGAAGTTGGTGCGCACTTTTACTTGAGAGAAGTTTTGAGGTTCATCATCTGGTTCCTCTTGATTACTCAAAGGTTTCTCTTTTTTATCAACTCCATAGGCTACCACTACAGTTTCATTTAGCTGTGCAGGAGCCGCAGCCATATCCATCATTACTTCTCCCTCTGCCAAAGCAGATTTTGCCATCTTCGCATCTTCACTTCTATATCTTGGACTACGAGCCACTTTTCCCGCGAGGAAACGTCTATTTCCATAATAGTATTGATAGAAACTATAATCAAACCAATTGAAGCTATCAAAGTAAACCCCATTGGGTGATCTTTCTTGATCAGGATTCCAGTCTTTGCTAAACAACCGAAGATCTTCCCGATTAAATCCATTCGCACTGCTCCAACCTAACCGTGTGTTATTCGAATTGAAAAAATGTGCATACCAATTATTACTTCTAAACTCATCGAGCGATTCATCGTAGAGAGTTGCCACCATTTCGGCTACCACTTTTTCGGCTGTGTTTCCTTTCACTAATATTTTCCACTGCTCTTGTTGCCCCGGTTGCAACTTATCGCGGAAGCTAGCAAAAGAAATAGTCAGCGCCTTGTTGGTGAACGGAACCGAAATGGTCTGACTGTGGGTGTAAAGTCTATTGTCTTTGATGAATGCATAATGGATGCCGATATCGCCCCGGTATTCTTCTTTGATCAACACTTCGAACTTTCGTTGCTCGTTGCTAAGTGAAATCCATTCTTTCGATAATAGCTGGCCATCGAGTTCTAGTTCGTAAAGGACATTTATCTTCTTATCCGCAGTGCCAATGATAAAACTTGCTTTCTCACCCGGCTCGCCCTCCATTTTCAGCGGCTGAAAATAATTTACCAGCGGAGTAGCGATCGTTTTATCAGAAGGAGCTGAAACCGTAAAGTAAGTCACTTCTTTCACTTCTTGTCCGGAGGCATCCAGTGCTTTGATCTCCAACACATACTCTCCCGATTTCCACTTATTTAAATTAGCCAGCGCAAAAGTTTTCTTCTCAGCTGTATTAAAATTCAAATTGAAAACTTCTGCTGCTCGTTCCCATTTTAGTTTGTTGGTCTCATCAGCAAATAAATCGATTGGAAACAGTTGATAATACTGCTCACGCGAATACAACGCACGATCAGGCTGCTCCCACAGGCGATTTCGAAATACTTTTGTTGGGGATTTTAGTTCGAAGATCTGTATGCTTCCTTTCGCAGCTTCAAATTGTCCGGCCAAGTTCGTTGTCGAAATTGAAAATTCTTTGGGAGGATCGATTTGGTCCTTATTAACATTGCCGATGTAAACACCTACTTGCAATGATTTATATCCAACTGAAATAGTGGTGCTGTTGCTGTGGGTTTCGCCATTGATGTCGGTAACATCAGCATAGATGGTGTAATCAAAAATCGGATCAGAAGCCTTGTCCACGCTTCGATCGGGAAGTGCTGTAAAGTTTACTTTGAACTTCCCATCAGCATCCGTTTTTGCAATCCCATTGGCAATTTCCATTTCAGGCGAACTTGGGTAATAACCCCATCGGCACCACCACCAATATGGATAGCGAGCTACACGCACGACCCGATAACTTACCGAAGCACCATCAATGTTTGCACCTGAATACGCTCGAGCAAATCCTTCCGACTCAATATTCTGATCCAAACGATAAGAACCTTTCATTGGCTCAAACGCCACTTCAAATTTCGGGCGCTTGTATTCCTCCACCGAAAAATAAACACTTCCTGTTCCGGCAGTATCCTGCAAACTCATTTGTCCGGTAAGTCCTGATGAAGGCGCAACGAACGTGCCACTAAACGTTCAAACTCGTTTGTCGTCACTTCCACTTTGCCGCTCTTGATGATTCACATCATAAGCACAATGGTGTGAATTGATTTCCTTCAAGTTCTGGTTTGTCATCGTATTGACGACCAGTCCTTTAAAATAAATAGTTTGGCCGGACGATATAGCACGATCCAAAAGGAAAAAGGTTTTTAGAAATTTTTCGTTTTACTTCTCGATACTGGTAAATGCCTCCATTATAATAAGACCCGCGGTCAATGGGAGTCGTGCTGATCCGATCTGTTCGTAAACTAAAATTGAAAGAGAAACTTCGGTTATCATCTTTTGTTTGATACGGAATACGAACATATCCTTTGGCATCGGATGTGTAGCTACCAATTTTCACGAGCTCGTACTCGTTTCTTCGCGAGTTGTATTTGCTTGCAAACACTTCTGTCAATACTCCGGCCAACGGCTCACCGCTTTTGCGATGCAGGACATACAGTTCGGTGCTGCCATCTTTTACTGATCGATGGATATAACTAATGTTGGAGACAGTAGTAAACGCATAGGCTAGTCCATTTTCTTCAATGGCAAAATCAGGTCTGATGACTGTAGAGCACCATGTATTCGCCCACGAGGCAGTGCATCGAGTTTTTACTTCTAAACTGTGCTGCTGATAATCTTTGTCATCGGGTAACACAAACTTGCCCGATTTGATGGGAACTTTTGGTAAAAAGTATTCCAGAAATTTTTGTTCCTGATCGACATCGTATTTGCGCTCCCACTTTCTTCGCTGTGACTGTACTTCTTCGCGGTTCACTTTAATGATACGATAGTGGAGATCGGTTACATTCTTATACCGGACCAAACTGCGAAATGGCTCATTGGAATATTAGTATCCTCGATCACCGCGCTGATCGTTTTTTCGTGAATGCTTTGTTGAAGGTTTTCGCACTGAATGGCTCCATCTGAATCTTTGAATCTCTTCTTAGCAGATCCGGCTATGTCAAACGCCTTTCTTGAAATCCCTTGTAGTTATCGGATTGTAGGGTTTGTATAATGATGCTTCTTCAAAATAGGTTTGTGCGAGGAGATAGGTTACTCGCGTAGAGATAGGAAGAAGAGTATATTTCTGCTTCTAACTTCTCCAATGCCATTCGATACAATTCTTTTTTAGTAGGCAGCACATGGTTGGCATACACAAATGAAATACGCTGTATTTCCAAATCGACTAATGCCTCTAGGTCTTTATCAGTCAAATGAAAAGCTGTTAATTCCTGAAACAGCTGCATCGCGTAAAGCTTGAGTGAATACGTATCCTTTGAAGAAATGGGCAACTTAGAAAACTCAGCTGCATCGGAAAAAAATGTTCTCCTTGTCTAAAATGGCTGGGCCGGTTGCGTAATGGCGCTTCTTCTCCGAGGCAAAGCTCAACGCGCGATGTGCCAAAAAATCAAAAAAGTGTAGCGCGTAAGCTACTTCCTTTTTCATTTCCGGGATGAAGCACCTGGTTATAATGCAATAGGTGTGGCTTTGCTTTCTCTCTGATTCTTGCAGCGAAAATTTGTATTGTTGAAATGTTTCTTCAATAATCTTAGTTAAACTCCAGTTTCGATGTCATCTTTAAATTTCATACTTCCACTTCGCTCATTAAATCGGTAGCGGTTGTTTGATATACTGCCAATACATTTCGGCTAACATGGAATGTAGCAAGGGCTTTGTTGGGAAGGTAGCCGCGTTAGACTCTTCACGCAGTTTAATCAGGTTTTTTACAAAGGCATTTTCCTCTTTACCGTCGATGAACTTGAGTTGATGAGACACCGCCTTAACCAATTGAGGGACGTTCTGTTCTTTTTTTGCTTGCTCGTAAATCGCATTCACTGCTTTTAGTGCTGATTCGGGCAAGCCTTTACTTTCAAAATCAGAGACCTCCTTCCAGGCCTGTTCGTAATTGTGGGGCATTGATGTGGGTTTTGTTTGTGCACAACTAAGTTGCGCGAAAGTGATGATTAGAATAACGAGAAAATGATTTTTCATAAATCGCATGTATTACCTACTTAATTTAAAAATGGTCAATAGTCACAGACATAAGATGCAAAAACGATGCAATTCC
>JBGAUU010000111.1:0-14032 GCA_044228465.1 Cyclobacteriaceae bacterium
CTTCCTTATATTGGTAAGAGTAAACAGATCAAAAATTTGACGATCGCTACAGGTCATTCCATGATGGGATTGAGTTTAGGACCGGGCAGCGGAAAACTAGTTCAGCAAATTATCGATCAGGATCAAACATCTATTTCCATGGATGCGTTTAATCCTGAGCGCTATCATTAACTATCTCTTGACTACTAGCTTTAATGTTTTATTACCGTGGTTCGTCTTTAACTGAACCAGATACATTCCATTATCTTGATCTGTAAGGTCCACTTCATAATCGTGCTCCCCTTTTTCGAATTCACGCGTGTTGGTCGTGATGATAACTTTACCAGTTGCATCAGTGATGGCAAAAGCTAAGCTTGATTTTTCCTGAAGCGTATAATGAATTACTGCATTACCATTGGATGGATTAGGGAAGGCGGATGCCTCGCTTATCACACCATTTTCTTCCACACCTGTGGGAGTTTGCTGAATGAAAATGTTATCAATAGACCAACCCCATCCGTTGGTATTGTCTGTATTGGATTTCAGGCGGAATCGGAATAACAATGTATCCGTTGCTGCAAATGTGTTGCGTATATTAATTTCTTGGTTAATCTCTAATGCAGGCGTTCCGTTTTGATTGCCATTATAAGCGGTTAGCCAATTTGAATTCAAAGATGAACTATATCCATCTTTCAATGGAATCCAGGTGAGTCCATCTTTTGTAGCTTCTACTACCACATAATCTTTAAATTCAGATTGGCCAAACTTTACACCATCAGCAGATGGTTGAACCATCGCTACATCTCTAAAATAGAAATTAGAATTTGTGTTACTCACAATCATGGGCACCAGCAAAGTGGCGCTATGTTCCGAGTTGCTAGCATAGGGGTGGCTGGTTTGTAAGCTCATGTTCGCATCTCCAAAGTTCAACACAAAAAATTTACTCAGAAAGAAGTCGCTCCCATCTGCCAGAAGATTATGGTATTCTTTCGCATACGGTTTGATCGAGAGATTTTGAGTCGCAAATGAAGCCGAATGGTAAGGAGCAGAATTCTTATAGCCGATCAATTTTGTTTCTACACTGCCTACGGGTACGTTGGTCACTTTCAATATATATTCACCGGCTGCTAGATTCTTTAGCGATCCAATCCGAGTGGAATTCATGAGCACCTGAAGAGAGTCCATCGTTTCAGTTTGAAACTTCAAAAGAAACTTAGATTGAGGGCTAGTACCGGCTGCAAGGATAACTGGTTTGCTAACAGCACTCGTCTGTGAGGCACCAATTTTTGCTGTAAAAATCCCGCGACCATGCGTGGCAATTACAATTTGATCATCTTGACCTTTCATATCCCATACTGACACATTTGGAAAATCTTCGAGCAAAGCCCATGTGGCGCCATTATCGAGCGACTCGACAATCCCGATTTCGGTTCCTGCCCATATGATGTTTGGATCATCGGGGCGCACGTATAAACAATACACTGCTACATCTGGAAAACCTGTGCTGCTCACATTAGAAGTATTAAACCCGGAAATATCTTCCCAGCTCTGGCCAAGGTTGGTTGTTCTTATAATTTTTGGTTTTCCTGAAAATGAAAACAATGCGTAGGCTGTATTTGGCTCAGTGGGATGGGTTGCTAACCTGGTAATGCCACCAAGTGTCACTTGCGTGTAATTATTTGTCGGAGTAAAAGTGGCACCCGCATCAGTGGAAACATGCAGGCTACGTAACGTTCCTGTATTAACCATTCCGATTCCCGCCCAAACTATGTTTGCATTTGCACGGGATACATCAATATCCATCAATGAGCTAACACTTCCCCATTTGTTGGTGATTGGCGTTAATACCCAGGATGCACCAAAATTGGTCGATTTAAATACGCCAGCAGATGATAGTGTATAAATTACTTCCGGATTACTTTTTGAGTTTGCAAGTTTTGAAATGAAGGGATGAGAGCCTGACAAACCAGATGTTGCCGATGACCATGTATTGCCACCATCAACAGATCTTGCAAAACCATTGTTCTGCGATCCGCCAATTAATTTTTTATCGTCCGTGCTATGCCACAATACTTCAAATCCATCACCTCCAATTTTGAAGAGATAATTTGTGGAAGCATTGGCTGTTGCGTTAGCCGGAGATTTCCATGTGCCGTTATCTTGAGCACCTCCCAGATATTCATCAAAGCCGGGCCTTTTATCCGCTCCATAAAATTGAGTGGTATTGTAGGTATTGCCGGCAAAAGTCCAATCTCCAGCATTAATGCCCGGAGTAGCTGAAGTGTTTGAAATAAAAACTCCGCCATCATTCGCATTTAGAATTTTGTACGTTGAGCCGCTCATTGGTATCATCACGATGTTGTGGTGATCAGGGTGAACGATACTATTCTTGCTGGAATTTCCATATTGCCCCCGTTGGTCGGTGATGAATGTGGTAGTGGCATTTAGCTTCGGTTGAGAAGTAAAAGTAAATCGTAAAATTTTGTCGGAGGCGGGAGGAAAGACACCGCCTGCGGCTAACGTAGGCCAGATGAAATACATCTTGTTAAATTCATGCCCTCCATTTACTGTGATACTTGCACTTGGTGTAGCTGCATTATATGGAAGGTTGTTAATGTAAAGGTATTCACGCGATTGAAGTGTTGCATCGGCATTATCTGTATTGCTGCTGATTAAAGTAAAGGAACCGTCTCTGCCTTGATCGCGAAAAGAAACCATCAATTGTTTATTGTTCGTGATATCCCACGCCTCAAATGGAACTGTTACGTAATCTGCATAGCTGTAATTGCTAGCCGCTACACCGGCTCCTGCACCTGCCGGTACCAGAAATCGATGGGCTTTTTGTGATTTGCCGGGCCCGAATCGTAATTCAACTACAGAGCCATTGGCTGAAGTGCCCACGTCAAATGTTCCGTTTGTAGCATTGGTGAATGAAGTGAGTGTCATAAAAGCGGAGTAGCCTGCATCTTCAACTCCGTAAATACCTGAATCTGTTGTTCCTCCGGTCAAAGTTGTTTGAAACAAATCTACTCCTCCATGATAGATGACATTTTCATTAAATGGATCACATGCAATTGTGTTATCGTACCACCCTTGTCCATTCAGAAAATTCAAATCGGTAGTTGTAAGTTGAACTTTAACTACTGACCACGTATTACCACTATCATCGCTCATCAGCATTCTGGGGCTGGTTCCATTTTCACACGATGCAAAAATGCGCTGTGGTTTGGAAGGAGCCAATGCAATTTCCACGCGGCTCACGGAGCCCATTCCCGCATTGGATAAATTCCATGAGTCTCCACTGTTTGTTGATTTAATTACCCCCACACCATTTTGAGTGGCGTATTGAATAGCAAAATTTCCCGGAGTCGCTTTTAAATCTTGAATCGGTGATAGTGTAGAAACTTTCGTCCACGTAGCACCCCCATTGATTGTTTTGAAAATTCCGTCATTGGTTGCAACTACAACCATGTTTTCGTCCGAAGGATTGATAATCATTCGATTGATATCACCAAATGCTGCCGTACTAGGCAAATAAGACCAACTCACCCCTCGGTTGGTTGATTTGAACATACCGCTTCCGCTAATTCCATCTAAGTTTCCAAACCCTTCGCCTGTGCCAATGTACATCACATTGTGATTTGATTCGGCCATAGCCAGTACTGTCGTTCCCAGATTTGAAAGGTCAGGTGTGATAAGCGTCCAAGCACTCCCTGCATTAGTAGTTTTCCAAACACCACCGCCTACAGAGGCAGCATACCACGTATTTTTATTTGGGTCGTCCGGGTCTACCACTAAACCACGTGTTCTACCGGGAACGTTGGCTGGGCCGCGCTCTTTCCATTCCAAAATTCCATTCGATTGGGTGCGTGCTTGTTTTTTGTTCAATTGCTCTGCGGCTTGTTGCGCTTTTGCAAGTTCTTTCAGTTTATAACCCGGTTGGTAAGCCGGAGCGTCCGCATCAGCGGGTGTACGTATATCATGATGAAATTTAAAAAACTCATCAGGGCCATCGAAGTATTCTTCCTCTATTCCAGCATCATAAGAAATCACAATGGATTCAGAAGGCATAGTGAACCATACTATAGAACCGCAGTAAATGGCAGTGAGTAAAATTACTTTTGCGGACTTCATGGAGTATGCGTGTTTGGTTTTATTTTGACTTTGCGGATAAATTTTGAAATTTCTTCATCTTTTGTAATCATGCCGGGGGCATCATAGATTTCTACTTCGTCTTCTGATATCCATTTAATATAGCCTGGCGTAAAACTGAACTGAGCAAGTACTTTTCTGTTCGTTGTTTCGATCACAATGGCCTTTGTGACAGGATAGCGATCTGTCAACTGACGTTTTTGAACAAACAATTTAAATTTTCCTGATTCATTGACGGCTGAATCCAGATTCATGCCCAATATTTGGTAAGGATTTTCTTTTTCATCTTTAGCTATACCGGTTGAAATACTTTTGCTGTGCCTTGCGCAACTCACAATCACATTTAACAGTGCCAGAAAAAATATTAATCGAAACATGATTATGTTTTCTGTTTTTTCTTTTTAGCAGCCGGAAACAAAATATTGTTCAAGATCAATCGATAACCGGGGGAGTTGGGATGTAAATTTAAATCAGTAGGTTCTTCGCCCACGGTGTGTTGGTAATCTTCCGGATCATGGCCACCGTAAAAAGTCCAAAACCCTTTCCCGATAACACCGTGCAGATACTTTGTTTCTTTTATTTCCCGATTTTCTCCCATAATTGTGACATCGGCCTTTACAAGTTGTTTTTTGAAACCAGTAGTTTGCCCATAGAAGCCTTTGATCACACGGGTATGATTTTGAGTAAGCATGCTTGGAATGGGATCCCACTTCGCGGAAAACTGAAACAGATTGAAGTAGTCATTGTCTTGGCGTAAACCCCGTTCAGGCGCATTGTTATCGATATCAGAAAATTCATATTGATAAGGATCGCGCGAAAGGTGAAAGTCGGTAAAGGCAAATGTATTGTTGAAGTTTAGTTTTTCTTGTGCTTGCGGATCGGCCGCATCACCATCATACATCCGTTCGCAAATATCTACACCATCAGCAGCTAAAGCGATATCATATGAATCGGTGGCGGAGCACATCGCAAAGAGAAAACCACCACCCACAACAAATTCCTTTATTTTTTTACTGACAGATAACTTCAGTTGCGAAACTTTATGAAACCCAAATTTGCGTGCAGTTGTTTCCGCTTCGCGCACTTGATCTAAATACCACGGCATGTTCGCATAATTGCTATAAAACTTTCCGTATTGCCCCGTGAAATCTTCATGATGAAGGTGCAGCCAATCGTATTTGGTTAATTCACCATTCAAAACTTCATCATCAAAAATGACCGTGTACGGAATTTCTGCATAGGTGAGCACAAGTGTAACGGCATCATCCCAGGGTTGTTTTGATTTAGGAGAATAAACCGCAATGCGCGGATATTTCTCCAGCTTCATAATGTCATAATTGGCCGCAGGACTCGCAATTTCTGAAATGATGCTATTGGCTTGAGCATCGGAGATGATTTCATAACTCACTCCACGAACTACCAATTCGTTTTGAATTTTTGGATGGTATTTGATCATAAAGCTCCCTCCACGGTAGTTTAACAACCAGTCTACCTCCATGTCCATTTTCAATACCCAATAGGCGATTCCATAAGCCTTCAAGTGGTTCGTTTGCTTCTCATCCATTGAAATGAAGAGATAATTGGCAAAAACGCTTTGACTGAATAGAATAAAGAAAAACAAAATCCGGCCCCGCATCGTTAAATCAGTCTATTTTTGGTGTAACAAATTAATCAGTAGGCAGTCTACTGCTTTACAACCCTTAAAGATATAAATTTGGCTCTGTTTGTGAATATATAATGGCAATTTAGATTGGTACTATGAATTTAACAGAAAACGTAAAAGAAGGTCTTCGTTCAGTAAAAGCAAACATGCTTCGCTCGGTACTAACAGCTCTGATCGTGGCTATCGGGATTACTTCTTTGGTTGGTATCCTTACTGCTATTGATGGAATTGAATTCAAGGTTACGGAAAGTTTATCTTCTTTAGGAGCCAATACCTTTGATATAAGTTCAAAGTTCAATCGGGGTGCTGCGCAAGAAGGCGTGAAGGAGAAAGTATTCGGACCGCTTATGTTAAACGAAGCACAGTCTTTCATAGACCAATATAATTATCCCGGCACCATTAGTCTTTCTGCTCGCCTTACGATCTTGGCTGAAATAAAACAAGGCTCTGAAAAAACGAATCCGAATGTGAATGTTACAGGAGTTAACGAAGACTATATGGCCATTAAGGGTTTGAATATTGCTGAAGGTCGTAATTTTTCTCGATTCGAAATTCAATATGGCTCCAAAGTAGCAGTGATTGGGCATAAGTTGGCGCAAACACTGTATGGAGATAAAAAGAGTCCGATCAATACCGAGATATCTTTCAAAGGCACTCAATTTAAAGTGATTGGATTGATGAAAGAGAAAGGCGAAATCTCTGAAAATAATTTTGATAACATGGTGCTTATCCCCATTATCGTTGCCAATCAAATGGCTTCCGGTCAAGGGTTAAATTATCGGTTAACCGTAGGAATTTCTGATCCGGAGCAAATGGATTATGCCATGGGCGAAGCAACTAGCTTGATGCGTAAAATCAGACACGATGAAATCGGTAAAGAAAATTCATTTGATTTGGAGAAAAGTGAGTCGCTTGCACAAGAACTAGAATCGATCACTTCCGGATTACGTTTCGGTGGATTTGGAGTTGGGTTTATTACACTATTGGGTGCTTCCATCGCTCTGATGAATATCATGTTAGTTTCTGTAACCGAGCGCACCCGTGAAGTGGGTGTTCGCAAGGCGTTAGGAGCTACACCCCTTCGTATTCGTCAGCAATTTGTAATTGAAGCCATCGTGGTGTGTGTGTTAGGTGGCTTAGCCGGAGTGGTGCTTGGTATCAGCCTCGGGAATTTTCTATCGATAGTTGTCTTTAAAGTTGAAACTTTTGTAATGCCTTGGTTCTGGACCTTTATTGGCTTTTTGATTTGTATTTTCGTGGGGCTTCTCTCCGGTTGGTATCCGGCCAGCAAGGCATCTCGCCTCGATCCTATTGAATCTCTACGTTTCGAATAAGATTAACTCTTACTTATTCATTAGATACTTTTTGGGTGTAATCCCATATTTTTTCTTGAATGCCGCAATGAAATGGCTCGGGTTGGTGTACCCCATTTGGTAGGCTACTTCATTTACCTGCAGTTGACCGGCATCCAGCAGTATGCGTGATTGATCTAGCTTGTGGTCTAACAGAAAACCATAAACGGTGTTTCCGTAGATTTCTTTAAATCCCATCTTTAATTGATACTCGTTGAGTGCTGCCGCTTTTGCTAGCTCCTTCAGTGATGGTGGAGCATCTACATGTTTTAACAGATATTCCTTCGCGTGCTTTATTTTCCGCACGGTCTCCTCGTCATTCAAGAATGGGCACGTTTCTGTGTCGGGTAGGCGATTAGAGAAGTAGAGACTCAATAATTCATAGAATTTGCCTTGGTAAAACAGCTTCTGAGCGCTTTCGCTGAGTTGCGTGGTGAGCAATTGCGTGAGCACCAATTGAAGCATGGGCGGAATATCTCGCTCATCATAAAACTTCCGGTTGCTGTTTTCCGGGTTAAGTAGCGGCAGCGCATCGTGTACAAAAAGTTTGTGGAGACTTTCTAAAGAGATCGTCATGAACACCATTTTGGTTTGTGGCGCCAATTGAAGCCGGAAGGGAAGATCCTTATCGGGATTATAAAAAAAGTAGTTTTTGCCTTTGGCTATTTCACGGCTGTAATGAGGCCCGAAAAAGAAAGTAGCTGCTCCCTCCATACAAAAGTAAAAGTGAATGATGCGCACATGAATACTGCTATCCAATACAACCGGTTCCTCATTTAGATTTTCAGAATAGCGAAGCGATTGATCTTCTTTTTCAAATAAATTTTGAATACTTCCTTTAGGGGTATTTTCTGTAGGAAAGTTCACGTTTGTAGGATTCATCATATCGGTAAATGACGAAAGTCATCTTTTAAATTGACTCAAAATCGTTGAATTAATACAAAAATACCAATTTTCGGTAGAATTGGATGGTTTGTTATTATTTATACTTTTTGAGGTATTTATTGGAATTCATTAGCCACATATTTGCACCCGCCAATGAGAAACCGAATAGTAATCATATTGTTTTTGGTAAGCTGTAACCACTTTGGCTTGGCGCAATCTGCTGAGGTGGTAGATACCCTTAAGGTGTTGCAATTGGACGAGGTAATGGTAACGGCCACACGCAATGAGCGCACCGTAGGAGCACTTCCCATGCCGGTTACGCTGATAAAAAAAGACATGATCAAATCGATGGGCTCTGTGCGCCTCAACGATGTGTTGACAGAACAAACCGGATTGGTGGTAGTGCCGCAGGTAAATGGCCAAGGGAATGGAATTCAAGTTCAAGGCTTCGACCCCGACTATACGTTGATTTTAGTGGATGGTGAACCCATTGTAGGTCGCTATACGGGCTCATTAGAACTTTCAAGACTTTCTGTCGGCAATATCAAGCAAATTGAAATCGTAAAAGGCCCTTCCTCTAGTTTGTATGGCTCAGATGCACTGGCAGGTGTTATTAATATCATTACGGAAAGACCTACCCGTAATCAGGGAGAGTTTTCGGTAAGAACGAGCGCCATCGGCACCAAGAATAATTTTATGGATTGGAATGATAGTAAAACCATTGACCTGAGCGGAAGTGGAAGCATCGTTCATAAAAATCTGGGTGTTTATCTATTTGGGAACAGTCGGATTTCCGATGGCTATGATCTGTCACCCGAAAGTTTCGGTAAGACTGTTTCACCTTTTACCAATTATACATTCGGAGCGCGAACCACCTACACGATTGGCAAAACCGAAATCAATGTCGGTTTGCGTTCCTATTCTGAAGATCAGAAATACAATTTCGAGGTTGTTTCAGCCGGAGCGCCAGTGCTCACCAAAGGAAGCGGATCTATTCATGATTGGACGATTAATCCGGTTGTCACGCATCGCTTCGGAACAAAGTTGAGAGCGACTGCTCGATTTTATACCACCGGCTATGGCACCAATACAGAATTACGAAGAACACAAGATGATGTAGTTACTTACCGCGATTACTTCAATCAAACTTTCACCCGATACGAAGTGAATGCGGAGTATTTTTTCAATGACAAAAATGTGTTGACTACCGGAGCGGGTTCTATCCAAGAGTCGGTTGTTACCTCGCGCTATAGCGATAGTGAACGTTTGCAACAGACCAACTACGCATTGATTCAACATGAATACACACCATTTCGTAGTTTGAATGTAATTGGCGGAATTCGCTATGATCGTAACTCAATTTATGGCGATCAGTTCAGTCCGAAGCTTTCCATTCGGTGGGAGGCAAGCAAACGAATTGTAATAAAAAGTTCGTTTGGGCAAGGTTTTAAAACTCCGGATTTCCGTCAACTCTACTACAATTTCACCAATCAAGCAGGTGGTGGCTATATCGTGTTAGGGACCGAGGTGGTGAAAGAAAAGATTGATGAATATATAGCACAAGGGATCATTGCACCCGGCACGGTGGATGTTTCAAAGATACAAACCCTTCAACCTGAGCGCTCTGTTTCATTGAATATGGGTGCCGATGTAAAAATTACATCTCAACTCAAATGGTCTGCCAATTTCTTTTATAACAAAGTAGATAACCTGATCGATTACCGCGAATTGGCCCGGACCACTCAAAACAAAGTGATCTATAGTTTTTTCAATATCACACAGGCGGTAATGAAAGGAGTAGAGACAGATATTAATTATGCCATATCACCACAATTCTCGTTTTCGCTGGGCTATCAATATTTGAGTGCGGTAGATCAGAAAACAGTCGATCAAGTTGAAAGCGGAACAAAATACTGGCGAGATCCCGTCACTTTTGAAACACGCAGGTTAAAGCCGAGCGAATATTTTGGGTTGTACAACCGTGCTCAACACACAGGTAACATCAAATTGTTTTATCACAATCCCAAGAGCGGTTGGGATGCCAGCATTCGTGCGATCTATCGGGGAAAATTTGGTGTGCGAGGAATCGATGGAAATATTCAGGGGCTTTCCGTTCCATCATCGGATGTCAACGGCAATCAGTTGCTGGACGATTACGATAACTTCGTTTCCGGTTATACGCTGGTCAATTTCTCGATCGCAAAAACTTTCAAACAGATCCGAATTCAGGCGGGTATGGATAATGCATTTGGCTACACCGATCCAATTTATTTATCCAACATACCAGGCCGTTCTACTTATCTAAGCATTACGTATCAATTAAAACCAACTAATCCATAATTCTAAAAACAATATGAAAAAGTTAAACATCTATTTTTCCATTTTATCTTTAGCTACTCTTTTGGCCTTGGCCGGCTGTTCCAACAGTGATCCGGCACCGGTTAGCTCACAAGGTGTTATCTATAAGGATTTGAATGCCGATTATGCACCGCTTGTTCTCAATCCGGCAGGTCCTCCATCTCGCCCCACGCAAACCAAGAAGTACACGCTTTTTAGTTTTAAAACAGGCGCCATCGTAGCAAATGCCGACAGTGCTAAAAACACATGGGACATTGGTTTTCAGTCTACCAACATCATTTTAAACATCAATGGAAATGTGGGTGTGAAGATTGTGCAAGGCGTCTTTAACGAACTCAAAACAGCGCCTGCAGATGGTTATGTAACGGATGTTTACAACGCTGCTACAAAAACGCGGACGGTGGCTATATCCGCATCACCCAAGCCCAGCGATGTGGCGGCTACCAATCAGTGGTGGTATAACTCCGGCACTAACACATCGACTATTATTTCGCCTATTGCCGGACAAATCTTTGTCGTGCAAACAGCCAATGGCAATTATGCGAAGTTTGAAATATTGAGCTTCTATAAAGGCGCACCGGCTACGGTCAACAATCTGACAGATTTAGATCGTTACTATACTTTCAGATACACCTATCAGCCTAACGGCACAACTACTTTCTAAATCAGAAGGGACTGCATTGATATTTGCCATTTTACCAAACAAGCATTATCATTGCAGTCCTTTTGCATAGGTAGTGCAAGGGCCCATATCCCGATAGCTATCGGGATGGTTAGAGCACATCACCGTTTTATGTTCTGGGTTTATATTTTGTTCAATAAAAAACTGGACAAGCATTACATTGGTTCCACCAGTTCTATCGAAAATAGATTATCCCAACATACTGAAGATCCTATGAAAGGTTCTTTTACATCCAAAGCAGACGACTGGAAGTTGATTTTTAAAATCGAATGCCAGTCTCCAAGTCAGGGGGTGAGAATTGAGGAGCATATTAAGTCAATGAAGAGCCGAAAATATATTCAGAACCTTTGTCGGTATCCCGAAATGGTTGAAAAACTACTTAAGAGGTATCAATAAAGTTTGCGGCATTGGTAAACAAACTGTAAAATTGAAAATCCTTTGGCGAAGATAATTGCAAGGGCCCATATCCCGATAGCTATCGGGATGGTTAGAGACGGTAACTGATTTATTTAGAAGAGTACTATTGTTCACTGAATAAAGTTGCCACATTGAGAAACAAACCGTAAAATTGTGTTCCTTTTTAAGGGCCCATAGCTCAGCTGGTTAGAGCACCTGACTCATAATCAGGGGGTCGCTGGATCGTGCCCAGCTGGGCCCACTCCCTACGTTTAATTGAAATGTTTTATGCACCTGACTCTCCCGATAATTATCGGGACAGCCATTATCGCCACGACTGATAGGATTATCAAAACGAGAGGAGTTATTATCGCCACGACTGATAGGATTCCCAAAGAGGAGGAGCCATTATCGTCACGACCTGAGCGAATTCCAAAACTTGAGGAGCGATTTTCGCAACGACTGTAGCGAATTCCAAAAAGTTGGGAGCCATTGTCCTAACGATCACAACGAATGGCAAGATGTGGGAAGCGCTTGCCGCTACGACCGGAAGCATTGCCAAGACGTGGGAAGCGATTGCCGCCATGACCGGAAGCATTGCCAAGATGTGGGAAGCGATTGCCGCCACGGCCGGAGCAAATGCCAAGATGTGGGAAACTATTGTCGCTACGACTGTGGCGAATGACAAGAGGTAGGAAGCCATTGTCGCAGAGACCGGAGCAAATGGCAAGATGTGGGAAGCGATTGTCGCTACGACTGGCGCGAATGGCGAAAGGTACTAAGCCGTTGTCGCAACGACCGGATAAAATGGTAAGAGTTGAGAAGCGATTGTTGCTACTCTTTCAATATTTCTATTTTCTTTCGGATAGCTGATTCTCCAGAACCAATTTGAATCACATAAAGCCCACTCGCGATATCAGGGGTTTCAATATTCACGTGGTTTTGGCCCTTTTGGATATAGTTCAGCATGATGAATTTACCCGTTTGGTCGATCAATTGAACGGGTAAATCTGCTATGGCTAAACCTGGAATAGCTACTGTAAATTGTTTGCCTGTTGGGTTAGGATAAATGGTTGGTTCTTCTACGTCAATCCCATTAGTTGGTGTATCTGACGCTTTTCGTGCTATCGCATCTGAAATTGGACATGGTTCTCCCGGGCGACATGGGCCACCACCACCGCATGGCTCAATATAAATGCTTCCAGAGGCCGTGCAACCTGGATAATAAACTGTCAAGTCATAATTTCCTCCGCTATAAACATTAATAGAACTTGTAGTTTGGCCAGTGGACCAAATCAAGGAATTGAAGCCAGTTCCATTAAAGTACAAATTAGTATACCCGTACGTGCATAAATCTTGACTTACGTAGATGGGTGCGGTGGCCGGAATCATATTCACAGTAACAGAAGCTGTGGTAGTACATTGGTTTTGAAGGCTTGTGGCCGTTACAGTATACACGCCACCGGTGCTTGCATTAATCGCTGAATATAGAGATCCTACCGATCCGTTTGACCAGCTAAATGTATTAATTCGCGTAATTGTGTTTGAACCAGTTTTACCGGAACTAAACTCAGGCCCCGCAGAAAGTTGAACAGTAGAACCTTCGCAAATGGTTACAGAAGATCCGGGGTTTACATAAATAATAGGTGACGGTTTAACTGTTATTGCCACAGAATTACTTTGCTGAGAACAACCAAAAGAATTGTAAACAGTGACAAAATAATTGCCCGATGCGGTAGCATCTATGTAGGGTGTTGATTGACCACTTGACCAACTGTATGCTACCCCGACTGGCGCAGTGAGCCGCACAGAAGTACCGGCACAAAATGTGGTAGGGCCACCCACCGAAATAGTAGAACCGGGTTGTGGATTTACTGTAACAGTATAATCAAAGGTATGGCTGGAGCAACCCGAAATAGTTTGGGTTATGGCGTATACTACTGTGCCGGCAGTAGTTGACGTGTTAACTAATGTTTGTGCTAGCAGTGTACCTGATCCTGCAAAGGCACCACTTACATTGGCGCTGATGCTTTTTACTGCCCACGTAAATTGAGGGTTTACACCCGGTGAGTTGACAGTTACATTCGTAGTACTACCCGAACAAAAGGTTTGGGTGGTGATAGACGGCACAAATGAAAAAGTAGTTGTTGCAAAGGGTGAACCGATATATTGATTATCAATAGCTTGTACGCCCCACTCTACAGGGCCACTGCCGGGTAAAGTAATGGACCACGACAAATTATGATCTACATTACCACGGCCTACCACTTTTCTGTAACCTGTTGCCAAATTAGATAAGGGCGTTTGGATAAACTTTCCATTTTGCTTTACATAGATGTTGTAGGTAAGCCCCGGTGCCGGTGTTTGCCCATCTGATGCGGCAGACCAACTCATGGTCAATGTATTGCCGCTTCGGTAGGTACATAAGTTCAACGGACTGGTTGGCGGAGTATTGGGCATAAGTTTATTAGACCTCAAATTATTCCGCATCATTCCATACCCATTGATATCTAAATCTCCATCGTTATCAAAATCAACCCAGTTGTCGAAGGGGTTAGATAAATC
>JBGAUU010000112.1:0-14067 GCA_044228465.1 Cyclobacteriaceae bacterium
GTGTAGGTAACCGTGTCCGTCACGGTGGGGCTCAGAGTTACATACGTTTCAATTGGTTTCTTACCATATCTTGTCGGCACCGATATTCCGAAATAATACCGTTGAGTTGAATTATCCAGAAAGAGGAATAATGGTTTGCCTTCATACATGATTTCTTTCGTTACTCCATCCACCTCTACTTTACTCACTACTTTCAAATCGTCTCTTTTGTAAGCAAGCGGATTACTTTGGTTCAGCAGGTCAACGCCATCACTCGTCTTATAATACGTATAAATCGGAATTGCCTGTGGGGTTGGTTGCTCTGCCTGAGGGGTAGCGCAGGATACCAACAATCCTAATAAATACATTAACCTTAAGCTCGCTTCTAGTCGTATCTGTTTCATAACCAAATCTGATGCAATATAAACAACAATTGTAACTCGAGTCGCGACACGGGAACTGTTACTGGTTACTGGTTGCATGTTGCTGGTAACTCGAGTTTCGACAAGCGTGGGTAGAAAGAAGTCAGAAGTCAGAAGTCAGTAGTTAGTAGTTAGTAGTTAGTAGTCAGTAGTCAGAATGAGTAGGATACAAGGTGTTGTGGTGGTTGAATGATTGTCAACTGTCAATCCCCTATTTGTCAACTGACCAACGTTGAGGTGACATTAATCTAAGTAAAGCTTAGTGTCTTGGTGGTTGAAAAGAAGTCGGAAGTCAGAATGAGTTGTGTTGCGAAACTTGCGGGTGAGAAGAAGTCGGAATTCAGAAGTCAGAATGAGTGTGATACCAGAGAGGTGTTGTGATGCCTGAATGATTGCCACCTGTCAATTGCCCATTTGTCATCTGACCAACGTTGAGTTGTGATAACTCCAAGTTAAACTTAGTGCCTTGGTGGTTGAAAAGAAGTCAGAAGTCAGAAGTCGGAATTTAGAATCAGTATGATACAAGGGAGGTGTTGGGACGACAAATTGAATGTCAATTGTCAATTGCCTATTTGTCAACTGGAGCTTTTTATTGGGCGTACTTTATTGTTCTCGTTTGTTCCTGAGTTAATTTGTCGACACCCTTAACTTTTGCGAACATTTTAATAGATGTCCAATTCTCGTATTTGTCATAAACTATTGTATTATATCCATCTGGAGTTTTTATCAAACTTCCTTTTTCGTCATACACAAATCCTGGCTTTGGTGTATTTTTTTCCTTATTGTGGTCGAGAATAAAAAAACTCGAATAAATTACTGTCCCATTCGAGTCTAACTTTTCGAATGAGGCTTTGTTTTCGTTGTATTTATAGTTGGCTGTCTCTGACCCTGTCAAGACTCCACTTTCTGTAAAAGTCTCAATTTTTATGGGATGTCCTCTTTCATTATTGGTCACCACCGCCATTTGATAAATAGAATTATTTTCTCCTAGATATGTAATTTTTTTAAGTCGTCCGTCTGAGGAATACTCGTATTTCTCAGTGCTACTAGAACGACCGTCCATTTTATCCGCGAACTCCTTTGTCTCACTTTTTTTTAGAGCAGTTAATGAGTCGTAGGTGTATGTAAACTTTACAATGAATTTGCCATTGTTGTCGTGTCGCTCATCCGAGATTACTTGATTTCTGTTGTTAATTGTTTTGAAGTATTTTATAGTACCATTTCCCATTTTTAATTCTTCACATATCTCATTGACTTTTTTATTCTTGATGTCCAAAGTATCGTTTAGATGAAAAGCAAGGAAGATTTGTCCAAAGAGTAGATTTGTCGTAAAGGCGAAGATGAAAGTCAGTTGAATTTTAGATACCATATCGATTTTAAAATTGCGCATAATATTTGTGAATGAAAAGTGGCCGGCATTTGAAATGCACTCTGTCTGGGCAGCCAAACATCATTTAAAAACTAAACTACAATTTACACGGAACCAAGCAATGTTTTATGCAGGTGGTTGAAAAGAAGTCGGATGTCGGAATGAGTATAGTGAAACTCCTACTTCAAAATATCTTCTACTATCTGCTCTAAGGCACGAGCATCTTTGTTAAATAAATTGATTCCAGTAACGTAAGAAATTAAAAGGATGGGTGTAAAAAACAGTGTTTTGTAAAAGAATGAGATAGCAATGAAGAAACACAAAACGATTAAACCAAAAGCGTTTGTCGTAAATGTAATTTCCCATTTTCCCTCGCCATCTGGTTTTCCTTTTACCAACACAGGAAAGAGTACACGCAAAAACTTACCTGTTCTGGTTAATGTAAATTGATCGTTCTCTACACGACCATGTAAATATCCTTCTTCTTCGGGAAATGAATGAGTCGAATGCTCTTTTATTAACTGCAATAGTTTACTCAACACTTGCTCGTTGAGCAATCGACCCGGCACGGTGCGCTTGTAATAGGGTATTAGATTCAAAGATACATTACTCCTGTTCCGGTTCGCCATTCAATAATCGATGAACGAAAAGCAGCACATTCATTAATGGCATGAATTATACTCTGCAACCACTTTCTCTAAATCATTAAACTTATAATCCTTACTAGCCACCTTTTCTAACACGGAAGCACATTCATTCAGAGTTTGTTGTATCACTTCCCGAAAATTATTTTTCTTCACTTCCACTATTGTGTTGCTTTTAACAATGGCATATAGAATTTTAGGAGCCATATAGGGAGTAATACCGCCTGACTGAGGTACACCTTCCTGCACTGTAACATGATTAAATAATCTTACACCTCCATCCACCAGCAAACTCATTAATCGCTCATTCTTACCCAGCTGTATATTTTCCCAATACTTATAAGGTGTTTGAATTGATTTAACCTCATTGGAAGAAATTGACAATTCCTTTCCATCGGATTTCAATCTATAAGCTACTTTTTTTCCATAGGTAACCGCTAACTCCACCTGACATCTTATCGTATCATTTTGCTTCGTGATGATAACGCCATCGCCAAATCCATATTTTGCTTGCCCAAAACTTGGAGAATAGAAAAGAATGAGAAGTAAATAAAGTAATCGCTTGCCCATATGAAGATAATTTTCCGAATGTAAATGAAAGGTTCAATTTATGCAAGGCTCTCTAAGGTGCTGTATTGGGCGCTAAATAAATACAGCGTACAAAACGTAGAAGTGGATATTAATAAGTGATCGAATAAAGGCGTCTGACACCTTGGAGGTGTCGTGACGCCTGAATGACTGTTAACTGTCAATTGCCCATTTGTCAACTGATCAACGTTGAGTTGTGATAACTCCAGGTAAAACTTAGTGCCTTGGTGCCTTCGTGGTAAATCTTTACTTCATCCCTCCACCTCAATATCGTACTTACTTAAAAGTCCCGGAAGGCCGGAAAATGAGAAGCGTGCTTTCTTCATACGGTTGTTGGAAGGATCGATTGAAAAGTGGATGGCGGTGCGAAAGTCGGTTTTCTCTAAGATGGTATTCTCAAAGAGTGCCAGCATCAAATCGCATTGATCGAAACTGGCGCCCGTGAGATCGCATTCGGCAAAATCTACTTCGTGCAATTGCGATTTTACAAAGCGGGTCTTCTTCAGCTTCACGCGATAAAAAGAACTCTGACTGACATTGCAATTTTCGAAGCTTACTGAAAATCCCAGCTCCTGGCATTTCTCAAAGTGCAATCCGAGCATCTTACAATCTTTGAATGCTACAGTACGCCATGCCGTGTTGGCAAGCGTTGCTAAGCTGAGGTTGCATCCGGTGAAAGAACAATCGACAAACTTATTATCCGAGAGATCTGCATTCGAAAATTCGCAGTTGGTAAATATGCAATTTTCGTATTCACCTTTCGGTAATGGGTTTTGCTTATAGTCTATTTTGTTAATAGTTTTTCCTTCTTCGTATACCGGATTCATGAGGTGTGGTTATGAAGCCAAGTTAAAAAAGAAATACGAATTAGTAGTCTGTAGATAGTAGTAGGTCTTCGAATCGCTAAGAATAGAATGTGTAAAAGGCGTCTGACACCTTGGAGGTGTCGTGACGCCTGAATGATTGTTAACTGTCAATTGCCCATTTGTCAATTGCCAATTACTCCTCAATCTGTCGGTTACTTCGGTTTTGACTATCGCTTGTAGTATGCTACAATACTTGCCTTAGCCAATGTTTGGCTCCACAAATAAAAACCAACTGTAGCGGGGTTGTTGCTGTCTGTCAAACCCAACTTGTCGGTCTTCAATGCATACACCGTAATAATGTATTGGTGCAAGCCGTGGCCCGGAGGAGGACAAGGACCTCCAAATCCTTTCATACCAAAATCGGTGATGCTCTGAATCGATCCTGCCGGTGCTAAATTAAGTTTTACATTCCCCGCATTGCTAACCAACTCGTGCGTGCTCGCAGGAATATCAAACACTACCCAATGCCAAAATCCACTTCCGGTGGGCGCATCCGGATCGTACATAGTAATCGCAAAGCTCTTGGTTCCCTCAGGCGCATTAGACCATGCTAATTGAGGTGATTGGTTTTCACCGGAGCACCCGAATCCATTAAACTCTTGCACCTTGGTGGCCTCTCCTCCTAAATCTTTGCTGGTGAGTGTAAAGGTGCGCTGCGCGAAAGCGGTCACCGAAAAAATAAACAACAAAACAAAAATCAATTGTGTTCTTTTCATAATCGTATAAGTTTGAACACAAATGTAGCCCTTGCATGCCTGCATGTGCCGATGAGGAACGCTCAAAAAATGTTGCTAAAAGGTCAACCTTGACGATGCTGCCGCGGTGTAACTTTATAGCGTTGTTTATACGCCTGAATGAAACTGGATAAATTTTCGTAACCCACTTCATAATAAACTTCGGACGGCTTGCGGTGCTCTTGTTGCAGCAAATGTTGTGCATAAGCCAGCCGCTTGTGTTGAAACCATTTGATGGGCGAAGTAGCAAACTGCTTGCTGAATTCGCGCTTGAAGGTGGACACGCTCATGTTGCACAAGAAGGCCAGCTCTTTGATAGTGAGTTTGCTGAGCTGATTACTTTCTACGGTATGAATAAATTTTTGCGTGGCCCGATCGCTGTTGGCCAGCGTGTGTAGAAAATCCGCTCCATACGTTTCACTTAAATAAAGCATGATCTCTTCCAACTTTACTTCGAGTAGCTTTGACTGCATGGGTTGGGATAATCTGGAAATATGTAAGAGACTCTCTACAAAATTCCGGACAAACACATCGGTAGAAAACGCAAACACTGATTGACTGGAGACAACCGCCTTGGGCACGCGTTGTTTCCGGATAAATTTTAAAAGCACTTCGTTGGAGAAAATCAACATGACACTCCGGTAACTTTTGCTGCGCGAAAGCCTTTCGGTCATCAGGCAGTGGCCGGCCTTCATCACAAGAAATTGGGTGGGATCGATGGCGATGGTGGAATGCGTAGACACCACTTCTTTTTTTCCGTCTGTCAGAAAGGTGAAGGCATTTTGATGGAGCGTGATTTGTTGACGCTCCACCGATTTCGCACTGCGGTGTTCATAGACTTGTATGGGTAGCGACTTATCCAACTTCAGGTCTTCAGGAATGTGTATAACTCTCAAGGCGTGTTTTCGTTTGTGTTGCGTGCAATTTAGTGAATGAAAGTCTTTGCAACGAAACCTCGTGCCCTGGACAGGTTTGTTTAACACCAATACAGATAAAAGTCGTCTGACGCCTTAGATGTGTTGTAATGCCTGAGTGATTGTCAACTGTCAATTGCGCATTTTGTCAACTGAGTTATCATTCCGTTCCATAAAATAATCTTAACTTGAGAAACAAACCTGCTTCTATATGTCGCTAGCCGAGTATTCGTTGATATTTATATCTATCCTTGTGGGGTACATCGTCACGGTGACGATGGTAGGCTGGGGAAAGCTGATCAAACACTTTGAGGCGAATAAATTCTCGCTGCTCTATCTGCTTTGGTCGCTGTCTATGTTTTTATATCTGCTCTTCATTTGGTTCTGGACATACAAAGGATTTAAAAATAACTTCGATTTTCTTGAGGATCCTGCCGCACTCCATTTTATCATTCTGCGGTTATTGATCATTTATTTCGCGATCGAAACGTTAACACCTGAAGAAAAGAGTGACTACCACTTTAAAAATCATTTTCAGGCCGTGGCGCGCAAGTTTTATTTCATATTGTTAATTCTTTGGCTGTATGAATTGCTGCTGTATCCGGTCACCGGGCATGCTGCCAACTTATTGTCTTTTAACCTGCGCGTAGTGCTGTATCTGATCAGTCTGCCTATCGCGATCTTGCTGCTAGTGATTAAAAATTCCAAAATCAAGGGAGCGCTGGCGATCGTAAATCTTATCTGCATCATTCTGGCAAATATCCTTGAATTAGAAATTTTGTAGAGGCCGATCCTTCAAAGTTAGAATCAGAAGGGAGCAGTTACCTTCGGTTGACCTTCCAGATAAGGAAGGCATTCGCCAGTGTAATAAAGGTAAACCACCGCTCGATTGCCGTGGCAGCAAAAATGTTCCCAAGCGTGTTCAGCGCAAAGAGCCCGAAGAAAACCCACAGCAACACAGTGATTACCTTTATTCCGAACAACGCAGGCACCATCCCCACGCGCTGCAATACGAGGTAAATAAAAAACAAATTGATCAGGAAGGAAACTGTTTCAAACACATACATCTCGCTGTCGTTTTTCAGCTTTCCACCCCAGGTAATTGAATAAGGAATCACCTTCGCCACAATCAGCAAATGAAAAACCATCACCAGCAGACTGATGGCAATCAGTGCGATGCCATATTTTCTTTTATCAGAATTCATTCGCAAATGCAGAAAGTGTAAATCATTTTTTTTGCCGATAAAAGTTCGCCTTTGTTGTTAGGCGAGTACATTCAAGTGATCGAGCCATTCCTGAATTTCAAATTTGTTGTTTCTGGCATACCCTCTCAACTCCGATTTCTGAACTACTTTAAATGCGTCCAGTTCTTCGTTGAGTTTTATTTCTCCATGGGCCTTGATGTGATAGGCAATCACAATCTGATTAGCGCGGGCAAAGGGCAGTACACCTAAAAAATGAGTTTCGGTGGCATCTAACCCTAGTTCCTCTTTTGTTTCTCTTTGTGCTGCATACTCCGGTGTTTCATTTGCCTCCAAAAAACCGGTAATAATCGAGAAGACTCCACGGGGCATCAACTTGTTGTGGGCCAAAACAATTCCCTGCTCAGTTTCCACTACCATTCCAACAACCGGTACCGGGTTGTTCCAATAAATAAACCCACAACTTAAATCGTTGCAAGCAAGTCGCTCGCGATGATCAATGAGGCGAGGGGTCATTGGCTTTCCGCACTTGAGACAATATTTCATAGTCGCTCAACAGAAGTTTATTGATTCAAAAGTACAGAAAGGTCACCGATTACACGACCCGAATCATTCGCTTTTAGACAATTGGTATAAATTCTGCACCGAATCAGTTGGAATAGATTTGGATGAGAACCCTTTTACAGTCAGCCAGAGACCGAGTAGCAACTCAAAAAGCGCCACCGGAAGAGCGAACAAGGCAGTAGCGGGAGCGCGCTGTTGAAGTACGTCAAAAAGTACGAGAAGATCGCCCGCCAATAAAAGAGGGGCTCCCACAAAAGCCAAGATGGAGATACTTCTGGGGATCAGGCGCGAATGATAAAAAAGAAAACCGAGCAGCAAATTGTTAACCACGGGCATCCAACTCTGTCCGATCAAAAAGATTCGATCGTAAAAGATAATTAACGTTCGGCTGGCCACTAGTGCATCAGCTCCGGCATGCGTTTGCTTTAGGCCTACCACTGTCAGCAAACAAGCAACACCTAAAAAGATGGTGCTCGCTTCCAGCACGCGTGCGCTCACCAATGCCAGCGCTGCGCTTTCATTCTGCTTTTTGAGAACGGGGTATAAAACTACCGCAGAACCGATGCAAGCAAGTGCCATCACCAATTCAAGAACCGCTCCAAGAATGGTATCCGTGTCAGATACATTGTGTAAAATATAATCCGCTTGGCGAACCGGCAGGTATAGTGCGAGCGTGGGTATAGAAATAAATGTGAGCAGGTAAAGGCTGCCCGCCACGAATGATAATTTGCGTTGTGAGGTCATGGTTGTTTTTTTGATAACCTTAGATGAATTTCTAAATAGAATTTTCCGGTTGGCTATTTCCTTTTTCTAGCCAGGGGGTTCGTCTTCCAAGGTTTGGATATGTGAAGGCTGACAATCAGACTCTGATTGTAGATTTGGCGATCGTAGGAAATATTCGTGAGCCCATCGTTGTAGCGCACGTCCAGTAAAATACTTTTGCGCTTGGTATAAAGTCGGTAGCCTCCACCCATCTGCAAACTGACCTCCCACCGTTTAAAGCCTCCGTTCACATTGTCAAAACTTAGATCGGATGTTTGGCTTTCAATTTTGCGCGATCCATAAAAATTATAGGCTATTGAAGGTCCGGCATTAAAATGAAATCGTCCGAGGTGAACACGTGCCAGCACTGGAAGTTCAACTGTGTATAACCGAATGGTATGGTTGTTTCCGTTGAATGGATTATTGACACCCAACTCGGCACCTTTCATAAAAAAATAAAACTCCGACACCAACGAAAAGCGTGGGGTGATTCCCGCCTGCATCGAAACGCCTACTTGTGCACCGAGCACGGCTTTCTTATAATCCGACAATGCCTCGTTGGAGCTTCCATAATAAAAATTGGTTCCAACCAGGTTTAGAACTAGATCCAGATACGTTTCAGGAACCTTCTCTTTCTTGATTGGAACGAGTTGTTCTTCGGTGGTTTGAGCTTTTGTTACCATGCTCAACAGCAGCATACCTAGTATGAGTGCGATGTGTGCTTTCTTCTTCATAATCTTTTGTTTTAGATCAAAAGAACAGGAAGTGCACAGGCTTCACAATTTTATTATGCACACGCTGCAAAAGTGTCTGCAAAGTGCTTGTTGGGCGCTGCAAAATAAATGCGAGCTAGAGTCGGCTTTGGATCAATTGAAAGAATGAATCTTTGTAAGTGTCTGAAATGGGAATATGCTGATCCGCAATCTTAATCCGGTTCCGCTCGATCGAAACAATTTTATCCAGCGCGACCATATACGACTTATGTACACGGCACATGATGGATGTAGGAATCACTTTTTCTAGCTCGCTAAAGTTTTGAAGTGTCATAATCTTTCGTTGGAGTGTATGTATTCTCCGGTAATCGCGCATTCCCTCAATGTAAACCATATCACTGAGCATAATTTTCTCCAAACGGTTTTCGGTCTTCACAAAAATGAAGTTGGGTTGCGACTCACTGACATGACGCATCAAATTTTCTTGCGCTTTATTGACTGCCTGTAAAAACCGCTGAAAGGTGAAAGGCTTTAACAAGTAATCGGTAATTTTCAATTCGTAGCCCTTCAAGGCATACTCCTGATACGCAGTAGTAATAATTACCTGACAGTCAATGCGAGAGTTTTCCAATAATTCAATACCCGACAGTTCATCCATATTGATATCCAGAAAAAGCAAATCTACTTTATGGGTGTTGAGGTATGCTAGTCCCAATAGTGCATTGTCGAAAGTAGCCATCAACTCAAGGAAAGGAACTTTATTGACAAAGTCGCGGGTTTTCTCCAGCGCCAAAGGTTCATCTTCAATAATGATGCAAGTGTATTTAGTCATGCGGTATGGTTACGTTTACGCGATACAAATCATCGTTTTTGTTTATTTCCAAGGTATGCTTTTCACCATAGAGAAGTGCCAAGCGCTTTTGAGCCAACTCATTTCCTAATCCCCCGACAGATGATTTGGCTGCGGATGAATCGAACTTATTCTCACAAATAAGTTGAATGGACGAATCTGTTATGTCGAGCGTAATAACAATTGCATTTTCTACTTTTTTGTTCGTAGTATGTTTAAATGCATTCTCGATAAATGGAATGAAGACCATGGGTGCAATCTTTTTGTCTCCCACTGCACCGTTCACACGAAACTTTACGTACGTTTCATTTGCCGTTCGAATTTTTTGCAGAGCAATGTACTTTTCAATGTACTCAATTTCTTGCGCCAGCAGAATTTTATCGGCACGGGTTTCATAGAGAACAAACCGCATCATGTCCGAGAGTCGGTTGAGGTAGTCGGAAGCCTTAACCGCATCGCGTAAGATCAAGGCATCAATATTGTTAATGGTGTTGAATAACAAATGAGGGTCGAGTTGCGATTTGATGAGCGTCATTTCCATTTCATAGTTCTTCTCTTTGAGCATCTGTTTTACTTTTATTTCGCTAAACCACGTGATAAAACCTCGCATGATGAAAGCTACAATGCCGCAGATCACACCAATCAATGTCATTGAGGTAATCACTATCCATGCGGTGGATCGTCCTTGCTTACCTCCCTGATCCATATCTGTCATCCATCCGGATTCGATGAATAACCGAAGAAAGAAGTAGCCGATGAGAGCCGCGACCACAGAAATGAAAAATCCATAAAGGGTGGAGAGAAAAAATTTATTCTGTTGAATGTATCGTGGAAATAGAAAAAAGTAAAAGCTGTGGAAAGTAATGATGGAAGGAAGCAGTGCGAAAAAAAAGAGATTTTGCAATGCGTTTACCATTCGCCATTCACGCTCAGCGAGAACTGCATTGCGGTAAGCCACCGAAATGATGATGAGGATGGCTAACAGGTAACACGCCCAAAAACCGATGTGTAGCAGTACGACAAAGTACTTCTTCATAAAATTTTAACGAGATAACTCAAAGATCACTTTTCATGACTAATCGCCAAAAAGAATCTGCAAACCGGGTAATTGTGTCTGCAAGTTAGGCAATTATTATCCTCTTGCGCACGCGTGGTATGATTGTACTTTGGCCGAGATTTCTCAGAGTGCCCAGGATTATGATTCGTGTGACGAAATATCTGAGTTATTACCAGGTTAAATTATTAGTTATATGAGAAAAATAACCGTCATCGAATAAGTTACGATACTCGCAAAGGCTAAATCAACCGGATGCTTTCTTTAAATTTCTCAAACTCCTGATCAGCGAATTGGTTTTGTGATTTGGACTGATGGCAATTGAAATCATAATACAAGCCATTATGCTCTGCTTTCAAAACCTTCAATTCTACCTTAAGCGGATGCGGTATATCAACATGCTCAAACAAATACTCTGCATCATACTCATAAAATTTCACATCACTGATCGGATACGGTTCATAGCGCTTCATTATTTGAAAATCTTTCAGAATCAATGACGTGCCTATTTTTGAAAGTTCCATCACTTCTTCCATCGTATGTGCGCCTATTTCGGCCAGTTCTTCTTTCGGTGTAATATGGAGTGTAATGGTGGGTGAAAAAACTCCCTTCCACTTGGGATCATCCTGAAAATATTTGGTAGCAATACAAATCGGATCACCCAAGTCTTCCCAAATTTCCTCGGCTGACATTCCTAACCCCTCACCGATGATTTGTTCATTCTTTAATTTACCAAAATCCTTCACACCCAGAAAGCCCCAATCCGCTGGCTTCTGAAACAAAATGCCTAGCTTTTTATTTACATATGCATTGTTATTAGTCAGTACCGCTTTCAGTGGGTCAACCACAAGTCCGGCAAGTGCCATACTCGTTAATCTTAAAAAATTTCGTCTGCCGATGCCCATCTATAAAACACTATACTAATTTAATAATGCGGGTCGATTCTCTTAAACTAAATGCGATCTTCTAAAATCAGAACCAAAACGAAAAATTGATAGAAAAACGTTGATCATAAAAAGTATAACCTGCATCTTCATCCAATGTAAAATTAGTAACAACTGGAGCGGTAGGAATGGTTGAATAGCGTTCCGATCGTGTTGTACCTGAAAGTTGTGCATACAAAAGAGAGGGAGAAAACTCAGCCCCAACGGAAAAGTGCTTTATTGGGAAGTAATTGAATCCCATGATAGCACCAATACCCACTGAGTAGCCAGAAGGTAGCGTAGTTATATTTCGACCTTCGAATAAAACATTTCCTGATAAAGAGTCTATGCCCGTATAATCTAGATTCATAGTAAATTGCCCATGCAAATTAATTGGAAGCTCGAAGCCACCGTATAGATCAAGATTATTTCGATTCATCTTCCAAATAACACCAGGTGCAATCTGAAATTTAGTTTGCTCACCTTTGTTCGATTCAATGTAGCGAACCGCACTAATGTACTTATCTCGATACTCATTAATAAACTGCCTTGATATTCCTACTCGCAGTCGAAGTGTTGTTTCTTCACGGATGTTATAATTAATTAACAAACCCATCGCAAAAGACTTGTGACGCAAGTTATAATCATCTACCGATTCATTATCGATGTTAAACCACCCCAACCTAACATCATCATTGCTTGGGCTACTTAATTGCAATGTTATGCCTATCTTCTTATTCTGAGCCGTTACCTCCAAAGCACATAACAACGCCAGAAGTCCTAGTAATAGAAATCTCATCTCGATTTTTTAAGCAAAGTTAATTGCTTGAACAGTAACAAAAAATCCCTCTAACCTAATCAAACGGCACCAAGTCCGGTTCTATAAACACCGCTTTCGCTTGTAGTGAATTGTAAATATCCACGCCATAATGAACTGCCATCAACTCTTTGAAGTTATATTTCAATCGTGGGAATTCGCTGATAAAATCGTGAAACGTATCCGACTTCGATTTTCTGACAAAATGATTAACAGCTTTTACAGCCGCGATTGTCAAGGTATGGTTGTATTTATCTTTTGCGCCTACCAAAGTCACAAAGCGCATCAGTTGGTCGCAAACATTTTTAATAGCCATCGCTTCACCATTGTTCGTTACGTGAATCCACGCCAGGCGCAGATGTGCTTCGTGACTGAATAATGTAGGATCGAATGTGCCATTCGCAAACCGGTCTTCAAATTCGCGATCGCTTAGGTCAAAATGTTTTTCCATTAGAATTTATTTTGCAACTCCCCTTTTCAATTTAGCAAAATCTTGAAACCCTTTGATATACCCCTGAATACAATCACACGGAGAGGGACCGCCATTCCAAATTCCTTCACAAGGTTTATCGATCCACTCAGGATGATTCTGTTTGACCCACGCTTTCGCTTGGTGATATTCTTCGGGATCGTTGGAGGAAGTTTCTACGCTGCTAATCTTTCCATCCCGAAAAACAATATGAAATGTGTCGGTTACATGAAAATCAATTTCAAGTGAAGGCATCAGATCATCTTTCACTGTCACCGGAACTAAAATAATTGAATCATTTTTCTGCACAGGTTGATTTCGTTGGACAATCTGATAATGCCCACACTCCGCCCACTTCTGATAATATAAAATATTTGGTTGTGAAGATTTGGCTTGCGCCAAAACTGTTTGCAGGGAATCGCGATTAAAAGAATAGAAGGCATCCACAAACTGATTGGCTATAAGTTGATGATTACTTACAAGGGTAGATCGCTTTGCTTCATGGCAACTGATTAATCCTAAAAGAATAAAGAAACTGAAGTGTACCCTCATACTAAATCGCTTCGGAAAGTTATGATTATTTGAGTCAGTGTAATAGAAACTAATCAAACAAAAGAGGCTGCCTTTTCATAGACAGCCTCTTTTATGATAGCATATTATCTATTTCGTTTACCAAATCTTAATCCGCTCTTCGGGTTTCTTGTACAGTTTGTGCCCGGGCTTTACGTTAAATGCCTCATACCACGCATCCATATTGACCGGGGCACCGATGGTTCGGTATTCATTGGGTGAATGCGAATCTGTAACGATCAATTGTGCTTTTGTATCGGCCAACGTATTGCCGCGCCACACCTGTGCCCACGCTAAAAAGAAACGCTGATCGGGTGTGAAGCCATCAATCTTCTTATTGGATTTACCTTGCGCTGTCATTTTAAAAGCTTCATACGCTGCATTTAATCCGCCCAAGTCTCCGATGTTTTCTCCCAGCGTCAATTTACCATTTACGTGCACTGAATCCAGCACCGTATAGGCATCAAATTGTTCCTGCAATTTCTTCGCGCGCTCTTTAAATTTCGCGAGATCTTCAGGTGTCCACCAGTTGCGTAAAGTTCCGTCTTTATCATACTGACTGCCTGAATCATCAAAGCCGTGTGAAATTTCGTGGCCGATCACCGCACCAATACCTCCATAATTAAA
>JBGAUU010000113.1:0-13781 GCA_044228465.1 Cyclobacteriaceae bacterium
GTGAAGGGATAGTATTCCCGATCGATCTAAGTAATTACCTCGGAGGCTGTTTTTGGAGATGAAAACTCCATTAACTTTGAGTGTAATTATATCTCTATGAAATTCCTCCGAAAAAAGCACTCAGACGAAACGCTTCAAAACCTGTATGAGCGGCTGTTAAAGCCACGCATGATTGAAGAGAAAATGCTCATCCTGTTGCGCCAAAACAAAATCAGCAAATGGTTTAGCGGAATCGGACAAGAAGCTATTTCGGTTGGTATTACGGCTGCTTTGGAAAAGGATGAATACATTCTTCCCATGCACCGTAATTTGGGTGTATTTACGGGTCGAGATATGCCGTTCGACAAACTGTTTGCGCAATGGCAGGGAACCATGAGCGGATATACCAAAGGACGCGATCGCTCCTTTCACTTTGGCACAAACGAACATCATATCGTAGGAATGATTTCGCACCTCGGCCCGCAAAACGGAGTAGCCGATGGTATCGCGTTAGCGACCAAACTGAAAAAAGAAAATAAAGTCACCGTTGTTTTCAATGGAGATGGCGGTACCAGCCAAGGTGATTTTCACGAAGCGCTCAACGTGGCTGCCGTGTGGGATTTGCCCGTCATCTTTGTGATCGAAAACAACGGATACGGATTGAGCACGCCCAGCAGCGAACAATTTCGGTGCAAGCAGTTTATCGACAAAGCCATCGGCTATGGCATAGAGGGAGTTCAGGTAGATGGAAACAATGTGTTGGAAGTTTACGACAAAGTAAAATCGCTGGCCGAAAGCCTCCGAAAAAATCCACGCCCGGTTTTATTAGAGTGCATTACCTTCCGTATGCGCGGCCACGAAGAAGCAAGCGGAACCAAATACGTTCCAAAAAAATTAATGGACGAGTGGGCACAAAAAGATCCACTCGACAATTACGAGAAGTTTTTGGTGAGCGAAAAAATCATCGATCAAAAATTCATCGACACTACGCGTAAAAAAATCAAGAAAGAAATTGAAGACGGGTTGGCGATTGCCTTTGAAGAAACGCATCCGGTGGCGAGCACTGAAGTTGAATTAAACGATGTGTACGCTCCTTTTCAGCAGCAACTTATTTCGGCTGCATCCGATCAAACGTCAGAAAAACGATTCATTGATGCCATCAGCGATGGCCTTCGTCAAAGTATGGAGCGCCATTCGAACTTGGTATTGATGGGTCAAGATATTGCAGAATATGGTGGTGTTTTTAAAATCACCGAAGGCTTCGTTGAAAAATTCGGAAAAGAACGCGTCCGCAATACGCCTTTGTGCGAAGCTGCCATCATCGGTTCGGGGTTAGGTCTTTCTATCAAAGGAATGAAGGCCATGGTCGAAATGCAATTTGCTGACTTCGTTACCGAAGGATTCAACCAGATCGTCAATAATCTGGCGAAAATTCACTGGCGCTGGGGTCAAGCAGCGGATGTGGTTGTTCGCATGCCTACCGGTGCGGGAACAGCAGCGGGACCATTTCACTCGCAAAGTAATGAGGCGTGGTTCTTCCACACACCCGGATTAAAAATTGTGTATCCTTCCAATCCGTATGATGCCAAAGGTTTATTGTGTGCCGCATTGGAAGACCCGAATCCATACCTATACTTCGAACACAAATTGTTGTACCGCTCCGTCAAAGATCAAATTCCCGATGATTATTACACCGTGGAAATCGGAAAGGCAAAACTAGTAAGCGAAGGCACTCAACTCTCCATCATCACCTATGGAATGGGCGTGCATTGGGCCAAAGAAATTTTACAATCCATGCCCGAAGTGCAAGCCGATGTATTGGATTTGCGAACCCTTCTTCCGTGGGATAAAGAGGCAGTGGAGCAAACGGTTAAAAAGACCAATCGTGTTTTGATTCTTCATGAAGATACCCTAACCGGAGGCATTGGCGCGGAGATTTCCGCGTGGATCAACGAGCATTTATTTAGTCACCTCGATGCACCAGTGATGCGCGTGGCTAGTTTGGATACCGCCATTCCATTTGCTCCGACTTTGGAAAACAATTTCTTGCCAAAAGGAAGATTGAAGGGAAAAATCGAAGAGTTGTTAAAATACTAATCGTTTGATTCTACCAGCAAGGTGGATGCAATCGCGCGCCACTCTTCATGCAGTGTTACACTTGGAAATTTTTTACCAGCTCGACTGTACCAGTAGCGGGCATTGCTTTCATCGCCTTCTTTTCGATGCAGGTAGGCATGAATCCAACTGGCTTGCACTGAAGGATCATCCTGAATTTTTTCATGGGCGCCATGCCAATCTCCTTTTGCATCAAACCATAAGGCCTGAAGTGCAGATGTAAGGCCTGTTGGTGCTTTGGCATTTACCAGAGATTGCTCAAACTGCTCTAAATTCATAAGACGATTTAAATCACAATTTTTGTTAATTTAGCCTGTTTAAAGCTATACATATTCGGTAATTATTAATTGATCAGGTTGACCTTCGCAAGAGCCATTCGCCTATTCGCATTTGCCATGCTTTTTTTCATGGCTGGGGCATCTTTTGCACAAAATACAAAGGGCGACAAGCCGGCCAAGCCTTTGCCCCGAATAACCCTCAAATCAAAACCAGGTAAATCAAAAACTGTCAAGTCCAAAACCCGCGATATTTCAGGACGAAAGCTTCGTACCAAAAATAAATCATCGGCCGCTCGTGCTGTGGTTTCCAGTCGATCACCATCCCGAGCAAGAAGCAGTGAACGTGCTGCTGCTCCAATTGGTGGTGGCCGTCTCAAGATACGCTCTTCTTCCGCCAAAATGGCCAGAAACAACGTGTACCCAAACAAAGGTCCTTATGTAAATAATCCTTCCAGAAGACCCCGTAAATCAGAGCGCGCCTTTCGGGATGCTGCCCCCATTGGTCAACCGGTTTTGTATAGCACCCGCTCGAATGCATCGCCATATCCCAAAAAACGAAAAATAATTCCCCGCACAGGCTCCCGTTCGTTCGTCACGAGGGGTCGAAAGAATGTGTATTGGGGAAAATTCTCACGAGGAGAGTCAGCTAAGACAAAAGATATAACCGGACGACCTCTCCGGACAAAAAATTTCAAATCACCACCCATTGGTGTTACGCCATCAACCGATCCTTACCAGGGTAGGCGACCCGGTGGGGATAAAAGTCGGTCCGCACTCGGACGGATTTTTAATATCACCCCAAAAACAAAACAGAAAGCATGGAATGGCGATGTTTCCGGAAAAGCTCTACGGAGAAATTCATCTAAGCGAAACGCTGAAAGTGTAGGACGGTTTTTCATGCCGCGCAAGTTTTCGGTGAGCGGTAAAAGCCGTGGCCCTGGCCGACCCGTAAAAGGAAGTGGATATCAAACGACAGGAGGCAGAGGAAGAAACAACAAACCTTTAGCTGTTCGAATTCCAAAAGGTGGTGCCGGTGTTGCTAACTATCGCGGTAGCTATAAACAATCTGTTTCAGCCGGTGGTGGTGGTTATTCCGGTGGTGGTGGCAAAGGCATAAAACCTAAAAAAGGAGGTGGCAGCATCAGCGGCTTGCCTAGAAATAATCGGGGTAATCCCGTCCCCGCCAAAATTCCTTTGGGAGGAGGTCGAATAGGAACATTTTCTGGAAATGTGAAACGGAAGTTAGGTTTCACCACCCAAGGAAGCGCTTATAGAGGAAGTATCAAAACCAGAAGACCGTTCAAAGGAGGTGGAAGTATCAGTGGTCAATCGCGAAATAATGGAAATCAATCTATTGCTACCCGAATTCCAAAAAAGCCAAGTGCCGCCAGAGCCGGAACCTATCAGGGCAATATCAAGCGTTGGGATATTACACCCGGATTTACACCTCAAGGAGCAGGTTATAGAGGATCAATCAAATCAAGAAGACCTGAAAAAGGTGGTGGAAGTATTAGCGGTCAGCCGAGAAACAATCGAGGAAATTCTGTCGGTGCTAAAATCCCGCCCAGTTTTGCCGCAAAGGCAGGTCGTTTTTCGGGAAATATGAAAGGCAGGAGGCCACAGAAAGGCGGAGGCAGCATTAGCGGTCAGCCCCGCAATAATGACGGAAACTCGGTGGGGGCAAAAATTCCACCCAGTTTTGCTGCAAGAGCAGGGAGATTTTCCGGGACTATGAAAGCCAAACGACCTCAAAAAGGTGGTGGTAGCATTAGTGGCCAGCCAAGAAATAATGGAGGTTATTCAGTTGCCGCTAAAATTCCTCCGTCTTTTGCAGCTAGAGCTGGCAGATATTCAGGATCTATCAGAGAAAAACGACCGCAAAAAGGAGGTGGAAGCATCAGCGGACAACCAAGAAATAATGGCGGCTATCCGGTAGCAGCAAAAATTCCGCCTGCTTTTGCCGGAAGAATGGGGAAATATACCGGTACGATTAAGGCGAAGCGTCCTAAAAAGGGAGGTGGCAGCATCAGTGGTCAGCCAAGAAATAATAATGATAACCCTGTGACAGGGAAACTACCGCCCTCCTATGCTATAAAAATTGAAAAGTATAAAGGATCCCTGCGCGCTCGCAAACCGGAAAAAGGGGGTGGAAGCGTGAGTGGACAACCTCTTAATAATGACGGTAAACCAATCAAAGTAAGAGACAAAAAACCAGTTGACCTTGCCAATGCGCGCTATACAGGCTTCCTGAAACGACCAAGCTATGTGAAAGGGCCCAACGCAAATAAATTAGCCACCCGACAAGAAAAACCAAACAAATCGACTTTCCGGGTTGGTGGCTTACAAGTACGGGTAAAGGAAGCTGATCACCAGCATAATCGATTGAGTGCTAAAAAGGCTATTGATGGTAAGTCTCCAGGCAAAGGCAGTGTAAGAGCTTCTGAATTTGAAGGAAAAATGAAACAAATCTGGAACTACAAGCATAATCCAAGTAGTGCTAAAAAAGCCCTGCAAGTTAAAGATCCTGGAAGGGCCTATGCCCGCATTAATAATTATCAGGGGAATTTGCGCATGAGTAAACCGCATGGCTCTCGATTGCATCCGGATGCAAAATTTGCCCATGGCCATATTGATAATGTTAAAAAAGAAAGAACTATTCTGATCAATATGAAGTTGTTGTGGTCGAAACTGTTTAAGAAAAGTGACAATCAACCAACCGCTGTAAAAGAAAAAGTACGGAGACCTCGCTACGATAAAAAAGAGCGAGAATTATGGAAAGACCTCTATGACTAATTTAAATTGGATACCACTCAAAGAAGCCAACCAGCTAAAAAACATTGTTGAATCATCAGGGCTTAAGCCGGTTTTGATTTTTAAACATAGTACCACTTGCTCCATCAGCAATACATCTCTCAATCGGTTGGAGAGAAACTGGAAATCCGAAGATATGTCTGTAGACGCCTATTATCTTGACTTGCTTAACTACCGATCCATTTCCAATCAAATTGCTGAATTGTTTCAGGTGGAACATCAATCTCCACAAGTATTGATTATTCAGAATGGAAAATCAATCTATAACGCATCACACTTCGATATAGATTACTCTGAATTAAAGAAAAGAATAACCGCAATCTCTATCTCTAAAAATTAAAGGTTACGGTTTGTTTAAGCTCAGGTGATAGGCTTAATGCTACCGGGCATGTGCGTGCCGCATTTTTTAATTTTTGCTTCTGTTCTTCCGTAGCAACCAAATGAGAGTGGGTAAAATCGATTTTAATCTCGGCTATTTTTCTTGGATTAGACGACATCACCTTCACTACTTCTGACTTCAAACCTTTTAAGTCAATACCTTCGCGTTCGGCAACGATCCCCATGATGGTCATCATGCAACTGCTTAAGGCCGCACTTACTAAATCGGTTGGACTAAATGCTTCTCCTTTGCCATTATTATCTGTAGGGGCATCGGTGATTACCTCATTTTTAGATTTCAAATGAACCGCTTGGGTTCGCAAACCGCCCTGGTATTCTACGGTGGCCATGATTGTATCCATGCAATAAACTATTAAGCTATTTTTTTCGTTGGCTATTTACCTTAAATTTCGGAATAGTAGTGCCTTGCTATGTATAGAAGTCTCAAAAATATTTTATTGCTGATTTTGTTTCTAGCTGTTACCTCGTTTGGTTTTAGTCAAACACAAGACAGCTATGAGTATAATTCGGAATTTACGTGGGGCATTAACAAAAATTCAGCCGGTGGCCTCATTGGAGGTTTTACCTTCAAAAAGGCCCGCAGACTTAACGAGCGCCTTTTTGAAACCTACGGATTGGAAATTATGAATGTGAAAAATCCTCAAGAAGTAAGGGTTCAAGCTTATCAAACCGGAAATTTTTTCACCCTTGGCAAAAGTAATTATCTCTTTGCTTTTCGCCTACAGTATGGCCGCGATCTGGTTCTCTTTACCAAAGCTCCGCAACAAGGTATAGAAATCAAAGCCGTACTCGCACTCGGTCCTTCAATTGGCATTGTGGCTCCCTATTATATTGAGCGAACAACTAATTCAGTGTTTAATACTGTTACAGAACAATATGATCCGAATAACCCAAACCATTCCTATGACAAAATTCTTGGGACAGGTTATTTATTCGAAGGTCTAGGCGACTCCAAAATCCAAATGGGAGGTAATATCAAATTTGGTTTCAATTTTGAACTTGGGGTTGTTAAGAGTCAGGTTACCGGTTTTGAGGTAGGTGTTCTGGTTGACGCTTACTTCAAAGAAGTGATTTTAATGCCAAAGGCTCCTAATCATGCCGTATTTCCTACGGTCTACTTTACCTTGTTTTACGGAAGCAGAAAATAAATTTGCCATTTTAGGCAACAAAATTCTTGCATTCAATCTAGCAACTCTCAATATAATTCACCGTAAGCTAATTCAGTATTTAATGTTTACTGAATTATGGAAGCGAAAAAATCACAACATGCAGATTTGGCCAGTAAGAAAGGGTTATTTTTTTCTATTGGCCTCTCCGTATCTCTTGCACTGTCATTAATGGCATTTGAGTGGAAACAATACGATGATAAAGTCGATCTGCTAACTGTAAAAAGTACTAATACATTTGAAGAGATGCTGGATGTACCGCTAACGGAACAAACACCACCGGCAGCACCGGTTGTTCAACAGCCTCAAATTATTGAAGTACCAGACGAAGAAGAAATCAAGCTTGATCTAAATGTCAATTTTGATGTTGAAGCCCCTCGCATTGAAGTACCAACTCAGGTAGGAATTTCAGATGCACCAGCGGAAGAAGTAGAAGAAATTTTTACAATCGTAGAAGAGTCTGCCAGCCCTGTTGGTGGAATGCCAGCCTTCTACAAATATCTTGTTGAAACCATGAAATATCCACCCCAAGCAAGAAGATTAGGAGTGGAAGGAAAGGTGCTCTTACAATTTGTAGTGGATAAAAACGGTGCCATCAGCGATGTAAAAGTTCTGAAAGGAATTGGAGCCGGTTGCGATGAAGAAGCGGTGCGTGTAATGCAGAAAGCGCCTTCATGGTCGCCTGGAAAACAGCGTGGAAAAGCCGTAAAGCAGCGTTGTATTGTGCCGATTAGTTTTAAGCTTTAGCAAATAGCCGTTCAATACCAAAGCTAGTGCCTGTTAGGTACTAGCTTTGGCTTTAAAAAAGTATCAAGTTTTTGTGACTTCCTATTGATCAAAGGATTCTATTCTTATATTTGGAATCCTAAACTGAAACTGTATGGAAGCGAAAAAGACTGAAAAAGCCGATTTGACGAAGAAGTCGGGCTTATTTTTTAGCATCGGATTATTGTTTACGTTAGCAATATCTGTAATGGCTTTTGAATGGAAAAGCTACGATGCTCAAGTAGACTTGTTAACAAACAAAAGTACCAACACTTTTGAGGAAATGCTTGAAGTTCCTCCTACCGAGCAACCACCTCCACCAGCACCCGTTATTCAACAACCTCAAATTGTAGAGGTTCCGGATGAAGAAGAGATTAAAGAAGACCTAAACATCAAATTTGATGTGGAAGTTACAGAAGAAACGAAAGTAGAGGCCGTTCAAGTAGTAGCGGAAGAGCCAAAAGAAGAGGTAGAAGAAATTTTCACTGTCGTTGAAGAAACTGCTGCTCCTAAAGGTGGTATGCCTGCATTCTACAAATACATTGGCGAAAAAATGAAATACCCTGCTCAAGCTCGCAGAATGGGTGTGGAAGGGAAAGTATTCGTTCAATTCGTAATTGGTAAAGACGGTTCTATTACTGACGTAAAAGTGATTAAAGGAATTGGTGCCGGCTGTGATGAAGAAGCTGCACGTGTTATGCAAAGCGCTCCTCCATGGAACCCAGGCAAGCAAAGAGGAAAAGCTGTAAAACAGCGTTATACATTACCTATTCAGTTTAAGTTAGGATAATTTCCTTAGAAAAATGATAAGAAAGAGCCCCTTTACTGGGGCTTTTTTATTGAGTAATGATGCCTAATACTAGACCGCCAGAGATAACGGCCCAAGAAGGAATCTTTGTGAAAGTCATGATACAGAAGGTGGCGATTGTAATAGATGAATAGATCAAAAAATTCCCCTCGACAGGTCTAAATAACAAGATGGCAGCCGCAGCAACCAGGCCCGCGCTTGCTGCATTAATTCCTTCTAAAGAGGCTCGAATAGGTCTGAACTTCTTTAGGCTCTCCCATACTCTAATCATAAAGAATATGAGGAATGTACCAGGTAAGAAAATGCCAATAGCAGACATTAATCCGCCCAGTATCTGCCCCCCAATACCAAATCCTCGGCTATGCATGGCCAATGCTCCTATGTAGGAGCTAAATGAAAATACAGGCCCCGGAAGTGATTGCGCCAGCGCATACCCTGAAAGAAACTCTTCATTGTTGAGGTAAGGCTGACGTAGACCTTCTAGTGTGGGCTTGGCAAACTCAACAAACTCTGTGTGAAGCAATGGGGTCAAAACTTGGCCTCCTCCAAAAATCAAACTTCCATTTCGATAAAAATTTTCAAACAAACGAATAGGTAAGTAAGAAGGTATGGACCGGGTTAGGCTACCCAAAATAGCCGCTAAAATCAATACCCCAATCCACAACGAAAAATTTGCCCATCGCACTTCAAATTTTTTCTTTGGTTCGCGTGGATGCGCCTTATAATTAAAAGCTGTTATGGCTCCTGCTATCAACAAAGTAATTGGAAAGACAAAGGGCGTGCGAATAATGAAAGATACAATACCCGCTCCAATCATGATTGCTAATGCCCTTTTGGATGTTACCGTTCGTAGGCTAATGGTGTAAGCTGAGTACGCGATAAAACCTACGGCCATTGGTTGAATGAAGCGGGCAAAATCAAGAGATACGTTTTTTGATTCGATGTTTGCCATTAAAACCCCTGCCATCGTCATGATGGCTACGGAAGGAAGCATCCAGATGAGTAGGGTGAGATAAGCAAGATTAGGTCCTCCCAATTTGTATCCTACTGCCGTAATGGTTTGGGTAGAAGTTGGCCCCGGTAACACCTGACAAAGAGCATTCAATTCGATGAGCTCCTCTTCTGTTACGTAATTTTTTTTCTTTGCTAAAATATTTTGAAAATGTGCCAAGTGTGCCTGCGGCCCCCCGAAGCTAGACACAGACAAAATGGAAACATCCTTTAAGAAATCTTTATATCGAACCGGTGCATTCAAAATTTACTTTTTTAATCCAATCTCGCGTAAACGCTGATTCAAAAATTCGCCAGCTGTAATATCTGGCCATAGCTTTGGATTCTCCGAGTCTATGCAGCCTGCTAGTGATGCCAAACTCATTTCCGATCGTGGATGCATGAAGAAAGGTATTGAATAGCGAGGTTTATTCATTTGGCCGCGGGGTGGATTAACTACCCGATGAATAGTTGACTTTAACTTCTTATTTGTAAGTCGCTCAAGCATATCGCCTACATTTACAACCAATTGCTCTGGCAGCGCTGTGATCGGAATCCATTTTCCATCTCTACGCAAAACTTGCAAACCATCTGCGCTGGCTCCCATCAACAATGTAATCAGATTGATATCTCCATGTTCCGCTGCACGCACAGCATCGGCTGGTACCGCATCCGGATTTTCAATTGGGAAATAATGAATGGGGCGCAAGATGCTGTTGCCATGTTTCACCTTCGCATCAAAATAATTTTCTGGCAGTTCAAGGTAGAGTGAAATGGCACGTAACATTTGTACGCCAGTTTTTTCCAAGCGCTGATACACTTCGAGCGCTATTTTTTGAAACTCCGGTAGCTCTTTTGGCCAAACATTATCCGGATATTCACATTTGATGGGATCACTATCGTTCACTTCCTGCCCAACATGAAAAAACTCTTTCAGGTCTCCTGTATTTCTGCCTTTGGCATGCTCTTTTCCCTTGCCGATATAGCCACGTTGCCCGGCTAGTCCTTCTATTTCGTATTTCTTTTTTAGCTCATCCGGTAGTGCAAAAAACTTCTTAATCACTTCATATAAACTCGCAGATAGTTCATCTGTGAGGTAGTGATTTCGAATAGCTACAAAACCTATATTATTATAAGCAGCTCCTAAATCAGCAACAAATTTTTTCTTTTGTGCAGAATCACCATTCGTAAAATCTGCTAAGTCCAATGAAGGCACTTCATTATACAGAATTTCTTGCATAGTAGATTGAATTTATCGTGTAATGCAAGCTAGTTATTTTTAAGTAACTTTACTTAACAAAATGATGAAAACACCATCGTATGAAAACGACACGCAGAAAATTTATCAAGAATGCAGCTCAGTCTACCGCATTGGTTACAGTAGGAACTTCACTGTTGTTTAATTCGCTGGAAGCTTTGGCAACTGAAGCCCCCGCACTTCAGTTTAATCAAATTTCTTTGCCTTATGCCTTTAATGCATTAGAGCCAAACATTGACGCGCTCACCATGGAGATTCATTATGGCAAACATCATGCTGCCTATATTAAAAATGTAAATGAAGCTATAGCATCTGAAAAAATTAGTTTTGAAAACGAGCACCAATTTTTTGCCAATGCTTCCAAGCTATCCGCGAAAGCGCGCAACAATGGTGGAGGAGCGTGGAATCATAATTTCTTTTGGCAAATAATGAAGGCGAACGGAGGTGGAACACCTACTGGCAAAACAGCCGATGCTATTCAAGGTTCGTTTGGCTCTTTCGAAAAATTCAAAGAACAATTTACTGACTCGGCCATGAAGCGATTTGGCTCTGGATGGGCTTGGTTGGTAAACGATGGTGGGAAACTTAGAATAGGATCGACACCCAATCAGGATAACCCATTGATGGACGTCAGTGAACTCAAGGGAACTCCACTTCTTGCGATTGATGTGTGGGAACACGCATACTATTTAAAGTATCAAAACAAGCGTGCCGATTATATATCTAATTGGTGGAATACGATCAATTGGGATGAGGTGGCGAAACAGTTATAAGCTTACTCGGCCAAGAATTTGAACAATGCAGATACGATAACAGCTTTGTATTAATAACCTCCCATATACTTTCTCAAAAACCATTCGCCACTAATTAAAGCGAGCAGTAAAAAGAAAAACCATTTTAGGTTAATGAGTGGATTGAATGTTTCATTGGAATGAATAAGAGCTGTTGCCTGCGTGTTTTTCCAATCAGCCGGAAGCGCATTAATATTTTCTGCTGAGAAGAACTTTCCTTGAGAAGAAGCAGAGAGCTTACGCAACAAACCAAAATCGGCTGTCAGGTTTTGTGATTCGATTGTTTGGGCTACTACTAAAAACTGGCCGTTGACAGATTCTCGCTTTCCATTTATTTCTGTGGAAGCTTTGTACCGATAAACACCCTCACGTAAACCTCCAATTTGGTAGCGAGCACCTCCGGGACTGGTTACATACTGATATTGAAATGATTCATTGGCTTCATTGCGAAGCTCAATAGAAATTGTATTTCCATACACAGGCTCAAACAAATCATTATATACCTGACTTTCAATGATGGCTACATCTGCTTCTGAAAACTGAGGTTGTATCGGAAAACTTTTGAACTTCTTTTTGTCTTCTAATGTGCTCATGTATTGAATCAACTTCAAGAATACATCATCAAATACTTCCGTCTTTTCTGTATCCGAATACTCGCTCAAACGCCATCTCCACATACCCTCTCCTACCAATGCTGCCATCTTCTGATTCTCGTTTTGCCATGTGAATAAGAGAGGTCGCTGAGTGACAACATTTCCAATTCGTTGGTACATTAATACAGACGCGTTTGTAGGATATGAAAATTTTCCGAAGGGAACTTCTACCGGAGGGTAATCTGACACAATGCCTGCTGTGTTATCAACAAAATTAAAATCTCGAAACGATTCGTTGATGAATGGGGTTACTTCATCCCATTGACCTGCGTGGTCAAATGAAAGTGGCAGTTGTAAAGCTGTTAATTGACGAAAGTTTGTTTGTGTACCGAGTATCAACAAAAGAGAATTCTTACTTTTCTGAAATTGCTGAAGGAGTGCTGTAGTTCGACCAGAGCGATCTGCGGCCTGATGAAAGATAACGCATTTTTCTCTATCACACTCCGAATTGATTTGATATCCGGATGTGGAGCTGGCGCAATCAGCAAAATACGTTTCTTTCCCTCCACCACTTCTATGTAAACACTTGCCCGATTGTTGCGTGTGCTAGATTCTCCCTTCAGGGTTTCAATAATCACATCGTAGCGATGTATTCCTTTCTCTTGCGCTTGGACTAAAAAATCAAAATTGATAAGCAAGCTAGTACCGCTATTCTTCTGTTGCTGTTCAATTATTTTTCCGTTTTTCGAAACGGATACTCTCACTTCACTATTTGGCATACGTTGTACCAGCACCTCTGCGTGAATCGGGAACTTGTTACCCTGATAAGCAATTTTATTATAGGCAACATCTTTCATGACCAAATCTGCACGAAGGGTGCTGTCGCCTACACCGATTGTGTAAATTGGAACACGCGCAGGCGAATATATTGGAGAAGTGCCTGAGTTATAAATACCGTCACTTACCAAAACAATACTGTTCAGGTTTTTGCCTTCATACGAAGTAACTATGTTTTTTATTCCTGAAGTAATATCTGACTTAGTCGCATTGAAAATAACTTTGTCAGCTGGATTTCCATTCAGGTCTTTAAAGAGAATATCATACCCGGCATTTTGAATTTCTTTTCCGGCCTGTTGCAATTCTTTTATAAGATTTAAGCGCTTCGTTGAGTCTCCTACTTCTTTCATTGAAGCAGAATTATCAATTAAAAAAACGACAGCCGGTTTTTCGAAAATATTACTCGTTAGTTTTAGAATGGGGCCGAGCAATAAAAACGCAAGCAATGATACTGTAACCGCACGAACTGCAAATAATACCCGATTGATGGTATGGCTCCACGGATGTTTTGCTTTGTATAGAATATAAGCATACGCTACGCCTAGCAACACGCAGAGCAAAATAAAAAAAGGCGATGATTCAAGTTGTAGACGTTGCACTTAGTTTCTTATTTTAATCGTTCTGAAAAGCACTTTGTTACAAACATACATCAATATCCATACTTCTCCTTCCAAAGTTTCTTCAGGTGGTTACGCATTTCCATTTCGCGTGCATTGTTTCCCGGGTCGAAAAAACGTGTGCCTTGAATCGCCTCCGGCAAAAACTCCATGTTCACAAAATTGTTGTCGTAGCTATGCGCATACTGATATCCCTTTCCATAATCCAATTCTTTCATCAGCTTGGTAGGAGCGTTACGAATAGCCAGAGGCACGGAAAGATCGCCAGTTTCGCTCACCGTCTTCAACGCGGTGTCAATGGCTACATAACTCGCATTGCTCTTTGGAGAACTTGCCAGATAAATAGCACACTGTGATAAGATAATGCGCGCCTC